>JAZKSP010000016.1:0-22963 GCA_036626005.1 Thermoplasmatota archaeon | reverse complement strand
TCTCGCTCTCGATTATGAATTCCAATGTGTGGCTGAATGGGGCGTGACCGACATCGTGTAGGAGGGCGGCGGCCTTCACCGTTTTTTTTTCCTTTTCCTCCAGCTGAAGTTGCTGGGCCATCTTCTCCGCTACGTGATAAGCTCCGATCGAATGTTCTAATCTGGTGTGATTCGCTCCCGGGAACACTAGATTGGTTAGCCCGAGCTGTTTTATCCCTCTCAACCTCTGTAGTTCGGGACAATCGATGAGTTCTAGGAAAGGTCCGCTGAACTTTACGCTTCCATGAACGGTGTCCTGAATGGTCTTATAGGTCATCGGCTTTAAAAGTTCGAAGGAAAGTTAAGTAAATTCCCCCGAAACCGATATATTACGGGAAGGAAGTGCTTAAACCGTGTACAGAAGAGCCGACGAACTGTTGACTGAAAGGGATGAAGAAAAAGAAGTCCGAGAGGTCCATGTTATCTCTTCTAAGTGGAACGACTTCAACCACGAACTTCAAATTTACGATGGAGAATCCCCCGAAATTTTGGATATGGAGAAAATCGATTTTAATGTATCAGACGAGAAGATATGCGTGGGGGGCTTTGAAGATGGGTATACACCCTGCCCCGATGAGAGGGTTGTAGATAAGTTCAGGCAGTGTGGTGAATGCGCCCCCGAAGAGATACCAAAGTTAGAATGTATTTTCGAACCTCAGGATTGTGAAGGTTGTTCAGGAGGCTTCTGTGAGGAGACCCATGCTGTTTATCTAGCCTTCCATGGAATTGTGCCTAAGATCGGTATGACCAGCAAAGATAGGTTAAGAGAGAGGTTGATAGAACAGGGAGCTGACGCCTACGCTCTCCTCTCTACGGTGGAAGACCGGAAAACGGCAAGAGAGGAAGAGATGAAGTTGAGCGGAAAACTAGGCATATCTCAAAGGGTCAGTTCTAAAAAGAAGTTGAAGCGGATGGCTAGAAAACTCGATAAGAAGATAGTTGAGAGAAAGTATAGAGGCGTGAAGAACCGCGTTCCTGTAGGAGAGTTGGTATTTCTAGAGGATTATCCTATCGAATTACCTCTGAGAGCAAAACCTAGAGTTAGATCAGTCCCGGGTCCACATTCGGGAAAAACCGTTGGGATAAAGGGCGAGTTCCTGATCTATGAAAACAGCGGACTCCAAGCTTTGAAAATCTCTAACCTGGTTGGAAGGAAGATGTTGATCAAAATATGATTATCAACTAAATTTTTCTCTTATACTCCTGCCTGCTAAGATCCCAGTTGCTGCGGCATTAACGATATCGTGTGACAATCCAGCGCCGTCTCCAGCCGCATATAGATTAGGGATAGAAGTCTGTAATCCATCATCCACTTGCAGATGATTCGCGTAGAACTTTATCTCAGGAGCGTAGAGCAGTGTAGCGGCTGAATCAACTCCAGGTATTATCTCGTTCAGCATCTCTAGCCCTTCTTTTATGTCGATCACTGCCCTTTCCGGTAGAGCCATCGAGATATCTCCAGGTGTGTAATCGTTCAAGGTCGGCTGAACGGGATTTCTATCGATCCTGCTGTGCGTTGATCTTCTCCCGTCTCTTAGATCCCCCATCCTCTGTACTATAGGTTTTCCTCCTCCTATCGTCGTAGCTAACTGAGCTATCGCCTTTCCGTATTTGGTCGTATCTTCAAGTGGTTCTGTCAAATGAGTCCTGACTAAAAAGGCGAAATTGGTTTTGTCTGTTTCCCTATCTTTCATGGAATGGCCGTTAACCCCTATAAAACCATCATATTCTTCTTTGACAACGAAACCTTTGTAGTTGGTACAAAAAGTTCTCACGAAGTCGTCGTAACTTTTGGTATAGAGATGAAACTTTGGATCACGATTAACATCTATAACTGGATCCATTATTATACTCGGCACTTCGACTCTCACCCCTATATCGATAGGTGCGAAGTCAGCCTTTAGTGGAAGTCTATCGGTGAGTTCCTGGACCCAATCTATTCCAACCCTACCGGGGGCTAGTAATACATTCTCAGCCCGTATATCTTCACCGTCAGTAGTCACTACACCTCTGCATTCACCTTCCTCGATAAGCATATCTTCCACTTTAGTCTTAGTTCTAAAAGAAACCCCCCGTTCTTCCAGTTCTTCTTTGAAGGAACTGATGACCGCGGGAGCCTTATCAGAGCCTATATGGGCTTGTCTGATAGGGAAGAATCTAGCTCCTAAGGAAGCTGCTCTTCTCTTGAGCTTCTCTTCCTGCTTACTATCTTCTTTCTTGGGTTCCGGCATACCGTGGTCTGAAAGGATATCTTCTATGTATTCTATCAATTTCCATGCCTCGCTATCGTTTTTTGTGTAATCTCTCAGATTACCGCCTATATCAGGTCGAAGGTTCACCGTACCATCTGAATAAGTTCCAGCTCCGCCGATACCGGACATTATGTCGTCTTCGCTCCTCTCATCTATATCTTTTCCTTTATCCACCACTAAAACATCTAGATCCTTTTCACCCAGTTCATAACTTGCGAACAGCCCGGCGGGACCCGCCCCTATTATCAGGACATCATAGGTCATTCTAATATACACTCCAAGTTTAAAATCCGATGATAGGGTATTTAAATTTAACCGGAGTCACATAATATGATTTAAAAGGTGATCTCATCCAATTTCACTGGATCCTGTTGTAGACCATCGCACCCAAGGAAGCTAGGAACAGAGCTGTAAATATTATCTGTATTCCGACGTTTCTGAAGTCCGTTCCGATAAGAAAACCGTGTACCAGTACGAACAAAAACACGAGATACATCAGTGAATGTATACTTTTCCAATATTTAGGTATCTTTCTTCTAACAAAGGCTGCGGCTGTAGCGATGTAGATCAATATCAGTGCTTGTCGGCCGCCCAGCAACCAGAAGGCGTACCAAGAGGAGAGATCCGGTAAGAATACGGAGATATCACTGACCTAGATGGAAAAGATCACGGGATGTAGAGTCGCGCTGACAAGACCTATAGAGGCGAATATATGATGGATGTCCTGGAAAGATCTTCCAAATTCCTGATAGATCTCCTTCATGAAAGGGGTTAATAACGCTGCGATAGCTAACATGTAAAAACCGGTCAGTGCGAAGAACCTGATGAAAAAGTTATAGTAGTTTGGACTTGAAGTCATCAAAAAGAGGACCAAGATGACTATATATAGACCTATAATGCCCCCTAGAGCATAATATCCCTTTCGGCTTATTCCCTCACTCATAGTTATAAATCGGAATTTAACAATAAATAATTTTTGTCGAAATGTAATTTTCTAGTTTTTCCAATACTTTTCCGATATCATTATAACTTTTGACTCAATTGTAACAGCAGATCATGAATATCAACACGGACCTGCATATCCATAGCAAGTACTCTAGCGGCGTTTCGGAAAAGATGGATCTCAAAACCTTGAGCGTAGAGGGAGAGAAAAAAGGCATAGACCTTCTAGGAACAGGGGATTGTTTGCATCCCCGTTGGAGAAAGAAAATAAAGGACCTAGATAAAGAGAGAGAATCTATATTCAGGAGAAGAGAGATGAAATTCATACTTTCCGGAGAAGTAGAAACAAAGGACAGAGTTCATCACCTACTCATATTTCCCTCGCTCTCTAAGGTGGAAGAGTTATACAAAAGATTGGACCGGTTTTCATCAAATCTCGATTCCGACGGTAGACCAAGAGTAGATCTCTCCGGAGAGGAACTATCTCTTATGGCTAAAGAGACCGGCTGTTTGTTCGGTCCTGCTCATGCATTTACTCCCTATACCGCGTTATATGGGAATCATGATTCTCTTTCCTCAGCATTTGGAAAATACTCAAAAGAAATCGACTTCTTAGAACTGGGATTGAGTGCCGACAGCAGTTATGCGAATAAGATATCAGAACTCCACGAACTCGTTTACCTTTCCAATTCCGATGCCCATTCTCCATTCCCTTATCGTTTGGCAAGAGAATTCAACACTTTAGACCTTCATGAATTGAGTTTTGAAGGCCTAGATAAATTGTTCCAAGGTAAAAAAGGAGAGGTTGTCCGCAATGTCGGTCTTCCGCCTGAGGAAGGAAAGTATAACGAAAGCGCCTGCAGCAGTTGTTACAAACATTACAGTTTTGAAGAAGCTGTATCGAGAGATTGGCGATGCAGTTGTGGAGGTTCCATAAAGAAAGGTGTTAAAGATAGAGTTCGGGAATTATCGGATACGAACAAAAGTCCAAAAGGTACACCACCATATATCCATCTTATACCTTTACAGGAGATAATAGCTAAAGCTGTAGGTCATTCAAGTCCAACAACTAAAAAAGTTACCGAGCTTTGGCAAACACTGATAGATTCTATCGGAAACGAGGTCGAAGTCCTATGCGAATCGCCAATAGAAGAAATAAAAGGGATAGCTGGAGAAGAAATAGCAACTCTGATAGGTGACTTTAGGCATGGAGATGTTGAAATTCGACCTGGCGGAGGTGGGGAATATGGGAGTATTCTTCCTGAAAAAGAAACCAAAGCCGAAAAGAATCAAAGTTCTTTAGCCGAATTTTGATAACTTAAAGCCCAAATTCACTTCTTTTCTTTCCGAAAATAATAATTAATGATAGTGGTTTAATGGGTCAGAGTGGTTTAGAAAGGAAGTACCTAAAGGAACTGATAAAATGGACTTATTTGGCAAGGAGAAAGAGAAAAAGATAGAATCACTTGAAAAAACCTGCAGGGAGAAAGAGAAAGAGATAGAATCTCTCAAAGAGAGACTGCAAGAAAAGGAAGAAAAAGTAGCCAATCTTGAAGATACCTGTAAAGAAAAAGATGAAAAGATAAAGAATTTCGAAGAGAGTATCAAGGAGAAGGAAGAAAAAATAGATGCTTTTGAAGAGAAGTGCACGGAAAAATATGAGCGTATAGATGAACTTAAAAACGAAGTAACTGAGCTTGAAGAGCAAAAGGAAGCTCTTGAGAAGGAAATGAAAGAAGAAAAAAAAGAAGTACAAGAGCATATAAAGAGTATCGATGAAGTGGTCCAGGGTATAACAGAAGGTGATCTAAGCGAGAGGATAGATACGAGCCATTTTGAGGAAGAAGGTGAAGAGGCTTACTTGATAGGACTTGGAAATAATATCAATAAGATGGCGAGCGGTTTGGAAAGCACCCTGAGAACGCTGCAGAAAGTATCAACAGAATTAGGACACTCTTCGAAAAATACGAAAGAAACATCTAGAGATCTGACCGAGATGGCAGAAAAGCTTTATGATAATATTGAGGACATCTCAAATGGAGGACAGGAGATAGCGGAGATGAATAGAAAGATTTCCGAGCAGATAGAGACGGAGATAGATAAGATAGAGGCGACCTCCTCTGATATCAAAGATATTGTAGATACTGCTGAGGAAACGTCCGCTCAGACAGAAAAGGGAAAAAGCAAGGCAAAAAAGGTGAGCGAAACCGTCGATAGACTGAAACAGATTCTTAATGAGACGGCTTCGGAAGGAGAAAAGCTAGATAAAAAATCAGAAGAGATAGGAGAGGTGATAGATGTTATCTCCGATATAGCCGATCAGACCAATTTATTAGCTTTAAATGCCTCGATAGAAGCAGCAAGAGCAGGTGAAGAGGGAAGAGGTTTTGCGGTCGTAGCGGATTCCGTGAGGGAACTCGCGGAAGATACACAGGAAGAGACTGAACTGGTTAAAGAGGCGATCGAGGAAACACAGGAATGCGCTAAGAATATAGCCGAAAAGATCAAGGAGCTTAAAGAGATGACTGAGACCGTCGAGAACATGTCAAAGGAGAGCAAGGAGTCAATAATAAAAATTGATGAAAAGATGGGTTCTGTAAAAGATTCGATAAAATCAGTTTCTGTAACTACTACAAATCTCTTAGAAGTCTTGAAGAGCGAATTCGCTCCACAGATCGATGGCGTCACCGAGATCAGCGATCAAAATGCTGAATTGGCTCAAGCATGTCAAGAGATATCTCAAGAGCAAAGAGCGCTTTCTGAAGATCTATTAGATTCTGCAAAAGGTCTATCCGGTGTGGCGGATGAACTCTCAAATGTTCTCGAACAGTATGAAGACGTATACTTCAACATGATAGAGAGGGCTAGAGAGAAAGGCGATAGGGAACTAGAAGCAAAAGGATTGAGACGACTAGGATGGGTTTATGTTGAAACTAGTAAATTCGAAAAGGCTAGAGATTATTTAGAAGATGCTTTAGAGATATCTGAAAATATAAACGCTCTAGAGAGCATCAGCGAGTGTTATAGAGGACTGGGAAAAATAGGCTTCAGGAAAGGCACTCTTGAAGAAGGTAAAAAATATTATCAAAAGGGAATAGATGCAGCAAAGAGAGCGGGAGACGATAGATCACTAGCGATGAATTACATTGGGATAGGTAATGTTTTCTCACAACAAGGTCATACTGATAAAGCGGTCAATTATTATGAAAAGAGTATCCCATTATTAAAGGAGGTGAACGAGAAGACCCAGCTGGCTAGAGTCTACAATAATATCGGAGATAGCTATTTGAAAAATGAAGAGTGGGAGGATGCTGTAGAGTACTTTGATAAGTGTATAGAGTATGGTGAGGAAATAAATCACGAGAAATGGATAGGATGGGGTTCATTCAATGCAGCGGAAGCCTTGACCAATCTAGGTCGTTTGGACGAAGCTTCCGAATATCTCGAAGGGGTAGAAGGGATGATGAGACGAGAAAACGATAGAGTTGGATTGGCAGCTACTTATAGAAATACTGGTCTGATCTACCAGAAGAAAGGAAACTTCAATAAAGCGCTAGAGTACTTTAACAAAGCCCTCGACCTTAACAAAGAGTTGGATATACCTTATAATATAGCCGAAACCAAATTGTATATGGGAGATCTATATAAAGATCAAAACGAGTATGAGAAAGCAAGAGAGTACTTAGAAAGCGCTAGAGATATTTACGAAGATATTGGAGCTTCGGATGAACTTATAAGAAAGACTAAGAAGAGTCTAAGGGATTTACCTGCTTAGAGTTAAACTTACGGATATTTTACTACAGAAAGAGAACCTAAGAAGTCGCTTTAGGAGTCAAAATCCCCATCAAAAATCATAAAGATTTTTAATCTCAAAAAAGATACCGATCTATGACGGGGATGAATTTCTTTAGGAGTAAGGAACTCGAGACAATCACAGAATTCTATAGGGAAGAGCTGGACATGGACCTTTGGCTCGACCAGGACAAGTGCAAAATAGTGAAGGACGGAAACTTGTTGGTGGGTTTTTGTGAGAGCGAAACGATGGACGAAGGAGGGACCATCACTTTCTTCTACCGGACTAAAGAAGAAGTCGACGAGATGTATGAAAAGTTCAAAGATAGAGCCCGAGGAGAACCGTCGGAGAACGACTTTTTCCAGGTATATCAGTTTTTCGCGGAAGACCCAGAAGGAAGAACTCTTGAATTTCAGACCTTTCTCCATAAGTTGAATCCTTACATGGAAGGCATCGAATTACTCCAAAATAGGAGGAGCGTGAGAGAATATAAGGACGAAGAAGTCTCTGAAGAGACGCTTCAAAAGATCTTCGAAACATGCCGTTTCGCACCAACCTCTAGGAACTCGCAGTCCTACTATTTCATACCGATAAAAGATAGAGAAGTGATAGAATTTATGGCGGAAAGGAGAGGCAGTAATAGCCAACCCATAGCAGAAGCTCCGATGGCTGTCGCTATCTGCTGTGATTCGGAAGAAACAGGCAGGCCTAAACAGGACGGAGATATAGCCGCATATCATTTCACTTTGACCGCTTGGGCTCACGGTTTAGGAACGTGTTGGATTGCTGCTATGGACAGAGAAGATGTGAAGGACAAACTGGAAATTCCGCAGGATCATTACGTTGCTACCGTAACTCCCTTGGGATATCCAAAAGAAGTCCCGGAGACACCGTCGAGAAAAGAGGCGAAAGAATTCGTAAAGAGAATGGAGTGACAATATTTATCATTTGAATATATGACCGGTCTCCTCGTGCCAGAGAACTAGATCTAAATGACCTAGTGGGATGTCTACTTCCTCTGAGAAGCTTTTCATCTTTTTTTCTATCTCTAGATACTTTTTCTTGGTCAGAGTTTTTGGAACCTCGTCGATCACACCGAGTTCCTCTAAATTTTTCAGTATATGCCTATCTAATATAGCGAGATCTTGAGTGTAACCTATATTCCGCAAAAAGTGACTGCTTTCTTTTTGGCCGAGACCCTTGATATTATCAACGATCCACTCTCTAGCTTTCTTAGCATCCTCGAATTCCTTCAACTTCTCTTTTAAGGAGAAGTCATTTTCCAAGAAATCCTTTCGAGCTTCGATCAGATAACTAGATTTGTTGTGTCTAAATCTTACCTTCTTTATCTCTTCAGCGATCTCAGATTTTTCCCCCTCTTCGATCATACCTTTTTCTCTCAACTTCTCTACAGTGTTCCAACAGACTTTTGCCTTAGATTGAGGAGTAAACAAACAAAAGGTCAATTCATCGAATATATCTTCTTTATCTCCTTTTTCCCACAATAGCTTAAAATCATCTATCCTAGACCGTATCTCCCCTTCTATAGAGGAATACTTTTGTTTCAGATCTTCTTTATCCATGGTATTACTGAAATTATGAGGGATAGAGTCGTTTTTAATCTTTTTCAACCAATCTCTTGAATTCGGGAATGTTAGTCACGGGTTCTTCACAGGTGAAATCCTCACAAACATAGGCGGTTGGCTTTCCATCGGCCTTTACCATGGAAGAAGTGAATTCAAGTATGTTTTCCAATTGCTCACCATAATCTTCATCTTTGACTACCAGTACAGAATCTGGTAAGAACTCCTCTCTTAACACGTCTATCATCTCTTCTCTCTCATCTTTCTCACTGACGATCACGATCTCTTTCCCTCCAGACCACCAGGATCGTAAGGCGGTCAAGAACATAGTGAACTGTCCTGAATTTTTAGATA
Organism: Thermoplasmatota archaeon; assembly: GCA_036626005.1. Classification (GTDB taxonomy): domain Archaea; phylum Thermoplasmatota; class Thermoplasmata; order Halarchaeoplasmatales; family Halarchaeoplasmataceae; genus Natronoplasma. The sequence goes on along the minus strand of JAZKSP010000016.1, from coordinate 14,000 downwards.
TCTTTCTAGAAAAAGTCTCGATCATCTTTTCTACAGCATCATCATATTTCTCATCACCCGTGATCTGGCTCAGTCTGACTAAACATAAAAGAGCGATAGAATTTCCGGAGGGATACGAACCATCACGAACCTCCTTCTTATTCACGGGCAATTCGTCATCATCCTTTCTTGAGATGAAAAATCCTCCTTCATCCCCGTCCCAAAAAGTGTCCATCATAGTATCTGTAAATTCAATCGCACTTTTCAGATATTTAGGTTTGAAAGTCGTTTGATAAAGATTCAACAGTGCCCAAACTAAGAAGGAATGATCATCCAATCCGCCTTTTACGGAGGTCTTCCCGTCTATGTATGCGTGGTAGAGTTCCCCATCTCTTACCAATTCATCTAAGATAAAGGAGATAGTTTCTTCTGCCATGTCCAGATAACGGTCTTCCTCAAATACGAACCCAGCTTTGCTCAACGCTGCTACCATAAGACTGTTCCAATCTGTCAATATTTTGTTGTCAACTTTGGGCTTCTCTCTTTTAAGCCTCTCTTCGAAGAGTTCCGTTTTCATACTTCCTATATCATCTTTCGATTCTTTAACCGAGATGTCCCTATCTTTAGCAAATTCTTCCATCGACTTTTTAAGGTGAAGAACGCTCTCTCCGGTTTTTTCATTACTAGATTCTTTCCTGAAATTTCCTTCATCCTCTACGTTGAATAGTTCGACAAAAAGCTCAGCTTCTTCTCCAAGTACATCTTCTATCTCTTCCTTTGTCCACGTATAATAGGCCCCTTCCTTTCCAGAGGATTCCGCATCCTCCGAAGAGAAAAAACCTCCTGTTTCCGACCTTAGATTTCTATCTACGTATTCGATCACTTCGTCGACCGTTCTGGAGAAAAGCGTATCGTGAGTCACTTGCCACCCCTCTGTATAAGCCATCAGTATCATCGCTTGGTCATATAGCATCTTCTCGAAGTGGGGTAGAAGCCATTTCTGATCGGTAGAATATCTATGGAAACCGTATCCGAGGTGATCATAAACCCCTCCTTTCCGCATCTCACGAAGTGTCTTAGATACCATGTTATGGGCTGTTTCTTCCTTTCTTTTTTCACCGTATTCGAGTAAAAATAGAAAATTCTGAGGGGTAGGAAATTTTTGGGTGTTCCCGAAACCACCGTATTCTTCATCGAAGGCCCGAGAAAGATAATCAAATCCCTCGTCCAAAATTGATTCGTCTATCTTTCTCACTGGTCTAGAATCCTCCTTTTTTAGGTTCTCTATCACGCTTTTTCCTCTTTCTACCAACCTCTCTCTATCGTTTTCCCAAAGTTTTCCTATCTCTGGGATCAACTCAAGTAAACCCTTACTCCCTCTTTTTCCCTTTTTAGGGATGTAAGTAGCGGCATAGAACGGGACCTTCTCAGCTGTCATAAACACGGTGAGAGGCCATCCTCCTCTACCGGACATGCTTCTAGCGACGTCCATATAAACGGAATCGATATCCGGCCTTTCTTCTTTGTCCACTTTTATAGAGAGAAAGGTTTCGTTCATCAATTCAGCCACCTCTTGGTCTTCGAAAGATTCCCGCTTCATCACATGGCACCAGTGGCAGGAAGAATAACCGATGGAAAGAAAAATAGGCTTGTCTTCTTCCTTTGCTTTCTCAAACGCCTCCTCACACCACGGGTACCAATCTACTGGATTACCAGCATGCTCTTTAAGATATGGGCTTTTTTCATCCTTGAGATGGTTGATCTTAACTCCTCCGAAACATTACAGTGTTATCAGTTCTTTATAATATCTTCCCTACTATCTCGGCTATATCCTCTAAAAGCTCTTCATCTTCTTTCCTGAAACGTGATTTTACATGAGAGTCTATATCCAATTCTCCGACAACTTCACCCTCTTTGAAAATCGGTACGACTATCTCCGATTTCACCTTCGGACTGCAGGATAGATAGTTTCCCTCCTGCTTGACGTCGTCGATTAAAAATGTCTCTTCTCTCTCGGCCGCTTGACCACATATACCTTCACCGAAATCTATGTTTGTGTGCTCTGTCGTCTCACCCACGTAGGGACCGAGGAACAACTCACCGTTTTCGACAAGGTAAAAACCGACCCAGTCGTAACCCTCTAATCCGTTATGAAGAAGGCTACAGACGTCTTTCAATTTTGATTTAGTATCTTTGTCGTTCCCTACGATATCTCTAACCTTTTCGATCATCTTATCTCTTTCCATTTTCATCATTCCTCCTGTAACTCGGCCCATTTCTCCACCGCTTCTCTCAGATGTGGGATGGTTATTGACCCTCCAACTACGAGGCCGATAGATAGAGCCTCCATCACCTCTTCATCACTCGTACCTTCTTCACTGCAGCGGTTAAGATGATATTCTACGCAGTCGTCGCATTTTAGGACGAGTGAAGCCACTAATCCAAGTAGTTCCTTGTTCTTTTTAGAAAGCGCCCCTTCCTCGTACACCTGCGTATCTAGATTGAAAAATCTTTTCATCTGTAGGTTTCCCTTCTCCATGACTAGCTCATTCAGCCTCTCTCTCTTCTCCTCAAAACTTTCTTTTTCAGCCATCGTTAGAACAATATCCGAATCTCTTTTAATTTTAACCCAACCAAAAACTACATATAAGGATATTAGAATATGCTAATATAGACATGAAAGAAGAACGCCCGGATGATGAACGAATACACGAGATGCACGCTGAGTTATGCAAGATGTTGTCTCATCCGACAAGGCTAAAAATACTGGAGCAACTGAAACAAGAGAATAAGACAGTCAAAGAGATCGTCGAATCTACCGATGCGAGCCAGCCGACAGTATCTCAGCATCTAGGGCAACTAAAGAAACAAGGATTGGTCAGAGCAGAAAGAGAAGGAACTAGTATGGAATATCACATCGAACATCCTAAGATACTAGACGCTTGTGATATAATCCGGGAAGTTCTTTTCGAACGACTGTCCGAAAATCAAGAATTGTTAGGAAGAGGTGAAAATTATGACTGAAGCTCAAGATGAAGATGTGAAAAAGATAAAGAAAGAGATGGTAGATAAAATGGCTAACGAAAAAGAATCGAAGGAGTATCCAGTCGAACCCGTTGAAGTAACTGACAATGACTTTGAAGAGACTATGGAGGAATATCCTCTTGTCCTTATGGATTTCTGGGCAAATTGGTGCGGTCCCTGCAAGATGATGGAACCGATAATGGAAGACCTCGCCGAGAATTATCAAGGGGAAGTCGTGATCGGGAAGATGAACGTTGACAAGAATCAAAATATCCCTAGTCGATTCCAAGTTTCAAGCATCCCAACAATGATTCTCTTCAAAGAAGGAGAAGTCGTGGATAGGATGATAGGTGCACGGGGTAAAGAGCAGTTGAGTCAGAAGCTCGAAGAGCACTTGGACTAAGAGATCCAAATTCCGATCGAAAAACTCAAGAAAAACGTTTCCTTCTATATTTTCCAATATCTTTTTTCAGTAGATATTGCAGAAAATGCAGAGTCCTTCCGAAAATTTAATAGTTATCTATCGATTTGAACCTATCTATCATGCCACTCACTGGAGATTACGATTTCAAAGAAACTGAAGAGAAATGGATGGAGAGATGGGAAGAGATGGACATCTATAGTTACAATCCAGAATCTAAAAAACCGGTTTTTTCCATAGATACCCCTCCACCCACCATCTCGGGTGAGATGCATATAGGCCACGCTTATTCTTATACCCAGATGGATATCATGGCCCGGTACAAAAGGATGCAGGGTCACAACCTTTTCTATCCGTGGGGGTGGGACGATAATGGTATAGCTACAGAATTGTTCGTGATAAATGAAACAGGTGTAGACCCGAAAGAAGTAGGTAGAGAAAAATTCAGAGATATATGTATAGAGGAAAGCGAAAAATTAGAAGAAAAATTAGAGCGTAAATGGAAGAGGATAGGCACTTCTGCGGATTTTGATCTTTTTTATAGAACTATAGATGAGAGGACCTTGAAGACCTCTCAAAAATCATTCATCGACCTTTACGAGATGGGAAGAGAATACCGCAAAGAAGCTCCGACTCTCTGGTGCCCCCACTGTGAAACCGCGATATCTCAGGTCGAAACCGAAGATATGGAAAAAGAAGGCAAATTCAACAACATCCATTTCTCGCTGAAAGACGGCGACGAATTGGTAATCTCGACGACGAGACCTGAACTACTGCCGGCCTGCATAGCGATATTCGTCCATCCAGATGATGAGGAGCATAACCACTTGGCCGGAAGAAAAGCTGAAGTCCCTCTTTTCGGACAGGAAGTCCCCATATATGAGGATGAAGAAGTAGATATGGAGACCGGTACTGGCGTGGTGATGTGCTGTACCTTCGGAGATCAGGCCGATATAGATTGGTGGTATGCTCACGATCTCCCGTTAAGGATCGCTATAGATGAAACCGGGTATATGACCGATGTAGCCGAGGATTATGAAGGATTGCACGTCGAGGAGGCCAAGGAAAAGATCATACAAGACTTGAAAGGAGCCGGAAAGATAAGCAAGCAGTGGGATATCACTCACGAGGTGAACGTTCACGAGAGGTGCGATACACCGATAGAGTTCCTCGTGACCGAACAGTGGTTCATCGAGTACCTAGATCTTAGAGATAAATATTTAGATGTTGGAGATGAACTTGATTGGCATCCTGATCACATGAAGGTTAGGTATGACAACTGGGTTGATTCCCTTAAGTGGGACTGGTGCATCTCCAGACAGAGATACCACGGTATACCGTTCCCTGTGTGGTACTGCGAAGAATGTGGGGAGGTGAAATTGGCTGATGAGGATAACCTCCCAGTGAATCCACTCGTAGATGAGCCTAGAGGTGAATGTGAATCATGCGGTTCCACCGAGTTCGAACCTGAAGAAGACGTTTTAGATACGTGGGCGACTTCCTCTTTGACTCCTTATATTGCGACTAGATGGATAGAGAACTCAGAGATGTTTGAAGAAGTGTTCCCTTTTGATCTCAGGCCCCAGTCCCATGATATCATCAGCTTCTGGGCATTCAACACTATAGTCAAGAGCCTGTTCCATTCTGATACCAAGCCCTGGGACGATATCATGATCCATGGATACCTTATGCTCCCGGGTGGAAAGTCTTTTTCTTCGTCGAAAGGCATCATCATAGACCCTGAAGAAGTAGCCGAAGAGCATGGAGCGGATTCGATCAGATACCTTGCTGGGATACACAAACCCGGCGAAGACGGCGAGTACGAAGAGAAATGGTTGAAAAGAGGACAAAGAATACGGACCAAGTTTTGGAATGCGCAGAAGCTCATATCTAACACGCTTGAAGGGAAACCGAAGGAAAAACCATCTCTCAAACTGATAGACAAATGGCTTCTTACAAAATACAGCGAACTAGTAAAAGAAGCTACGAGATATATGGATGATTACCGATACGACAAGGCTCTACAAGAGACAGAGTACTTCTTATGGCACGTTCTAGCCGATCATTACCTTGAGATGGTCAAATATAGGATCTATGAACGGGAAGATAAAGCTGTTGAATACGTTCTGTATCAAGTCGGTCTTGGGCTCACTAAACTTCTCGCTCCGTTCCTTTCCTTCATAACTGAAGAGGTCTACGATCAGGTTTATAAGGAATACCAGGGTGAAGAGAGTATCCATGTCGAGTCGTGGCCGGAACCTATCTTGAAAGACGAAGATTCTGCAGAGATCGGCGAGATAGTAAAAGATATAATTGCTGAAATAAGGAACTGGAAATCCGATCAAGGAATACCTCTCAATGAGGAGATAGGTTCCATCAGACTGATTATCGATAACGAAGATGTACTGGAGTGCGAGGATGACATACTGAACACTTTGAATGCATCTGAGATGCAGATTTTGGAGGAAGACGAGATCAATGAAGAGGCAGTGAATATTAAGCCGGATCATTCAAAGATAGGACCCAAATATAAAGATCAAGCCGATGAGGTGTTCCAGAAGTTGGAAAAATCTGATCCTGAAGAGGTCCGTTCTTCTTTTGAAAATAATGGGTATTACAAATTCGAACTATCAGACGGAAACGAAGTCACCCTTACCGAAGAGGAAGTTCAGCTGAAAAAATCAAAAGTACATGGAGGCGAAACCCTAGATTCTCTCACTCTTAAAGACATGGTGATACTGCTGGAGAAACAATAGATCAGGAGTAAAAGTCCGTGTAAGAAACGTCCTTCTCTCGCCCTTTTTCTTCATTTTCTCCTTTTCTACACTCTGTACATACCCCTCGGTGCATGTGTTCATCACAGGCTAAAGATCCACATATGCTGCAAGATTGGGAAGCGTTTTTACCACAGATATGACAGTTACCCATCATCTTCATCTCATCTACCTCCGGTTGTTAAGAGGGGAACTCGGGGTATTAAACTTTAGGTTTTTGAAAGGTATATTTTAGATATTTTCAGATATTAGGTTGTTATAACCGAAAAACATATGGTAGAGTAGTATTTACCCCAGGTGCAGAAGGGATGATATAGATGGTAAACTTCGAGGAAGAATTTTCGGAAAGGGCCTCTAAAATGAAAAGGTCCGAGATAAGGGAACTGCTTAAACTGATCCAACAGCCGGATATTATCTCGTTCGCCGGCGGGTTACCGAACCCCGAAGCGTTCCCTGTAGAGGAGACAAGAAAGATAATAAATGAACTCCTAGATGAAAAGGGAGAAAAAGTTCTCCAATATGGTTCTACAGAGGGTATAGGTCCCTTAAGGAAAGAACTCGCTAAGATGATGAGTGAGCGTGGTATGGATGTTGACCATGAAAAAATATTGATAACCCACGGCTCTCAGCAGGGCTTGGATCTCCTCAGCAAAGTGATGCTCGATCCGAATGACACTATAATAGTCGGCTCTCCTACATATTTGGGAGCTACTGGCGCCTTCAGGGCTTTCGAAGCGAACATGGAAACTGTCCCGGTCCATGATGACGGTATGGACATGGACATGCTAAGGAGAAAGTTGCAAAAACTAAAAAATAAGGGTAAGCTCCCGAAGTTCATATATGTTGTACTTACATTCCAGAATCCCTCTGGGGCGACGATGTCTGCAGAAAAGAGGGAGGAACTCCTCGAGATAGCATCGGAATACGATCTCTTAGTGGTCGAAGATTCACCTTACTCACATCTTAGATATGAGGGAGAAGAGAAACCACATCTCATTTCGATGGATGACGAGGATAGGGTATTGAGATTGGAGACCTTCTCAAAAACTCTCGCTCCTGGATTCAGGATAGCTTGGGCCACCGGTCCTACAGATCTGGTAGAGAAGATGTGTATCGCCAAACAGGCCACTGATCTTTGTACAAATCCCTTCGGGCAATATGTCGCCTATAAGTACATATCTGAAGGGATAATGGATGAACATATGGAGAAAATAAAAAAGATATACAACAAGAAAAGATTAACTATGTTGGAAGCAATGGAAGAACATTTTCCTGAAGAGGTCGAATGGAATAGACCGAACGGAGGTATGTTCATATGGGCAGAACTTCCCGAGCATATGAATAGTAGAGAGATGTTTGATAAAGCCGTTGATGAGAAGGTAGCTTATGTTGTTGGTGACGCTTTCTTCGTAGACGATGGAGGTCACAACACAATGAGGATAAATTTCACCCATTCCTCAGAAGAGAATATCAAGAAAGGGATAGAGTCGCTGGCAAAAGTCATCAAAGAGGAAATGGAAAAGATGGAAGTGGAAGAAGAAAGTCCTATCTCTCCCTGATCAGAGGATGGATTTCAAGTAATCTCTCTGAAACTTTTTTCTTCTCGGCTATTTTCTTAATCTTTTTTGAACTTTTAACTCCATCTTCAGTTACGAATTTTCCTCTTTTTAGATCCGTCAATTCAAAATAATCGTTCTTAACATTGATATCTTTACTAGTATCCCATACCTCTTCTGGGGGATGTGATTCTCCTTGAGGAACGGGAATTCTCGCTGGTAAGATCTTTAAGCTATCTGATACCACGAAAACTTCTTTTCCCATCATCTCCGCTATGACGGCAAGAGCTCGGCTACCTATCTTATTCAAAAAACCCTTTCGAGATATAGTATCTGCTCCTATCACGACGCTATCTACACCTTCCATCGCCTTGCACATTCCCGCATCCACCCAGTAATCTACATCTATCCCCTTTTCGTTCAATCTTTCCGCAGTACCTCTACCTTCTTGCCTAGGTCTAGATTCCAGTACTACGACTTTTTCGACACCGGATAGACTTTGAAGCACCGTAGAACTGCGGCTCAGCGTCGATATTTTATCGTGTTCTTTCCGATCTAACAATCGCTTCATCTTGTTCGCGGCTTCTGTTCTTTTGGAGACGGATTTCTCCCTCATTTCAAGAATTTGTTGTTCTACCTCCTTCCCTTCCTCGATAGAGAGAAAGATTTGATTAGACAGATTGATCAGAGGCGTCATAGAATATCTTTTCCTAACTAACTTTTTGAGATATACTATAATCTCATCCTCTTTCATATTTTGAATACTTTCAAGCACGTCTTCGAGTAATTCCGACGCACCCTTTTCTCTATCCTCTACTATCTCTTCCGATGTTCGAAGAGTCATGTTTCATGATAAGAGTCATAATTATCAAATTTTGTGTTATAATTTTTTTATCGATACTCTTATTTAACCCGTATCTCATAACGATTGAATACGGCAGATTAGGAAAATCCCGGACACAAAAATGGAGGTATAATTACGTCCGAATTAGTGTATTCAGAGAAGATAGAGGAATATTTTCGATCGCTCGAAGAGGAAGCCGAGAACTGTTACGAAGTAGCGGAAAGAGCGATGTCTTTAGGATACGACCCGAAGAAAGAGGTCGAGATCCCTAGAGCTGAAGATCTAGCTCTCAGAGCTCAAAAGCTGACCGGAGTAGAAGACACGGCTGAAAAGATTAGGGAACTGAGCGAGGAATATGCCAGAGAAGAGGTCTCTATAAGGATAGCTAAAGAAGTCGCTTCTAGAGATAAGGGGAGTAAAGCGGAGAGGTTAGAGGACGCTGTTAGGATAGGATTGGCAGTTCTGACTGAAGGTATACTGGTCGCTCCTCTAGAAGGGATCGGCGGTGTCAAGATAAGGGAGAACAATGATGGAACCGATTATGTGGAACTTTCCTTTGCCGGTCCGATACGTTCCGCTGGAGGAACGGGTCAGGCGATGAGTGTATTGATAGCGGATGTCGTGAGAAGAGAACTGGATATCGGTGGTTTTAAACCCACCCCGGCTGAGATACAGCGTTTCAAGGAAGAGATACCTCTTTACAAGAAATCTCTCGGCCTTCAGTACACGCCCTCATCAGAAGAGATATCTCTGATAGTAGATGGATGTCCCGTCAGCATAAGTGGAGAAGGTACGGGGCAGGAGGAGGTTTCGGGTAATAGAGACCTTCCTAGGGTGGAAACTAATCAGGTGAGAGGCGGCGCTTGTTTGGTGATCGCCGAAGGTATGTGCTTGAAGGCTAAAAAATTGAAAAAATATGTTGAAAAACTCGATATCGAGGGTTGGGAATTTCTAGATGGGTATATTGAAGAACATGCATCTGGAAAGACAGAAGAATCTGAAGACGATGAAGATGAAGAGAAGGGTATAGCACCTAAAACAAAGTATATACAGGAGACGATCGCGGGTCGTCCGGTATTCGGGCATCCCAGCAAAGAAGGAGCCTTTAGACTTCGATATGGAAGAACGAGGACCGAAGGATTGGCCTCGATAGCTGTAAATCCAGCAACGATGTATCTAACAGATGAGTTCCTGGCTTTAGGAACGCAGATAAAAACTGAAAGACCCGGTAAAGCCGGGGCGATAACACCCTGCGACAGCATCGAGGGCCCGACAGTTCTGCTCAAGGACGGAAGCGTCAAACGGGTTGATTCTGCCGAAGAAGCGAAAGAATTGCAGTCCTCTGTAGAGGAGATCATAGATATCGGAGAAGCTCTCGTTCCTTTCGGGGAGTTCGTAGAGAACAATCATCCATTGGTTCCGGGAGCATACTGCCACGAATGGTGGGTGCAGGAAGTCGATGAGGATATCGAAGAAGAGGCTGTCACGGCTGAAAGAGCTATCGAGCTTTCTGAAGAAAAAGGCCATCCTCTACATCCGAAGTTCATATATTTCTGGAATCATGTGGAGGTTGAAGATATAGAAGATTTGAGGGATTGGATATCAGAAGAGGGTGTTGTGGAAGATGAAAAACTGAAGCTTCCTAATATTTCGGAAAAAAAGGATATATTGGAAACAGTGGGCATCCCGCATGAACTCGATGAATCTTTAATCATATCGGAATATAAAACTCTGCTTTTCACTCTCGGACTCGATGAAGAGGAGTTAGAGAAAAAGAATGATGCCGAGGCAGATGATCCGTTAAGCTATGTCAGTGAACTCGCAGGTGTTAATATCAGAAGTAAAGGACCCACCACCATCGGGTCTAGGATGGCAAGACCTGAGAAGGCGAAAGAAAGGAAGATGACCCCGCCTGTCCACGGATTATTCCCTTTAGGTGAAACCGGAGGGTCCGAAAGGCTGGTGAAAAAAGCGGTCGAAAAGAATGTAATAGAAGTGGAAATCAGCGCCCGTAGATGTGAAGAATGCGGCAAGGGGAGTGCCCAGGTTAAGTGCTCGTGCGGTGGAAGATGTGAGATAATTGATGAACCTGAAGAACAGAAAATTCCGATGAAAAAAATATACAGACAGGCTCTCAATACTTTAGGGGAGGGCGGAAATGTAAACAAGATAAAGGGCGTGAAAGGACTGATAACCGAAACAAAGACACCTGAAGCTCTCGAAAAGGGTATACTGAGAGCCAAACATGACATCTATGTATTTAAAGACGGCACTTCTAGATATGACATGACAGATCTCCCTCTTACACACTTCAAGCCTGAAGAGATAGGTTTGAGCGTTGAAAGAGCTAGAGAGTTGGGCTACGAGGAAGACATAGAAGGAAAACCTCTGGAAAAACAGGATCAAATGCTCGAATTGAAGCCCCAGGACTTGGTCGTATCCAAAGAAGGGGGTGATTACATGGTTAAGGTAGCGAATTTCGTTGATGACCTGTTGGAAAAATATTACGACATGGAAAGTTATTATGGCGCTCAAAACAGAACAGATCTTGTAGGTGAACTCGTGGTCGGTCTGGCTCCACATACTTCTGGAGGCGTTCTTGGAAGGATAATCGGTTTTCATGAAGGTAGAGCAGGTTACGCTCACCCACATTTTCATGCAGCGAAAAGAAGGAATTGTGACGGAGATGAGGACTGCATCATGCTACTGCTCGACGGTCTTCTCAATTTTTCCGAAGAATTCTTACCAGAAAAGAGAGGTGGTCTTATGGACGCTCCTCTAGTTTTGACTACAAAGATCGATCCTATGGAGATCGACGGCGAGGCCCATAATGTAGATACTGCTTGGGAATATCCTCTCGAATTTTATGAAAAGACTTTCGAATATCCGAAACCTAAAGAAGTTAAGGACCTTATCGAAACCGTTGAAGACAGGCTGGATAAGGAATCCCAGTACGAGGACTTTGGCTATACCCATGAGACATCGAAGATCGACGAAGGTCCTACTATGAGCAGATACACCCGCTTAGGTAAGATGACCGAAAAGATGGATTCTCAGATCAAGGTCGCTGATATGATCAGGGCTGTAGATACGAAAGACGTGGTGAGCAGAGTCATCAACGATCACTTTATACCGGATCTGATAGGTAATCTGAATAAGTTCGGCGTGCAGGAGATTAGGTGTACCAATTGCAATACAAAGTACCGTAGGATGCCGCTGAGCGGAGAATGTAAATGTGGAGGAAACCTTACTTTGACTATCCACGAGGGCAGCGTTAAAAAATATCTCAATTTTTCTCTAGATATGGTGGAAAAATACGAGGTTCCAGAATACCTCTACCAGAGAGTACAACAGCTGAACAAACAGATAGAATCCCTTTTCGAAAACGACAAAGTTTCGAATCCGAGTCTTGACGAGTTCTGTTGACTATTCACTCAAAAGAACTCAGACTTGTCTGTTTTCTACTCTGCAAGCCTTCTTCGTATTGCTGAAGGGCTGATTCAACCCTATCTTCGGAAAAGTCTCTCTCATCGCACAAGAACCCCTTCACATCTCCCATTTCGTCTTTGAAGCTGATATTATAATCGTCTGTCACATCTGGATCTAAAAATATTTCTTGGATAGCTTCATAATTGTCTATTTCTTTATCTTTCTCTTTCAAGACGGTTTCTAGATCTTCGTATTTTTTGATGTATTTTAACCCTCTTTTCGGTCCTATTCCTTTGACCCCTTCATTGTAATCTGTTCCACATAAGATTCCGATATCTACCAGCTGTTTTCGATTGATTTCCAGATCATTAAAAATTTCTTCGAGTTTCATCAATTCTGGACTTATCTTTTTATAAGTAGAAGAACCGGGCATTTTTCTTTTACCGGTTACTGTTAGATTTTTAACCAATATTTCTGTACCGAAAAGCAGTGTATCGTAATCCTGGCTGCCAACCGCCCAAGCATCGCCTTTTCTGACCATATGAGCTGCCTGACTCTCCCCTTCGGATGGGGCTTGAATCCACGGAATAGCAAGAAGTGAGAGCAATTTTTTGCTGCTTTCTTCGATCTCGTCAGTCATCCGAGAAGTCTGCTGCGCTTTTATCCTTGCTCTTTCCAAGTCACCTTCTTCAAGCGATTTCTGATATTCTTTTTCTGCCTTTTCTTTTCTCTCTTTTCTCTTTTCTAAGGTCCCTTCTTTCATCATATCTGGAGCGCCATCAAAAACATAGACCGGTCTTATCCCCGCTTCCACCAGATTTGCATTTCTATATAATATCCCAGATAGATGTGAGGTAACTCTCCCTTCAGAATCTTTAAGAGGGGTACCATCTCTCTGACGGATACTTGACAAGAACTGATATATTATGTTGTAGGCGTCTACGGCTATCACTTTATCTTCTAAATCCTCGAAATCTATCTCTTCACTTTTCAATATGTCTCCTATGCCAACTCCCATCTTATCATTCCTATATTATAGACTTTAAAAAATGGCACCTTCCATCTGGACCTCTATTCCGCTGTCATTGATGACGAATGGTTTGATTTTACGTGAATGGTTGATCCTTCTCATCTTTATAACTTGGATGCTCAATTGAACCTCTTCCATATCTGATTGATTGTATCTCAACAGAACTACCCCGTCAGCGGTATACTCTATCAATCCATCTCGAGAGCTCGTTGAATCTTCGTCTTTTACTTCTGCCGTCAATAATGCGGTGGCCCCTGTATCTTTTATCATCTTACTCAATGCAAACAGTTGGTTTCTTTTTTCTTGTGATGAGTCGGCCAACATGTTTAACAGTGAAACAGAATCGATAGCTATCCTTTCCGCGTCAAAATTTTTTATGAACTGAGGCAGATCGCTTTTGATCTTGTTAATCGTAGCCTCCGCATCAGCGGGTGTCAATTTCTTTACAGCTAACATATCATCCTCTATGTAAGGTTGAAAGTCCCAGCCGTAAGAGAGCCCTGTTTCGATCATAGCGTCCCGATCTTCCTCTAAGGATATGAATATCCCAGATTCACCTTGTTGTAATCCTTCCCAAATATACTGAAGTGAAAAGGTCGTTTTTCCGGTCCCGAACTGTCCCATTACCGTAAATACATGGCCCTTTGGCACTCCGCCTTTTAGCATCTCATCCAACCCATCTATACCTGTTTTTATTTTCTCCACATCTTTATCTCCCATCATATCACCTTATCTTTTGATAATTTATCACGGTGTAACCTTGATGATCAGTAACTTCGGCCGTGAACCGAGCTATCTTTTCGCGTTTCAGATGAGGCAAGACACTCATGAACTTATCAACGAGAAGATAACGCTGTCTTTGAGAACTTCGTGAAGTCTTTGACCATTCAAAAGAAAGAACCCCGTCGACACTGTCGATTATCTGGTATTCAAGGCTTTTATC
>JAZKSP010000114.1:0-4766 GCA_036626005.1 Thermoplasmatota archaeon | reverse complement strand
CACGAAATATTGAAAGGAGAGATGGGCACTGAAGGAGAAGAAGTCACTATAGACGGCGTAGTCCAGTGTGAGCAATGCGGCACTACTAAACACAAGACCATCCGGGAAAAAAAGGCCATAGATGTTCCCATAGTTGTGAGCTGGAAGGATGAATCAGAGAAGGATCAAATATCCCTATATCCAGAAGAGTGGATACACAAGGGAGACGATTTGATACTCGACGGAACGACAGTTAAAGTCACCTCTATAGAAAAGGAAAATGGAAGAACCAATTCCGCCAAGGTAGAGGATATCAAGAACCTCTGGGCTAAGAAACACGAAAAAGTTAGAGTCAAGATAACGGTTCATAAGGGTAGAAACAGTGCATCTAAAATTCAGGAAGTAGCTCCGGAAGAAGAATTTTTTGTGAATGACAGGTTAAAGATAGATGGAGATGAGGCAGTGATACACAAGATAATGACAGAGGACGAAGTCAAGAGAGACGGGAAAGCTGTCGCTGAAGACATAAAAAGGGTCTATGCAAAAAGGATACGATGAGATAGGACTTAACACTTCTCTATATTGTAAGGTGAGATATCCAATTTCTCAAAATTCAACTTTGACCAAAGGATTTATATAGCTTTTATAATATAACTTAATATGATAGAGGTGAAATATATGGGAGATAATGAAGGAAATGTATCTGGTATGGCTATAGCGGTTTTAGGGATACTGATGATAATCGGCTTAATGGTGATTAAATTTTTTGGCCCAAGACCTTTTGTAGGGATAGAGAATCCAGAAGGAAAGTATGGAATGTATTTCTGGTCAGGGATGGTAATAGGGATAATAGTACTGATAATCGGTGGGGCGATGTCCATGAGAAAAGAAGAAGAAACAAGTGAAGAGGAAGAGATGTTCGATGAGGATGAAGAGATTTTCACAACTGAAGAAGAGGAAGAAGAGATGACGATGGAAGAAGAATACGGTAAAGATGAAGAAGATATATTCGAGGAAGACGAGGAGATAGAATAGGAGTTCAAAAAATATCGAGATCTTTTCTAAACACAAAAACCCTTTTTTTAAATTATAGTTAAGATTTATCTATTTACTCTACTGTCTTCGATCCTCTTCTTTTATCGATAATCTTAAAATAGCTTCATCCTATCTTTCGATATGGTCACTATCGGAGATCTGATGGAAGAGGTTAGAGAGTTCAGAGATAAGAGAGATTGGAAAAAATATCATACACCAAAAAATTTGGCCCTTTCCATTTCTGTAGAATCTGCGGAACTTTTAGAACTCTTTCAGTGGAAGCAAGACTCTCTAAAAAATATAGAAAAAGAAGAGTTGAAAGATGAGATGGCCGACATAATGATATACCTTCTAGCGCTTTCTGAGATCAGTGAAGTGGAATTGAGCAAAGCGGTCCAGGAAAAACTGGAAAAGAACAGAGAGAAATATCCTCCAGAGGAAAAACATTTTGATTGATTACTTCGAAAGTTTTTTATCTTATATCACCGGATAAGATTACGATGCCTAACGAGCAACAGAAAGCCCTGTTGAACGAAAAGATCCATATCCCGGGTAGAAAGACCTACGAAGAGGTCTTCGATAAGAGGACGATCCAGGAACTCTACGACCTTATGAAGGACGGTATGATCGATTCAATAGAACAGCCTATATCGACCGGGAAGGAGGCTAAAGTCTTCAAAGGTAAAAAGAAAGACGGAACTCCTGTTGCAGTGAAGATAATGAGGATAAATACAGCCGTGTTCAAAAAGTATAGAAAATATATAGAAGGAGACCACAGATTTAAGGATCTTCCCGGAGGTACGAAGATGATATATGCCTGGACAAAGAAGGAGTTCTCAAATCTCCAGAGGATGCATGAGGGAGGGATAAAAGTTCCTGAACCTTTTGCTTATGCAAAAAACATTCTCATAATGGAGTACCTGAACCATGAAGGACATTCCGCTCCGATGTTGAAAGATGTAGATCTGGCGGAAAAATATATGAAAAACATAAGCGACCAAGTGTTGGATTACTTCGATGTACTCTATAATGAACTTGAAATGGTCCATGGAGATCTGAGCGAATTTAACATTTTGATCGCAGAGGGATATCCTTACTTGATAGATGTTTCTCAGTCCCTATTACTCGATCATCCGAAAGCTGAGAAACTATTGGAAAGGGATATAAACAACCTTGTCAGATATTTTGGCACTAACGGCGTCAAGATCAGTAAAGAAGAGATAAAAGAAAGGATAGGAATCGAGGATAGATAATATGCCAAGCATTAAGATACCAAAAAATAGGATCGGAGTTTTGATAGGTAAAGATGGGGAGACTAAGAAAAAGATCGAAGAAGAGAGTGGAGCGAAACTCGATATAGATTCGAACAGCGGACAAGTAGAGATAGATGTGAGAGATATCGAAGATCCTATCCTATCACTGAAGGTCGAAGACGTTGTGAAGGCGATAGGTAGAGGATTCAACCCCGAAAAAGCGATGGAGATATTGAATGATAATATAGATCTAGATCTTATAGATATAAGAGACTGGGTTGGTAAGAACGCTAATGCCGTTAAAAGGATGAGAGGTAGATTGATAGGAAGAGACGGTAGGACAAGAGAGCTCATCGAAGAATTGAGCGAAACCTACGTCTCAGTCAAAGGAAATACTGTAGGAATAATAGGGCAATCCTTCAAAATACAGATAGCTAGAAGAGCGATCGAGATGATCCTAGAAGGGAAAGAGCATGCCACAGTGTACAAATATCTTGAAGGAAAAAGAGAAGATATAAAAATCAGAGACTCGGGGTTTAGAATAAAAGAAAGACCTGAAAAATAGTCAAGTAGATTACAGGTTTGAACTTTTTTAGATCGTCTTTCCAAGAATACTTTCACCCACCCCTTCCCAGAAACTTTATCAACTAAAAGTGATTTACCGAAGTGATGGGATGTCATGGCTTCAATAGCAGAAGAACTAGCGGATAAGCAACAGGAGATCTCAGTCGGAGAGTTTTTTGAAAGGAACAAACACATATTGGGCTTTGATTCTCTTACCAAAGCTCTAGTCACCACGGTCAAAGAGGGCGTTGACAATGCTTTAGATGCGTGTGAAGAGGCTTCCATATTACCTGAAATCAAAGTTGAAATTGAAGAAGTAGGTGAAAAGGAATACAGAGTAGCGATCGAAGATAATGGACCCGGCATAGTCAAGAGAAAGATCCCGGAAGTTTTCGGAAAGCTGCTATACGGTTCCAGGTTCCACGAGATTAGTCAAAGTAGAGGACAGCAGGGTATCGGAGTTTCAGCGGTTGTGATGTACGGTCAACTCACCACTGGTCGAGCCACTACCGTTCGTTCGATGGTGGAAGAAAAAGACTATGCCAACGAGATGGAAATAATCTTGGACACGAAGAAGAACGAACCCGATGTTCAAAGCGAGGAAGTCGTGCTGTGGGAAGATAAAGAACACGGCACGAGATTCGAGACCACCGTGAAAGGTCTTCTAAGAAGAGGAAAACATTCCGTATTCGAATATTTGAAGAATACCGCGATCGTCAATCCCCATGCAAGGATAGTGTATAAGAGAAACGGCGAAGAAACCGTATTCAAAAGAGCTACTGACCAGCTTCCGGATGAGACGGAAGCAGTACTCCCTCATCTCAAGGGCATAGAATTGGGAACACTCGCAAAGATGGCAAAAAGCTCTGATAGACGAACACTAAAATCTTTTTTGAAAAATGAATTCAGTAGGATTAGTTACAGTAAGTCCGAGGAGATATGTGAAGAAGCAGGGATCGAAGAAAAAACAAATCCAGGAGATCTTGAAGTAGAGGATTGTAAAAAAGTATTGAATGCGGCGGAAGAAGTCAAACTGATGTCGCCAAAAACTGACTGTTTAGCCCCTATTAAAAGTATGCTTATCAAGAAGGGGCTAAAGAACGTTCTCAAAGGGGATCATCCAGAATATTACGCGCCGCCGACAACTCGTGAACCCGAGGTCTATTCCGGTAATCCGTTTCAGGTTGAGGTCGGTCTTGTCTATGGAGGTGATCTTCCCAAGGACAGTTCCGTCAGAGTCCTACGTTTCGCTAATCGGGTTCCTCTGCTTTACAAGAAAGGGGGATGTGCGACGACCACCGCTATCAAAAATATAGATTGGAGGATTTACGGTTTAGATCAAAAAGGCGGCACAGGTATGCCGTCGGGTCCCGCTGTTATATTGATCCACGTAGCTTCGACCAGAGTTCCCTTCACATCAGAAGCAAAAGAAGCTATAGCTGATATACCTGCTGTTATCGACGAGATAGAGAGAGCGTTGAGAGATTGTGCTAGAAGTTTAAGGACCCATCTGAATAAAGAGAAGAAACGCAAAAAGGTCAAGAAAAAATTCACAGTAGTCAATGATATATTACCTACGATAGCTAAAAAATCATCTGATATCCTGGGGAAAGAACCTCCCGAACTGGACGCCTCGATGACCAAGATCATGGGGGTGGTATATGTAGAGAAAGAATACAGCTGGGACGACGGTCACTGCGAGGTCAAAATCGATATCATGAATTATACGCCTAAAGAACGTGAGTTAAACGTGTTTTTCGAGAAACCGTATCCTGAAACCGAAGTTCTATCCTCTGATCCGTCACCGGAACATGAGGACGATCATCTAGAATGGAATCTGGAAAATCTAAAGTCTTCTGAGACCACCACCATAAAGATGGAGTTTGACGGTGGATTGGAGAAAGAGGATCTCGACGGTACCGACGTCTACATCGA
>JAZKSP010000015.1:0-23291 GCA_036626005.1 Thermoplasmatota archaeon | reverse complement strand
AGGGTTAAAGGCTGAAAGCATCTAAGCCTGAAACTCTCCCTGAAACGAGGCACCTCTAAAGATTCCCGTAGAAGACGGGTTAGATAGAGCCGGGGTATAAGTACGAAGCTTCGGCGACGTATTCAGCCCACGGTTACTAAAAGTCTGGATTGCGGCCTAACTGTCGGTTTGGTCATCAGACAGGTCTGCGTGTGAATATTGTAACATTTTCTTTTTTCAAAAGAGAATTACAATCTTCATAGTCTATACTCTGTATAGATTATGTAGATAATTACTGTCATTTTAAGCCGGCTGGAGTGAAAGAATCAAGTACTAGATGGGAAATGTATCCGAGCAAAAAGAAATAGATGATCCATCGACTGAAGGTATAGTTATCAATCAATAATATTAGTGAAATAAGCCAAATTAGGAATAATATGATCAGTAATATTTTGCTGTGAGCTAAAAATCTATGGCGGCTGGAGAAAGGCGGCTCAAGGATATCAGGCAGAGATCCCCCAAATGCTGAAGAAAAGACCATCGCGAAAAAGAGACTAACTTCCATCGAGAAGATTGATGTCAGGCTTGGGATTAAAGAAGGATCTGGTGGAAGTAAGAACGCCCTGCGGATAAAGTGCCAAATGAAATAACCCAATACAGCGAACAGGAGAGCACCGACCATATGTATTTTTCTTCTCATACTTGACTTCTATTATATCGGCTGATAATCCGTTAATATATAATATGGATGGGTGGAGGGGTAAGTGAAAATGCCATTTATCGATTAATAAATAGCGATTCCCTCAGCTATACCTCTCTTTCAGAATGAAAAACATTATTTATTTAAACTAAATATGAGAGAGAGAGAATAACATGACGGATGAGGAAACATCTGAGAATGAGTTTACAGTGACTCCTTGGGAAGTCGAGGGGAAGATAGATTATGAAAAATTAACAGAGAAATTTGGCACTGATGAGGTAGATCAGGAGTTATTGAAGGAGATAGAGGAAGTAGCTGGTGAGACCCATTTTATGCTTAGAAGAGGAATATTTTATTCCCATCGGGATCTAGATTGGATATTAGAGGAATATGAAAAGGGTAATAAATTCGCACTCTACACTGGCAGAGGGCCTTCGGGTCATACTCATATTGGACATTTGATGCCTTGGATTTTTGCTAAATGGGTTCAAGATCAGTTCGATGTTGAGATGTTTTTTCAACTCACAGACGATGAAAAATTCCTGTTTGAGTTTGAAAACACTCTTGAGAAGACACATTCCTATGCTCTTGAGAATGCAAAGGATATCATAGCGCTGGGATTCGATCCAGAAAAGACTCATATCTTGATCGACACAGACAATATCGATACCCTGTACCCGTTAGCTTTAAAGGCCGGAAAGAGACTGAATTTTTCTAATGTCAAGGCAGTTTTCGGTTTCGATAATTCTACGAATGTAGGCAGTATTTTCTACACCGCTATCCAATCCGCACCCTGTTTCCTCCCGAGCGAATTGGAACAGGAAGACGTACCGGTGCTAATTCCTTGTGGAATAGATCAAGACCCCCATTTTAGATTGACGAGAGATATTGCCGAAACCCTCGGCTATTTGAAACCCGCGCTTCTCCACAATAAACTAGCCCCATCATTGGATGGAAGTGGAAAGATGTCCGCAAGTCAACCCAAGACGACCATTTTTACTACGGACGATCCCGAAGATGTGGATGAAAAGATAAATGAAGCCTTTACGGGGGGAAGAGTTTCTGCAGCAGAGCAGAGAGAAAAAGGCGGAAATCCTGATATATGTGCAATTCAAAATTTTAGGTACTTCATCTTTGAATCTGATGATGAAAAGGTATCCGATATAGCAGAACAATGTCGAAATGGAGATATCCTTTGTGGGGAGTGTAAAGGCATTCTCAAAGAAAATATCAAAAGTTTCCTGAAACAACACCAGAGAAAGAGAAAAGATGCGGTGGAACAGTTGGATAAGTTCCTATTTGATGGTAAGGATTCAGTTTAGCATAGCTCATAAACAAGGTTATATAAGAAATATAAATTTAAGTCCAACACAAGACCTAAATACACGCAATAGACATTAAAAAACATCCTAGATAAATAGTTATATTTTCTTTTTCTATCAAATCCTGTAGGTGAAAAATTTATAAATAGGAGGGGTTTGTATACCCGTATTCACAAGCCAATAAGATGGTTCTTATAATTCGAAGTATAAGGTGAAATGGAATGAACTCTAGCTGGTTCGGTAAACTCACAGGAAAAAAGAAAAAATCCTCTCCCACCATCAAGTGGTTGGAAAAAAACTGGGATAGCTGGGTCTGTTTGATAGGTATATTCAGCCTTGCATTATTCATACGAAGTTATTTTGCCCTAGACCTTGCTACTAAATTTGGAACCCCATATCTTCTTGGTGGAGGAGCAGATTCTCATTATAATGCTAGGATTATCAACTATATAGCGGAAAATAAACACCATCTTTTCATTGATCCTTTGAGAACTTATCCCTTGGTTGGTAATCAGAATGTTCGTCCCCCTCTTTATCAATGGTCAGTAGTATTAGGAGGACATCTTTTAGCTCCCTTTGTGGGGAATTTGGATAAAGGAATCCAATATTCATTCATTCTCTCTGCAGGATTTTGGGGAGCCCTGACTACTATCCCTGTCTATTTGATCGGAAAAAGGACTTTCGGAAAGAAAGCAGGCTTTGCAGGAGCATTCCTCTTTGCAATCAGTGCAGCTCATTTGGAGAGAGGAGTGATTACGAATACAAATCATGACGCATTCTCGCTTTTCTTCATTGTAACAGCTTTCTACTTTTACATGCGGACACTCGAGGAAATACCAGGAGACAAAAAATGGGTTTCGGACTGGATGGATTTAGACAAGATTAAGAAGGGATTATCGGAGTTTTTTGGAAATAACAAGAGAGGATTGTTATATGCAGCGATGACTGGAGTTGCTCTAGGTACAGTAGCTTTAGCATGGAAAGGCTATGCATATGCGTTGGTAATAATTTTGGTTTCTTTCTTGATCCAGCTAGTGATAGATAAATTCAGAGGAAAAGATTCTCTCGGTATAACGGTAAGTATTTTTGTTATTATGATGATCGCGTTTATAATCGCCTTTCCGTGGTATGCAAAGCACAGACCACGAATAATCACGGAGTGGCTCCAATGGCCTCTTGAAAATTGGTTCCAGGTTCCTTTCCTTATATTCCTTGGAACTTTTGGTCTAGGCGTATATTTTACCGTAACGAGAGACCTTCCTTGGGTGCTGACTTTTTCAACTCTTATAGTGGTAGGAGTGCTCCTTTTCACTCTTGGACCTGATGTGATCCAGACTGCCGCAGGACAGTACTTCATAGAGAATAAGTTGTATTCAACCATCGCAGAGGCTCAGGCTCCGATGTTCAGCAGGTTAGTACTCGCTGGTGGGCTTGCAACATTCTTCTTATCTTGGGTTGGCATCGCTTTTGCGATTTTTCATCTAAGAGTGGAGTGGTCTCGCTCGTTTGTCTTCATATTGATTTGGACTGGTTTTGCAATCTATATGACTACAACCGCCACCCGATTCATATTTAATGCAGCACCTGCATATGCACTCACTGCGGGCTGGGTATTAGCGCTTCTGTTCGATAAAACTGGATTCGATGAGATCGGAAGATATTTCAGAAGGCACAGAGGAAACTTGTTAGGGAAAATAAAAGAAGGGGTTAAGATAAAACACGTATTAGTCACTCTGCTCGTCGTATTTCTACTTCTAACACCTAATGTCCTATATGCCATCGATGCAGGTATTCCTTATGCGGAGAAACAGGAGTACGAAGAACAGATTCATAATACTCTCCCAAGCTTTTTGAGACCTCCTGATTACGATCCTGAGGAAAGGGGGCAACATTACCTGGGCGCTTTTGGATATTCGGTGGATAAACCGACAGATCATTGGCCAACGGCCTGGGAAGATCTACAAGAGGAAAATAAAGACATACCTCCGGAAGAAAGACCTGCATTCTTGAGCTGGTGGGACTACGGATTCGAAGCTGTGAATCTTGGAGAACATCCTACAGTAGCGGACAACTTCCAGCATGCATACAGGTTTGCGGGTAATTTCCTCATGGCTCAGAACGAATCAGAGATGACGGCATTGCTGGTAGGGAGACAGCTTCAATTGCCATACAAAGAAGAGGGCGGCTTTGAAGATGAAGTAGAAGATATATTGATAGACCATATAGGTGAGAACAAAACAGATACGCTGGAAGATATTTACAAAAACCCAGCCTCTTATCGACAGGAAGTTCTCTCGAATCCTGACAGATATCACCCCCGCGCGGACGACATAGATAATGGAAACGTAAGATGGGCCATGGTCATGGGCACATTATCATATGAGGATATAGATACCCTTTCTTCACTTTACAGGAGTATAAGTTTTGATTCTGGTTATGAGAGGCTTGAGAATAGGATTGGTTACTTCGGAGTAGATTCTAGACTGTTCCCGACCTCTGCGAGAGATACTGGTATCTTTCATGCACCTGCTTACCTTTCAGGACATCGAGTGGATGAAAGTGGTCGGGGTAGAATACCAATTGATTTCTACAAGATGATATATGTTGATCAACAGGGTAGAACATATGAGGATCAAGAAGATATTCCACAAGAGGCTCAGATAGCAGATCAAAGAATAGAATTCCAAGAGATGTTCTACAATTCCGCTTTGTACAGGATATTTGCGGGATACAATCTCGAAAAAGTTGGAGAAAAAGATGGCATTCCTGGGATCGATAATCAACAACAAAGTCAATCAAGACGACCTGGTTCTCAACCTAAACAACCTAAACCAGGATGGAATCTTACCCACTTTAGTGAATTCCACAGGACCGCTTACTTTAATCCTTATCCTAGAGATGAATGGCAAAACCATAGTGATGCCACGAGAGCGATGCCCTATCAGGAAGCTATTGAGCACCAAGAAGATGAGAATGTTACGGTCTTCCCCCCTTATTCTTACATGAACCAGGGTGTAGTCTTTTTGAGATATTATGACGGAGCTATCTTAGAAGGCCGTGTTACTACCAATGATGGAGAACCGGTTCCGAATGCTAAAGTCACAGTTCTAGATACGGGCTCAGAGCGTACAACCCCTCACCATACCTCTCGAACTGATGAAGAGGGCAAGTATAGAGCTATACTCCCGGAAGGGAATGTTACTGTGTTAGTGTCTACCGGTGGTGACGGAGATGAGCATATTAAACGAGAACAAATCCCGATAGGTGCTGAGCAATTTGAAATTACTAAAGAACAGGCCTTGAGGAAAAAGATAGACAGATCTGGTGATGGCGAATGGGACTATCGATTAGAAAATGATTTCGAAGTGGATTCAGGTCAGATTTCTGGTAAAGTATTTTTTGACGGAGATGGTAATGGTAATTACAATGAACAAAACCAAAACGACTCTTTAGTTTCTTCTGTTGGCGAAGTTAAAATGAAAAATGAAGATTCAAATTTGGAGTATACAGTGGATTTTCAGGATGGAAATTATGAACATGAAAAAGTTGTTCCAGGGAAATATACCATTAATACGACAATTTCTGGAAGCGAAACTCTTGAAGGTGTAGAGGTAAAACCGGGAGAAGAAACTACTAAAGATATACCAATATCTACTGGTAATTTGACTGGAAGTATATCTTATGATATCGAAGACCTTGAAACAGAGACTGTAACTTTATCCTTGGACGGCATTAATAGGACTCAAGAAGTTATTCTTGGAGAGACGGAAACCTTTGGATTTAAGAATCTTCCTTCTGGGGGATACACTTTAGAGATTAAAGGCGAGTCTTATACCTTCAATCAAGGACCACGAGAGATAGAGATAGAACAGGGTAAAAGTAAAGAGAGTGTTGTAACATTGGTCAAGGCTCATAAAGTTGAAGGGTTGATAAAAAAAGGAGAAGATAAGTTATCTAATCAGAGATTGAATATCTATGCGAGAAATTACGAGAGAGAGATTAAAACGGATGCGAAGGGTGAATTCAGTATAAAGTTACCAGAAGCCCACTATAACATTTATGGGGTTAATCATCAAGGAAGCAACGTTACTGCATTTTTAGATGATATATTGGTGAATAAGGATATCACGAGTTACGAAGGCGATTTCGTGAAAGCGCAAAAGTTGAGTGGAACTGCAGAATATGAAGGCAGTGAGGTTAATGGAGCAGAAATATTCGTGAAAGATGGGTCAGGAGCAGAATATTATATGCCCACTAATCAGGAAGGGAGATTCAAGGCTTATTTGCCAGAATTATCGCAAAATCGGTACACTATTTACGGTTGGTATGACGTACGGCCTGGTGGTGATGTTGAACATAGTCTCTATTTCTGGAAAGAAGTCGATTTGAACGAGGATATAGAGATCACATTAGATGGCTCAAAAGGAAATATTCTTCAAGGTAAAGTAGTTAGGGATAGGCTGCCTGAAGAAGGAATATTTGCCCAACTAGAAGTGAAATACCAAGATAGAACTTCACCTTTACAAGCTACTACCACGGTAGATGGAGAATATAGAGTCTTACTCCCAGAAGGTAAATGCACCTTCACAGTAAAAAAGAACGGGTATGAAAAATGGACTAAGACAATAGATCCTTCAAACGAAAGTCTTGGTGAGGAAGGTGAAATATCCTTACGAGCGAAAGATGTGACTGTAGAAGGAAGCCTTAATCTTGACGAGCATCCTATCGATGAGATGGATGTGACCTTTGAACCTCAAGGAGAAGGAGCGGCCTGGGAGAATATGACAATTATTGAAAACGACTCTGATTATATGATTGAACTTCAACCAGGGGTTTACGAAATAAATGGAGAGTATATCGTGGATGAAGGCGGTGCAAAATACGATATTTCTGATTCTCTGACCATTAGACCTGGAGATGAGAATAAGTCGAAGGACCTTGATATCGTCTACAAAGTGAGATTGGCTGGAGATATAGAACCCAACGAAGAGGAAATTCCATTAGTAGAAATAAATTTCCAGGGGCCTGAAGAAAAGATGATATCAGTAAACGGTAGTTATGAGACATATCTTGAACCGGGTGATTATGCCGTCAGAGCGATCCATTCTGAAGAGATCTCCGCCACCCAGATGAAATTAACTCTAGATGAAGCTAAGGAAAATGTCGATTTCAAGTTAGGATCAATAACCCAAGTGGATAATGTTTTTGCTACTTCAGCAGATGAGAAAATAGAGGTCACTTTTAGAAATACAGGGTCTGAGTATGTTATAAAGACAACCACCGATATCGATGGAGTGCTAGACCTCAATATCTCACACGGAGAATATGAAATAACTGTCAATCACAAAACTAAAGAAGAGATAGAAGGAGAGATTAGAGAAGTGCGTTATCACCTTAATTTGACTACCAATATCCCCTCCCAGAACCTTAATGGAAAGTTAGAACTACAAAAGGAGATATTGAACTCCACTTTAACTGGTATTGTGACAGCTGATGGAGAACAGCTGAGTAATCTGACATTGAAGATACCTGGTACTGAGTACGAAGAGATTAAAACTGATGATGAAGGCAAGTTCGAGGTCGAAGAACTCCTTCATGGTGAGTATACCATTTATACTGAATATGAGACTTCTACGGAAAGCTATAGCTTCTTTGATACCTTCGAGATGCCAACGGAAAATCACACAATGAATATTGGCTTAGAAGATGCGAAGGTCTTTTCGGGAAAAGTCAACTTGGAAGGCGATGGCATTCAGACAGATTTGACTTTGAGAAAAGGTGATGCTAAAAACACCTTCCAAACAGAAGAAGACGGTTCCTTCAATATATTGTTACCTAGTGATACCTACTTGGTAAATATAGAAACTTCTAAAGAAGTGGATCATAGAACTAACAGATACATATATGAAAACGATTTGGATATGAACCATGATAGACACAAAATCATAGATCTAAAGATGATCAAGGAATACGGGATGGAAATTAGTGGTTTAGAGAGTAAAACAGCATCTCAAGGAGAAGTCGTCCAGTACACGGCACAGCTCAAAAATATGGGAAATATGCCTGATGAGTATGAATTCTCTGCAGAGGTCGAAGGTTGGGAGATCACTTTTGACCCGGATACAACCTCAGAGATATCTCCTGGAGAGACACAAGAGATCGATATAGAAGTTAAAGTGGCCGAAGACGCTACGGTCGGAGAATCGGTCGGTTTCACAGTAGATTCACTCAATTCTGAGAAAACTTTAGAAGAGGATATCCCAATCGAAATAAGGCAGATACACGGGATTGAAATATTGGAAGAGGTAAAAGACAAAAGTTTCAAACCTGGAGAACTCACGTATACCGTGCAAGTCCGCAATACAGGAAATGGTCCTGATGGATATACCGTAGAGGCAAGTACACCAACATACGGCTGGACAGTTAACGTTACAGAACAGCTAGATGAGATAGGTCCAAATGAGACAGGTGCTATCGAAGTTACCTTCAGTTCTACTTCGTCTGATCCAAAGGCACAAATTGAACTAGAATTGATGGTGAATTCAGAAGGCGATGATATGGTTTACGAGTCCAAGACGTTCACTACTTCATTACCGGAAATCACGGCTTATAGAGATACAGTAGAATTTGAAGGTGACGAGTTTATCATAGAAGAGGACCCCTTTACATTGAGTAATTGGCAATGGGCTGGTATAATCATAATCGTTGGAATAGGTGCAGTGTATGTGATGAAAAAGAGGAGGTGGATATGATGGAATTTAAAAATCTAGCCTTATTGGTGATTATCTCCTTTTTATTATTCACCTCCTTTACCGTTATTATCCAAACTGGTGAAGCAGCAGTTGAGGATGAACGGATAAATCCTAAGATCGATGGACCTGAAGAATTCTTCTTTAATGAAACTGTTAGTTACGAAGTTGAGATAAGAGGCGCTTTCAGGTCTGGTGAGAAAATAATCGATGCGGAGGAAGCAGATAATTGGACACTTAAGACAGAATCTACTTTAGAAGCAACTGTCGATCCTTTGGAATCAGAAAGTGCTACCAGCAATATCTTCACCGTGAATGTAACCGTGCGTGAAGAAGGCGAAGGTGCGTTGAATTTCAAAGCTTACTGCGGTAAGAACGGAGAAGTAGCTTTTAATGAAAAGGAGTTTCAAATCAGTGTAGAAAAACCAGAGAAGACAAAGGTGACTGTGAAAAATCCAAGTGAGGTCCATATAGAAGAAATGAAAATCGGGCTATACATTGACGGGGAACAGAAGGCTACTCAAACATTGAAAGACCTTGAACCTGGAGAGGAAAGAAGAGGGTCTTTTAAATGGTCAAAAAGCGGCCTTGAGTCAGGAGAACATACATTAGAAGTTTGGGCAGACTATGGGACCTCGGAGAATGACGATGGATTCAATAAAGAGAAATTGGTTATGGACCGAACATTCCAGATTGAGGAAGAAACGAGTACTATGCTTTATGCTGGGATTATCATAGCTGCGATAGCCGTGAGTGTTCTGTTATTCATCTGGTATAAGAATAGAAGAAGAAGACAGAGAAGGCCTTGGTGAACTCAAAACTCGATCAAACCTCTTTTATTTTTTAAATTTATTTGTATATCCTTATTTTCACATTATTTCGTTGTCAGGCGAGATCTCTTTATCCAGGTTTATAGCCCCTTTGCTGTCTTCTAGTAATATAGCTTCTCCATCATCGATAAGTGCGACGGAAATTCCCTCAAACCTATCCGATTTGATCGGCTCTAATTTTTCTCCCGACGATATCATCTCATTTTCCCAAACAGCTGTCCTGAAGTCGAACTCTTGGAAATCTTCAAATGAGATCATGTCTGCACCGGCTTCCGTACTTTTAATATTCTCTCCGACATCACCTTTCGGTTGAAGTAGGGAAACTGTTTCTCCTTCCTGTGCAGCCAACATCATACCTTCTGACTCGATACCTCTTAACTTGGCGGGTTCGAGGTTAGATACTACAACGATCTTTTTCCCTTCCATCTCCTCTTTATCATAATAAGGTTTTAGACCGGCAACTAAGGTCTTTTCTTCCTGACCAAGGTCCGCCCTAGTGACGTACAATTTGTCTGCGTTAGGATGTTCTTTTACTTTGGTTATTTTACCTATTTTTAGGTCTAATCTCTTCAAAGAGTCAACCAGTTCGGATTCTTCTTCAATATCTTCGAGTTCTATCGTCTCATAGAGTGGTTTAGGCTCGTTCAATTGAGTTCCAGGTTCCAGCGGGTTTAGAGCTTCTTTCCAACTCTGCTCATGGACGCTTCCCTCTTGGGATAGATAGGTCCAAAGAGTTTCCATACTGTCTGGCAGATAAGGTGCCGCGCTTATACAGAGAGCTTTCACTAATCTGAGTGAAATATTTAGGGTTGTACCAGCATCCTCTTTTTCTTCAGGTAATTTTTCCCAAGGTGCCTTATCATTGAAGTACCTGTTTCCCTCCCTGGAGAGTTCCATAATATTTTTGAGTCCTTCCTTGAACTTTCTATTTTCGATGTTTTCCCCGGCCTCTTCTGTTTTCTCTTCTATTTTTTCTATTACCTCTCTGTCCCTTTCCTGGAGATCACCGGCTTGAGGCACCTCTCCAAAATTTGAATGGGTGAAGGAGAGGACCCTATGGATGAAGTTTCCTAGATTTCCAACGAGTTCCGAATTTATTTTATCTTCAAACTCATCCCATGTGAAGTTAGTGTCTTTCGTCTCGGGCATCACCGCAGTGAGGTAATATCGAACAGCATCGCTGCTGAAATCATTGAGTATATCGGGAAGGGAGACAATTGTGCCTCTTGAAGTAGATAACTGTTTACCTCCAATTCTCATGTATTGGTTAGCTGGTACATCGTAAGGGAGATTGAGCTCTTCATCATATCCCATCAACATAGCTGGCCAAATGATAGTATGAAACGGAATGTTGTCCTTTCCTAAGAAGTAATAATGCTCTGCATCTAGGTCCTTCCAAAACTCTTTCCAATCGTTGTCACTTTCTTCAGACCATTTGATAGAGGTCGAGAGATATCCTATCACAGCTTCAAACCAAACGTATATCTTCTTGTCTTCGTACCCCTCGATAGGGACTGATATACCCCATTCCATGTCTCGCGAGATCGGTCTATCTTCAAGTCCTTCTTTCAGCCATCCCTTCGTGAAGTTCAAAACATGATTCTTCCAATACTCTTTATCTTCAACATAGTTTTCTAAATCTTCTTGAAAGTTCGAAAGTTTTAGGAAAAAATGTTCGCTTTCTCTCATCTCGGGAGTTTCTCCACAGTGCATGCATTTTGGTTCTTTAAGCTCTTCTGGATCCAAAAGAATTCCACACTCGTCACACTGGTCTCCCTTGATATCTTCTTGTCCGCACTCCGGGCATGTCCCTTTCACATATCTGTCAGGGAGTGATCTTTCACAATTTTTACAGTAGAAAGTCTCCATCGAGTCTAATCCTATGTGATCTTTTTCATAGAGAGTTTTAAAGATATCTTTCGCTACCCTTTTGTGGGTTTCATTCATCGTGTAAGTAAAAAGTGTAAATCTAATCCCCAAATCCTTGAGGGCTTGATAGTTGATCTCATGGTATTTTTCAGCTGTTTCCTTTGGAGTGAAACCTTCCTCTTCGGCTGTAACAGTCACGGGAGTACCGTGTTGATCCGATCCAGAGACCATCAATACATCGTTACCCTTCATCTTGTGATAACGTCTGAATATATCTGGTGGAAGGTAACAACCACCCACTTGGCCGATATGTATCGGCCCGTTAGCATAGGGCCAAGCTACTCCGATCAATATCCTTTTCATGCTTAGGAGAAAAGACTCGTGTAATATAAATTCAATGATTTTTTATAGGTATGCAGGCGCCGGGATTTGAACCCGGCCAATGAGCTTGGAAGGCTCAGATCCTAGCCAGACTAGATCACGCCTGCAAGTCAGCACGTTGATTACAATAGAGGTGATATTAATCTTTTCTGTTAAGGCTTTTTGTTGAAATTATCAAGGTTTTTATGGTTTAATAGTTGTTTGTCTTCCGATAGATTTTTATTGTTTGCCATCAATCACTTTGTCGGACGTGAATGCCATGATAGGAGATTTCCTCAAGAAAAAGACCCATTTGAAGAAGAAGGGCAAAGGTTCCGACCTCGGAGGCGAAGAATATATCGATCTCACCCATCTTTCTGAAGAAAGAGAGGAGGGTGAAATATTTGAAGCTGATACCCTCATCAAGATAGCTGAAGTACATCGATACGAAGATGTAAGAGATGTTACAGAAGAGGTGTATGACGGCAATGTACTGTTAGTTGATATCGAAGCTATAGCAGGAAGTTCAGATTCGATGGAAAGAGTTCAAAGCGAACTTAAAGCTGTCGCTAGTGAAGTATCAGGTGATGTAGCAAGAGTGGGAAATAATTTCATCGTGCTGACCCCCGAAGGGATCGGAATAGACAGAGAAAAAATAAAACCCTTCTGAAAACCCTTCTTTAACTGTAGGTCTTTTAATACCTGAGAAGGGCGTGTTAGGAGAGATATCACTCGCTGGTAATCAAGCCTTTCTTTGTTGATTTTATTATATAGGGAGTTCCTCCCCTCTTATCGATCTCATCAGCTACTTTTTCTGGTTCATCGGTGAATGCGATCATAGAACCCCCTCCCCCTGCGCCTGTAAGTTTTGCCCCGTAAGAGTGTTTCCTAGCTCCTCTGATCAGCTTTTCAAGTTTGGGATGACTAACACCTAGTATCGAAAGTAGGCGTTGGTTCTCGTTCATCAATTCGCCTACTTTCTCTAGCTCTTCATTCTTGAGATGTCTCGTAGCTTTTTTGACTATATCTCCGATATCTTCGATTATTTCACGTGCAAAATTGCTACGATCGTAAAATCTTCTAACTTTTTTTACTAGAGGTCCGGTATTAGAATGAACTCCTGTGTCACCTATAACTAGATCTATATCGGGGATATTCTGATGAGAGATGTTCCAGAGATTGTTTTCTTTTTCTATTTGCCAAAGGAATCCCTCCTCTTTTTCTTTTGAGATCAGGATTGCGTTTCCATGGGTTGAAGTGGAAGTATCGATGGGACTAGCACTACCTTGAACTTTGTATTCGATTTCGAAAGCCTCTCTAGCAATTTTCTCTTTGTCTATATTCTTGGACAGGAATCTTCTTAACGCACCTATAGTCGATACAGTTACGGCCGCAGATGATCCCATTCCAGCTCCACTAGGCAGATCGCTCTTTGTTTCTATCTCAAATTTTTCATCCGTATCCATCTTCTCAATACATTCCAGGATGTAACTGTGGTGTTTTCTATTGATCGGGTATCCATTTACATAAGTCTCTGAAGAGGAATCTGAGACCTCACACTTTATTCTCCTGTCTACGGCTAGGGATAGAGCAGGTTCTCCATAAACTACGGCATGCTCTCCAAACAGGATAGTTTTTCCCGGTGCCGAACTTTTTGCACTCACACGTTAGCAAAAATGGAATTATTACTTATAGATTTGTGAAGAAAGGAGGGAATAGGCTTTTATAGGTAGCTGAAATCCGATGCCATCTCTCTTAATCTCTTGACTCTTTCCTCAGTTGGAGGGTGTGAGGAGAAAAGCTTGACAAAAGTACTGGATTTGAAGGGGTTTACTATGAATAGTGATGAAGAAGTAGTGTTTTTACTCTTCATCGGATTGTTTTTGTTCTCTGCGTCCAATTTTTCCAATGCACTCGCTAAGGCATTTGGATTCTTAGATATCTCTGCTCCTTTTTTGTCCGCTCCGTATTCTCTCTTTCGGGAAATAGCTAACTTGATTATTATAGCGCCGATGGGTGCAAGAACCATAGCTACTAGGAATATCGGGTTAATTCTTCTTCTGCTGAAGATCATCTGGAACCAGACCATCCGAGCCATGAAAGTTATCGCACCGGCTAACGTAGCGGCGATGCTCATCACCATCATGTCTCTGTTCTTGATATGTCCGACTTCGTGCGCTAGAACGCCCTTAAGTTCATCGTCATTTAGAGTTTGAAGTATGCCCTCTGTTGCTGCTACGACTGCGTTGTCTTCATTTCGTCCAGTAGCGAAGGCGTTTGGTGTGTCAGAAGGGACTATGGCGACCTTTGGCATCTCTATATCTGCTTCATAGGCGACATCTTTGACAAGTTTGAACAATCTGGGATTGTCCTTCTCTTCTATGATCTTCGCATTATAGGATCGTAGTATCAATTTATGGCTGTAGAAGTAGGCGACTATATTCATAATGCCAGCGATAGCTAAGAATAATATGGTCCCGGCTATCCAGTTGCCAAGGAAAAGTCCCCCTATAAGGTATCCTATGACGATGAATAGGACGACCATGAAGGCGAACAATCCTCCTGTAGTTGCTTTATATCCCATATCAAATGAGTAATGGTGTTCAGGAGGTATATAAACGTTGTGTGATTGCTATTGGACAAGAGGGTTACTATTCATGAATAGGAGATCACTATTCCAAAAATCTTTTACTTACAAATAAGATTTGGTTTCGTGAAAAGAACCGATAAGAGCAGGAAGTTCCTTCCCCGTGTCTTAAGAGATTATTATTCCACGGTAGATCTTTCTCTTCCCTATAGATTCACGATGAGAGAATTCGCTTTCGTTTATTTTGGTGGTGAAGGGATGCACCGCCCGGTTGCTTTTAAATCTAAAGGCGAAGTAGAAGGATTTTTGAAGGAAAAAACACCACTTCACTCATACTATTCTACAGCTTATTATTCAAATCCTCAGGCACCTATGGCTGATAAAGAGTGGCTTGGCGCGGATCTGGTATTCGATCTTGACGCTGACCACCTCCCGGGAAGTGATGAGTTGAATTATTTCGAACAGCTAGAGAAGGTCAAGGAAAAATGTAGATTACTGATAGATGATTTCTTGATAGAAGACTTCGGGATAGAAAAAAAGAATATGGAACTATTTTTTTCAGGTAATAGAGGATACCACGTTCACGTTAGGAAGGACGAGGTTTTTGATCTCTCTAAACAGGCGAGAAGGGAGATAGTGGACTATATCACTGGAGTGGGGTTAGACCTTGATGTTATCTTACCTTATGAGAACATAAAGATAGGTGAATTCAAGGATATAGATAATATAAAGAAGGCACCAAGACTGCCCGACGAGGAAGAGGGCGGATGGAGAAAGAAGACAAGGAGACTCACCGCTGATCTTCTCAAAAGATGGCACGATATGGATAAAAAAGCGGTGATAGATGAGATGGAGGAGAAGCACGGCGTGGGAGCAAAGACAGCCTCAGGACTTTACGAAGACCTATTCGAAAAAGAGAAATGGGAAAAAATCGTGGAAGATGGTGTTCTCGATGTTTTTTCTGAAGAGAAGAGAATGGTCAATGCCTCTACTTTTGAAAAGATAATCGAAGGCATATTGAAGGAAGAAAATGTGCAGGAGATCGGCTCTAAGATAATCGGTTCTACAGACGAACCAGTCACTGGAGATACAAAACGCTTGATCAGATTGCCTTCCTCGATCCATGGTTCTTCATTTTTAGTAGTAGAGAAGATCGACCTTGATTCACTAGAAGGGTTTGATCCGTTAAATGATGCTGTCCCTAGCTTTCTTACAGAGAAAAAATATGATATCCAATTTGAAAAATTGCCCAATCTGGAAAGTGTTATTGTGAAAAAAGAAGAATTCGAGATCAAAAAAGAAATGACGATACCTGAATTTGCTGTTCCTTTTTTTGTAGCAAAATTGGGGGCAAAACTTCTATAAAGGAAATCGTAAATATTAAATGTACCTTATGGCGGGAAAGAGAGGCTCATCTCGGGATATTGATCTAGAGATAGAAAAAAAATTAGAAAAATTGAGTGATGAGTCGAATGGACGAATGCTGATCACACGGAGTAAAAGATTGAAAGAACTCCAGGATAAGTTAGAAGGATCTCATAAGGTAGAGCGAATCAAAAATCTCAAGAGAAAATTGTTGATCCCTCAAATCGTGGGGATAGTTATCCTTTTTCCTCTCCTTATGTATTTTAACGGTGCATCTTTGAATCCTCTTTATTTACCGATCTATCATTCCCTCCTGATGCTCTTTGGATGGATATTCATAATATTTATCGGTTCATTCATCTTCAGAATTTTAAGAATAAGGCGACATAAGAGTTACAGCATAAAATATTTGTTGGCAAGAAATTCGATGAGGAAGTCGATAAGTCTTGCAGTCGTGGCTTTGATTATCCTTGGAATGCTATATACCCCTTATTTAACGCAGGTAGTAAACGATGTTTCTTCGGTTGAGCAAAAAGAACTTTCACTAGAGAAGACGGATAGCGAAAATTTTGAAGCTGAGATAGAATTGAGCAACATAGGCATATTAGGTTTAAGAAGGCTAAAAAACATAACATTCGAGTCTACTAACGATACTAATGGGTGGATCAATGTCACTCTTTATCAAAAAGGCGAGAATAGAACTGAGAGTGAATTTAGTAATAGTAGCGTAGATGGCTACGAAGAAACCTTTAAAAGTTTAGATACGGGGGCGTTCAAAATGTGGATCTTCCATGTGAGTTCTAACGAATCCTCTAAACTCGAGTATACAGTTAAAAGGAAAGTATTCACTAATCAACAAAATTCCTTTTCTCTTTTATCGTTTCTTTACATGGGTGCATTTGTCCAATCCGCAGCCATATTCTATCCCTTCAAAAAAAGATACACAGGCGAGGGGATCTATCGCTAAACCACGCAGCACTTCTCTATCTTTTCTAAATCAAAATTCTGTTCAGCCCATTTTTGGGTCTTTTTTGATGGCAATACTATACCTTTAGCCCCTCGTTTCAAAGCTTCAATTTCCATATTATTTCTTCCTCTCTCTCTCATGCATCCTAGGAGGATCTCTGTTGAGTCATCGATATGCTCCATAACAGAGAAAAAATCCTCCTTTGACACTCTTTTTCCAAAATCATTTGGAATGAGAGAGTTCAAGACGATTTTTTTAGGTTTTTCTAGTAATTCTACAGCTTTGAATTCCCCGTCTAGTTCCCCTCCATTGAGACCTACTGTGATATGGGGAGTGACTTTGAGACCAGCGTTTTTCAACATCTGGTAGCCTTCTTTGTAATCTTCCGGTGTTGCGTCTAGACCGTAAATGTTTTCTATTGTTCTTTTAGATCCGATCATGTCGTAGGAAACAGAGTCGACTTCCGCCTTTACTAACCCCTCAACCATTTCTTTGGTAGGTAGACCGGTGTGAACGTTAGTAGACAGGTCGGTAGTTTCATCTATTTTTGAGAGAGCCCCAAAATACTCTTCGATGGGTATTTTCCCCTGTTCGTTGCATCCACCACTAAGTAGAAATCCTGTACCACTGGATTCTTCTAGGTCTAATGCGAACTCATAAAGTCCCTCAGGATCCGATACTTCGACCATACCTTCTAGGAATCTACCCTCACAATGAGGGCACGAGAGTGCGCAGGATTCTCCGGTGATTGAAACGCTGGGAAATTTGTTCCCGGGGTAATAGAATTCCTTCATCGTCCCTTCATGTAGATCGGATATAAATAAACTTGAGGTTCGTCTCAAGGAGTTGAGGTCGACCGAGTACTTTATAAAAAAGAGTCGCTATTTAGAGATGATGGTCGTAGGCGATGACAGACAAAGATATATATCCTTTGTAATTGAAGGAGCAAAAACGGACAGGAAAGGCATGATAAACGCTATCAGATCAGCATTTTCAAAAGAAGAATACGATGAGATCCAGCCGTGGTTGACCGTTTTCGAAGGTGATAGAGGCATTGTGAGATGCGCTCATACAGGGAAGGAGAGAGCTGTAGAGGTGATGAACGATATGGATATCGGAAAAGGAAATGTGAAGACCATCATAACCAGCGGAACTATAAAAAAGGCAAAAAAGGCTCTGAAAGATCATGACGGATGAAAGATGGCAGAAGCCCAAGGAAAGAAGGGAAAAGGTGGATATCCTCGTAGTCGATGCTTATGTGGATGAGCCCGGCTTGTTGGGCGTCCCACCATATCTTTCTCCCGAACCTAGGATGCTTGTTGGTGTTGCGAGAGAGTTAGATTTAACCTGGGAGTATATCACAGCCGATGAATATAGACAGTATGGAATTCCTCTAGGAGATATAATTTTGGTTCATGGAGGCGTGACAGTCCCTGGAAAATACCTGGGAGGTACACCTTTAAAAGTTGAAGAGGCCGAGGAGATAGCTCGAGAACCTGGAGAAAAATTTCTTGGTGGTCCATTAGCGAGGTATGAAGATGTAGAAGGTTACGATCATTACGTTACCAAGGACCTTGCAGCTTACTTTTATGATTCTCTTTTTGGAGAAGGTGAAGACAGGTGGGCTGAACCCGAAGAGAGAGAAGATTGGCTCAAATTTGGTCACAAGGTAGTAGAAAGGCATCCTCTCTATCCAGATCCACTGTTGTTGGAGATGACAGCCTATCGTGGATGTCCTCGATACTTTACAGGAGGATGCTCTTTCTGTTCTGAACCCGCCTACGGAAAACCGGAGTTCCGGGATCAGGGGGACATAATAGAGGAGTTCCAACTTTTATACGAAAAGGGTGTCAGATACTTCCGGCTTGGAGGGCAGTCCTGCACCGTGAGTTATAGAGCTGAAGGCGTAGGAGAGAAAGAGGTACCGGTACCACAACCTGAAGAGATCGAGAAATTGTTCAGAGGTATAGAGGAAAAATGTCCGGAGATCGAGGTTTTACATGTAGATAATGCGAATCCAGCTGTCATCGCTGAGTATCCTGAAAGGAGTAAGAAGGTTATAGAAACTTTGGTGGAATACACCACATCGGGGAATGTACTCGCTTTAGGTATGGAATCCGCTGACGAGGAAGTGATCGAGAAGAACAATTTGAACTCGACTCCGAAACAGGTAAAGGATGCTGTGCGGATCATCAACGAAGTGGGGGCCGAGAGAGGACCTAACGGCATGCCTAAATTACTTCCCGGAATCAATTTTTTAGGAGGTCTAAGAGGCGAAACTAGAGAGACCTATGAAAAGAATCATCGCTTTTTAGAGGAGTTGTTGGAAGAGAATTTACTTCTAAGACGGATAAACATCCGCCAAGTAATGTCACATCGAGATGATGATCTTGAACTGAGATATAAGAACGACTTCAAGCGTTTCAAGAAAAAGGTGAGAGAAAACATCGATAATTCGATGTTGAAAAAGTTGCTTCCTCTCGGTACGGTTCTCACGGATGTTTTTATGGAGAAGATCGATGGGAATGTAACTTTTGGTCGACAGATAGGGACGTACCCTCTATTGGTCGGGGTGGAGTATGAGCTAGAACTAGAGGAATACTACGACGTGATGATCACCGACCACGGCTATAGGAGCGTTACAGGTATTCATCATCCATTTTATGTTTCTGAGGTCTCTTTCGACCAGCTAAAAAAGATTCCCGGTATCGGGAAGAAAAGAGCAGCCACTATATTCAGAGAAAGAGTGGAAAGCGAAGAGGAATTAAAAACGTTGATAGAGGATGAGGAAAGTTTGAAAAAGATATTGAACTTTGTAGATTTCAAAGGGTGAAGGTTCTCATGGATAAAATCGATGTCGAACCTATCTGGTCCGACAGTATGGGCGCGAAAAGCATCTGCGTAAGGGTGGATACTTCAGATACTTCTATACTCGTTGATCCAGCGGCAGCTGTGATGCAAAAGAGTTTTCCCTTGAAAACGGAGCGAAAATATAACTTATTAGACAAAGCGAGAGGTAAGATCGAAAATGCTTCGGAAAAAGTTGAACATATCTTCATATCTCATTATCATTATGACCATCACTTTTTGCCGGACACAAGTGGGATCGATTTTTCCACTGTATTTTCCGACAAAGAGATATGGATAAAAGATCCGAATAAATGGATAAATCCATCTCAATGGAATCGCAGTAGAAAATTTTTGAAGGCATTACTCGAATCTCATGAAAGTGAAAAAGATCTTGAGGAATTTAAGGCCGAACCTGAAAAGGAAGAATATCAAGACCCTTTGAACGAACTCCCTCTAGTCAATGAGATAGACGAGGGTGATTATGAAGAAAGGAGAGAGGAACTTCATGAAAAGTGGAGAGAGAAATTCTTCAGAAGAACAGAGATGTGGAACGATGAGAGGCATGTGAAAGAACCTTTGGAGAACATTCACTACGCCGATGGTGAGATTATCAGAGCGGGAAACACGACTATCAGATTCACTGAACCTCTTTTTCACGGGATCGAGTACTCGAAAACAGGATGGGTGCTAGCGATGATCGTCGAGAAGGGAAGGGAGAAGTTCATCTATACCTCAGATATTCAAGGGCCTACTATCGAAGATTATGCTGAATGGATAATTCGAGAAGATCCAGATTTTTTGATCATGGATGGTCCCGCAACCTACCTTTTGGGTTACATGTTGAACAACTTCAATTTGAATCGTTCGATAGAGAACGCCTCACGCATCATAGAAGAGTGTGATTTTGAAACTATGCTTTATGATCATCATATCACTAGAGAGCCGGATTTTAGAGAGAAAACCGAAAATATCTGGAGGGCTACGGAAGAAACGGAAGGAAAAGTGCTCACATACAGGGAATACCTAGAGGATGAGGAACCTCTGGTAGAGTAGCTCGATTAATCTATCTTCTTTAAACCTTCTTTATAACGTTTGGAGAAGGAGGCATATTCCTCTTTGATCTCTTTCCACTCTTCTTTGTACTCGCTAGAGATCTTTTTGATCGTCTTAGATGGAACTCCGACAGCGACTTCTTCATCTTTTATCTCCTGTCCGCTTCTGACAACGG
The DNA here is from genome assembly GCA_036626005.1 of Thermoplasmatota archaeon. GTDB lineage: Archaea > Thermoplasmatota > Thermoplasmata > Halarchaeoplasmatales > Halarchaeoplasmataceae > Natronoplasma. Next base: position 2,485 of record JAZKSP010000015.1, on the reverse strand, counting down.
CTCCTTCGCCGACCACGCTCCATCTTCCTATATCAGCTTCATCGCTGACTATCGATCCCATCCCGATTATCGCATAATCGTCTATCTCCGCACCGTGGATTATAGCCCCATGCCCAACGGTGACCCAATCACCTATTGTCGTTTTCTCTTCAGGTCTAGCGTGTATCACGCAGTTCTCCTGCACATTGGAGTTATCTCCGATGATTATCGTCCCGTAATCCCCTTTGATCCTAGCTCCTGGAGCTACATAGCAGTTGTCTCCTATTTTGACATCGCCGATTATGGTTGCGCTTTTTGCGATGTAGCTATCTTCTGAAATATCAGGTTTTCTTCCTTCAAACTCGTAGATCGCCATGGACATTCATTGTATAGGCTAATTAAAACTCTTTGTTGAATGGAAAAGGATATTATCAACTTCCGATAGTTAGAGTAATGATGAAATACGTTCTCGATACGTCAGCGATTCTATCGGGCAAAGACATCCCGATGGATTCTGATATGTATGTTCCCCCTGGAGTACTCTCTGAAATAAGTGAGGGCGGTCGTTGGCACCGCAAGTTGGAGATGATGAAATCTGCCGGTCTTACGGAGATGCAGCCTCCCGGTAATCTGATGGATAGGGTCCAAGAACAGGCGAGTAGGACGGGAGACGATATTCGATTGTCCGAAACTGATATGGAAGTTGTAGCCCTGGCGATATATGTTGAGGGGACGATCCTCACCGACGATTATTCTATCCAAAACCTCGCGAAATCGATGGATGTTGAGTACAAAGGAGTTGCGCAGGAAGAGATAGATGAAGAGTGGGAATGGGAATACAGGTGTGAGAAATGCCGCAGATGGCTCAAAGAGCCGAAAGAGGAATGTCCGCGATGTGGGGGAAATGTCGTGAGTGCCAAACTGGTCAGATGAGGATCAACCTTCGACCTTTTTCAGTAAATTTTTTGCTCTTTCGATGACCGTCTTTTCAACTTCGTCATCTTTTTGCTCTTTTAAGGTTCCTAGGAAATTAGTTAATTGTTTTTGGATGTGATCACGCTGATTCTTTCTGTGCTTCTCATCTATCGGTTTTTCACCCTGGAGTTTCTGGTTTCCTTCATGAAATCCTTCAGAGAAATACCAGTCCTTGAACCATGTGAATCCTCTTTTGAAAAGCTTGTATCCCAATCGAGAACAAGGTTCGGGTACTCCTTTGGAAAGTTCTTCCATCGTTTCTTCGTCCTGCTGATACTCAATGAATATCCTGCCTCCACTCTCCATCGGAGAAGTCAAGATATCTAAGAGCTCGTTTTCCACCTTCGAACCGAAGTACTCGAACCTTTCATCACCGAATATCAAAACATCTTTGATGGAGAACATCTCCACCCACGGGTTGTAGTAAGGTTTGTTTCCTTTGTATATACTTATCCGCATCAACCTTTTTTCTGCATCTTTTCTTTTCAGGTAAAGATCAAAATATTCCTGGTTCTTTATCCTACCCTCTTCAAAATTCTTACCGTAGAAGGAGAAATCGGTTCTTTTGACCCCCATTTTGAACTTATCGATCAATTTTTCATACATCTGTAAACCTCTAACCTCAGATCTTTCGATTTTTAGCTTATTTTGCCCTTATAATTAGTTTTGCCTTTTTTTACAGACTAGTATCTGTTGAGCTGAACTGTTCATCATTGGAGATCCGTCGAAATCTCCATACTTGTGCTCGATTTCAAAGTCGTTATATTTCAGTATGGTTTCAGCTTCCTTCGGGAACCACACCCTTACCGTCCACTCTCTTTCCTTTGTCTTTTCTTCAAGATTATAGACCCAAGTGAGATGCATCAACTGTTTCGCCCTTTCATAATCCGTAGATTCGGTGATCTCTACTTCGCCTCTTCCTTCTGGATCTTGATATTCAATCACGTCGTGTTCTTCTTTTGGGTCTCTATTCAATATATCTAGATCGGGATTGAAGAACTCGACGATAAATCTTCCCTCTGGTTTTAGATGTTCTCTCACATTCTCTAATACTTTTTCCATATCTTCTAACGTCAGAATATGATGGATGGTATTGAAGGGTATAAAGATCAAGTTGAATTTCTTATCGAAAGAGAAATTTCTCATATCTCCCTTTATCCAATCGATATTTAGGTTGTCTTTTTTAGCTTTTTCTTTGGCTCTTTTCAATAGTTTTTCTGAGAGATCCAACCCAATTATCTCGTGACCATTTCTAGCGATCGGAATGGTGATCCTTCCTGTCCCGCATCCCAGTTCCAGGACAGGTTCCCCGTACTTCTTAACCTGTTTTTTGTAGAATGGTATGTCAATCTCTCTTTCGGTCCAGGCATCGTAGTGTTTCCCGTTGAAATAGATCGGTAGGACTTCTGCATTCATAATATCACTTACGTACTCATCTAATTCTTAAATAATAAAAGCTGTTGATATGATCTTCTTTTTTACCTTTCCAGCTGAGAAGGCTCCTCCTTTTAAGGAGGTGATGAATCAGCTT
>JAZKSP010000113.1:0-4871 GCA_036626005.1 Thermoplasmatota archaeon | reverse complement strand
TTGAATAGATTGGACATCACAAAAGCTATAACGAAAGCCATGGCAACCGCGGCTAAAGCTCTTGCCAAGCCGAGTTCGAATCCCAACATGTTAGCGGTATAAACTATAGCCAAGATGTTAATCGCGGGTCCTGAGTACAGGAATGCAGTAGCCGGCCCTACGCCGCTCCCTTTTTTGTACAAACCGGCGAACATCGGAAGAATTGTACAGCTGCAGACCGCCAATACTGCACCAGAAACGGATGCGATGGGATATGATATCGTCTTTTTAACATCTGGACCCAGATATTTCAATATAGCGTCTTTTTTGATGAAAGCGGATATCGCTCCTGCGATAAAGAAGGCCGGAATTAAACAGGTGAGCACATGTTCTGAAAGATAACTATAGACGTTCATCAGACCGCTCATCAGTACCTCGACGAGTATATCCAACATCTCCATAACACTCCATTTCAATTTTACTTGAAATAGATTAAAGAGGGGTAAGTAATAAAGGTTACGGTTTCAAAATAATTTGAAATAGAATGTGTTTAGTCAATCTACTTTGATCATTATTATCCTCCGATGAGAATATCTAATTTACTCCTTATTCATCGATCAAGCGCCCTAGGAAAGACAGGCGGAGACCTATGAAAGATTACTTTCTTTTCCCGTGAATATAAAAGCTGTATTACTAGGGGATTTCGCTCCTGCTACGAGTTCGTGATGCTATCTAGTCTGATCAGATTTCCACTGATATTCATAAGCGGTATATTTATACTGCTGTCCCAGAATGAGGACTTAATGAGATACATGTCTTATGTATCGCCTCTCACCTATCTCGCAGATTTATTCTACTCTTGTCTCGGCGGAAACAACGTTTTGTTGGGTGGGGATGGACTGATCCCCTTTATCATCTTTAGTGCCATTTTCTTCCTCCTGTCGTTACAGATTTACAAAAGGAACATGGTTAAGGGGTCTGAATTTAAGCAGATACTTATTCCAATATGTCATAGATTTTGCGACCTGAACATAAAATATATATGGATACCTTCCACTATCACGACTGAGGGTTCATGAGACTATTGCTGGTAGACGAAGATACTAGCCTTTTAAAGCAGTTCAAAGAGTTTTTAGAGGGAAAACACGAGTTCGAGATAGATGTCACTGCATCCATTGAAAAAGCGTTGCGACTTTTTGAAGAGCATCACTACGATGTGGTGGTTTCCGAATACCAGTTTTCCGAGATGGATGGGGCAGGATTTTTAAATAAAATAAGGAATGAAAAAGATAGTTCCATACCATTCATCATATTTTCTGAAGAGGTTAAGGGAAATATCGCTGTAAAAGCTTTGAATCTAGGAGCTAACCGTTATATCCTTAAGGGTAAAGATCCAAAGTCCAAATTTCCTCAATTGGCGGAAGCAGTAGAGGAGGAATTTGAACATAGAAAAAATGCTGAGAGGCTTGTGGAACTGAATTCGCTGCTCTTCTCTATCCGTAATATTGACAGACTCATCTTCGAAGAGGATGAACTTTCCTCCTTGATCGAGAAATCCTGCGATGTTTTGCTCGAAACCGGCGGTTATCTGAATGTGGAAATAGCTCTTTTAGATGACGACGGAAAGATAAAGCCTTTTTCCAGCTCTGGGGAGCATGAGCACTGGGATTGGGAGTTAACAAAAGATGGTGAAGGCGATGCTCCTGAATGTGTGAAGGAAGCCATGAATACTCGTTCGACCGTTACAATTCAAGGGATGAAAGAGTACTGCAAAGATTGTGATTACCCGGAGGATGAAATTGATCATCATACCGTTTTGGTACCGATGATGTCACAAGGAGAGTTATTTGGCTTTCTGATCGTATGTCACAAACCAGATAGGTTCATCTCAAAGAGAGAAGTAGAACTTCTTGAAGAGGTGGTCGATGATCTTTCTCTAGCTAGAAGAAGGATGATGGCGGAAAAAACCCTTGAAGAGGAACGAGATCTATTCGTAGAAGGTTCTACCGTCTTGTTCAAATGGAAAGCGGAGGAGAATTATCCGATAGAATACGTTACGCCGAACGTAGAGAACTTGTTGGGGTATACTCAGGAAGAGATGATCAGCGGCGACATAAACTACACTGATATACTCCCTAGAACCGATCTGAACCAGGTGAAGAGAGAGGCAGAAAGACATGTTGAGATGGGAACTGAGAGGATAAACCATCGCCCCTATCGTGTCAGAAAAGATAATGGAGAGACCATCTGGGTGAAAGATTACACAAAGATTGTCAGAGATGAAAATGACGAGGTCGATTATTATTTGGGCTACCTCGTTGATATCACCGAGCAGAAACAGGCGGAAGAAGCTCTCCAAAAGAGCGAGGAGAGGTATAGAAGGCTTTTCGAGAGTGCTAAAGACGGTATATTGATATTGAATTCAGAAACTGGAGAGATCAAAGACGCAAATCCGTACATAAGAGATATCATCGATTATTCTTTAGATGAGCTGCAAGAAAAGAAACTGTGGGAGATAGGGAGTTTTGAACAGATTTGTGAAAACAGAGAAAGGTTCGAGAAGCTCCGGGATGAGGGGTATATACGATATGAGGATATACCACTCGAATCCAAAAGTGGTGAGAAAGTATCCGTAGAGTTTGTGAGCAACGTTTATCGTGCCAGCGGTGAGGAAGTCATACAGTGCAATATAAGGGAGATATCGGAGAGGAAAAAAGCTGAGGAAGAACTTGAAGAGCAACACCGTCTCCTTCAGAACCTTCTAAGTAATGCTCCTGGGACGGCTTTTCGATGCTTGAACGACGAATACTATACGATGAAATTTTTGAGTAAAGGGTGTAAAGAATTGACAGGATATGAACCGGAGGATCTTATAGATAACAAAGAACTGTCTTATAAAGAATTGATACTTCCAAAGGATAGAGAGGAGCTTCGGGATAAAATTCAGAGATCTATAGAGGAGAATAGGCGTTATCAAGCTAATTATCGGATAAAAACCGCCGATGGAGAAGTGAAATGGGTTTGGGAACGAGGTAAAGGAGTGGAAAGTGATGAAGGGGAGATCTGCCTTGAAGGTATGATCATGGATATCACTGAAAGGATGGAGATGGAAAGAGACCTAGCGAAGAGCGAGGAGAGATATAGAACCATATTCGAGTCGGCGAACGATGCCATCACCATCATGGATGAAGAAGAGTTCATAGATTGCAACAAGAGAACGGAAGAGATGTTCGGCTGCGAGCGTGAGAAGATCATAGGTAAAACACCTTGGTCACTCTCACCAGACAAACAACCCGACGATAGTAAATCGAAGGAAAAAGCCTTAGAGAAAATTGAGGAAGCTTTGGAAGGAGAAGGACCCTTCTTCGAATGGGTTCACAAGAGATGTGACGGTACTGAATTCTATACTGAAGTTAGCTTGAATAGATACGATATCGAAGATGAAAATCGAATCATCGCGGTCATCCGAGACATAACCGATAGGAAGGAAGTCAGGGAGAGAAAAAGATTCCTCCACACTATGCTTCGCCATGACGTGGGCAACAAGACACAAACAGCAAAGGGTTACCAGAAGCTTTTAAAGAAAGAGTACGAGGGGGAGGAACTGGTAGATAAAACTATCAAAGTGTTGAACGAAGCTCAAGAGATAATAGAGAAGGTAGAAAAGCTCAGAAAGATCGAGGAACAGCAGGATATCCGCGACGTTTACCCCTCCTCTATCATTAAAAGGGTTCTATCAAAGTACAAACCCTATCTTGAGGAGTTAGATTTCGATCTTGAAGTTAAAAAAGAAAAACTCCAAGCTAAAGCCGGCCCGTTGTTAGAAACTCTATTTTCCAATCTTATCGAAAACTCGATTAGGCATTCCGGTTGTGATAGGATAAGGATTAGGATTCTACCGAAGGACGAGAAAGTCCTGATAATATTTGAGGATGATGGGATAGGAATCCCTGATGATAAGAAAGACAAGATATTTGAGAAAGGTTTCAAGGAAGGTAAGACGGAAGGCTCCGGTCTAGGGATGTATCTTATCAAAAAGATAGTCGGTAATTATGATGGAAGTATAGAGGTTAAGGATTCCGAATTGGGCGGTGCTAGGTTCGATATACGACTGAAAAGAGCCTGACAGCTAATTATTTCTCTTTTAAATGTTTCAGCCTTTCAAATTATCAAGAATACACTCTAAATAATCTCTCAATTCTTCTTTCTCCTCTAGGTCAAAACCCTCTAACATTTTGTTTTCGGCTTTTTGGTCTATTTCCTTTATCAGGTCTGCGATCTCGCCTTTTTTATCGGTCAGAAATATCCTAGAGGCGCGTTTATCCTCTGGATCCTTCTCTTTTCTAAGATACCCTTTCTTCACTAAACTCTTTATTATCTTAGATGTGGTAGATTTTGACACGTGAAGTTTTTCGCAAATCTCTTTCTGGGTGACACCATCACCATCCTTTATCAACCTAAAAAGAAGCGGGAATTCTCCACGGTTGAAATCATATGGTTCAAGTTCAGATCGGATCAACTTAATCAAATTTTTGTGAACTCTCTGATACAGTTTATAGATGGAGTCTTCTTCCGTATATTTACCATTCATTTAATACACCTTATCGCCATTCCTATTTTAAATTTTTTTAGATGTGCGGTAAAAGGACATACTCTATTTCCTAAAGTAAGTAAAGATTCTCAACGATTATAGAAATACTAGGACGGATATATAGCTGGAATATCTATTTTTCCTTTCTATCCTCCAACATCTGTGTGATCACCTTCTGATTTTCTTTTTTCTTTTCTTTCTCTTCTTTGTCTATTCCGATAGGTCCCACTGTGTAAAAAGCTCTCAAGAGAAAGATGATAGAAACGATCATCATCACATAGCCCGGGATAGATAGAAATGA
>JAZKSP010000112.1:0-4956 GCA_036626005.1 Thermoplasmatota archaeon | reverse complement strand
GCCGAGGCTTTTCCTCTTGAAAATATATTAGAATTCCAGCTTTCAAAGGATTATGATAATGAGACACAAACAGCTAGTAAATCTCTTATGAACATAGCGATCAAAGGAGATTTATCTGAAGACGAGGCACTTGAAGGAGAAAAAAAGCTGCAGGACTTGTCGGATGAGATAAGTGAAGAAGAGGAGGATTTGAACTTGAGGGTTCTCGGAGATGCGATAGTTAATGAAAAAATCAACGAAGCCTCCGGAAGAAACATTGCGATTTTGATGCCTATAGCTTTCGTCTTTGTAATCGTTGTTCTATCCGTGATGTATCGTAGTTTGACGGACACCTTTTTGAATCTGATCGCTCTCATAATGGCGATAATTTGGGTCTACGGTATCGGAGTGCTATTAAACCTCAACCTAGGAAGTCCGATGATGACCACGGTTCCCGTTTTGATCATCGGTCTCGGTATAGATTATGGAATCCATTACACCTCTCGATACAGAGAAGAGATAAGAGAGGGTGAAGGTGTCGGCGATGCGATAACCAAGGCGGGAGCTACTGTTGGATTCGCTATCCTTTTGACTACTGTGACGACAGTTGTGGGTTTCATGAGCAACCTGATTTCCAACATAGAAACGATCAGGCACTTCGGGATACTGTGTTCCCTAGGTATCATCAGTGCCTTCGTCCTCATGCTCACGTTTTTCCCGGCTTCAAAAACTCTTATTGACAGCAGAAGAAAGAAGAAAGGGAAAAAACTCGTCAAAGAGAAAAAATCCACGGAAGAAAGCAAAAATTCCATTGGTAAGAAATTCTGTTCTATGATCGGCGAACCCGATTCTTTCTGCGAAGCAGATAGAGACTGCGCGAATAACGGTCTCGGTCTTGGTGCTATCGCGGCACGCACTCCGGTTCGGGTTATAGTAGTCGTGCTTCTGATCACCACCGCTGGAGTCTATGGGGGTGTCCAATTAGAAGCAGAATATGATTTTCGAGATTTCCTTCCAAGTGATTTAGAAGTCACCGAAACCACGAATATGTTGGTTGAGGATTTCGACTTCAGTCAGGAAACGGTTTACATCCTAGTTGAAGGAGATATCACACAACCGGAAGTATTCCAAAAGATACCTGAAGTCCAATCGGAAGCTATGGGAAGTGACTACGCTGTAGATGCAAGAGAACCTGAGTCTCCCTACCAGATTGCCTTCTCGATGGTCACCGAAGATTCACCAAGTTACGATCCACAATTTAACGCCACATATGGGAGATTTTTTGAGAATGGAAGGATAACTGAAGATATTTCACAAGATAATGTGACCTCGATCTATGAATATCTGTTAGAAAATAGGACTGACGACGCTATAAGAGTTCTTGATCGAGAGAACGATGAGTTCAAAGGCATGGTATTGAGGATTCCAGTAGACACAGATAACGAAGAAAGAGTCGATGAAGTCAAGAAGGATGTAGAAGATGCAGCCGAAGGGTTTGAAACTGAAGACCTAGATAGAGTGCTCGTTACAGGTGGACCTATTGTCAGTCAATCTACTTTTCAATCGATACAAGATGGACAGATACAGACACTATTGATAACTTTCATCATAGCTCTATTGATACTGATGGGGCTTTACTTTTATCTAGGGAGAGGTCCCCTACTCGGAGCCGTTACGATATTACCGCTGGTTTTCGTGATAAGCTGGACCTTCGGAACGATGTATTTCTTCGATATTCCTTTGAACCCAGTGACTGTAACCATCGCAGCTATAACTGTGGGTCTAGGGATAGATTACAGTATACACCTCACCCAGCGGTTCATGGAAGATACGGAGAAAATTAAACATCCAGAATGTGCTTTATGTGTATCCACGAGTCACACGGGTAGCGCCCTCTTCGGTTCAGCAGCTACCACTGTAGCCGGTTTCGCTATACTCTCCTTCGCTATCATTCCTCCCCTAGCGCAGTTCGGTCAAGTAAGTGCTGTGAGTATCACCTTCGCATTCCTAGCCGCGGTGTTCGTACTACCAACGTTCCTGCTGATATGGTATAAGTTCAAGCATGATTAAATAGCCGGCTAGTTCTCTATTTAACGGGACAAGTGGTGGAACTCCAGCCAGATAATCCTCCGAGCACTACATGGAGATCTTTCCAACCATTTCTTTTCAGAAGACTAGCGGCGGTCATCGACCTGAGACCGCTTCCACAGAATATATAGATCGTTCTATCTTCAGGTATTTCTCCAAGATTGTCTAGTAATTGAGTCAAATGTAACTCATGTGCTCCTTCGATCTCTCCTTTTTTCTTTATTTCTTTCTGTGGTCTTACATCTAAGAGGAAGGCGAGCTCATCTTCGTCGAGTATATTACAGACCTCATGTACATTGACCGTATCGATGGATTCGCTCTCGTGACCTTCCATATTCCATGATAACATCCCCCCGGCGAGGCAGCCTTCTATATTGTCGTAACCAATCCTCTTTAAGAATTTCACAGCTTGTGTAGGATCACCTGACTCATCTACCAACAAGATTGGATCATCATAAGGAAGGAACCAGCCGGCGAAGTTCGGAACGCCGTTGAGCCAGATCGATAAGGCTTCAGGTATATGAGACGCTCCGAATCCGACTTCTTTTCGTGTGTCCAAAACTACTGCATCCTCAGCTTTTTTCTTGAATTCGGATGCGCTAAGATAATCTATCGAAGTCTGATCTTTTAGGAGCGGTGCTCCTTCTAGATTCAATTTCTCCATCTTTCTGAAGTAGGGGGGTCTCTCCAGTTTTTCCTTAACCCTGTCTATGAATTCTTCTTTGCTATTGACCTGTAATTTTGGATTATGTTTTCGTTCTAATCCTATAGTAGTCCATTCTCTTTCAGCTATACTGCTTCCACAGACGGATCCCGAGCCGTGCGCTGGACAAACGATAACTTCATCACCGAGCGAAATTATCTTTTCAAAGATCGAGTCGTATAATTGTTCCGCTAACTCCTCAGCTCTATCCATTCCCAAAAGGTCTACTCTTCCAACGTCCCCCGCAAAAAGAACATCGCCTGTAAATATCATCCATGGGTCTCCGTCGGGATCAAACAAGAGGTAACTCATACTTCCAGGCGTATGACCCGGTGTGTGTAGAGCTTCTATCTTCAAACGCCCGACATCCCAACTATCTCCATCTTCGACAGCATTTCCGTACTCGTAATCCATCTGTCCATCTGCATGCCATATCTCCGCTCCAGTACTAGATTTCAATTCTACAGAACCTATAATGTAATCTTCGTTCCTATGCGTTTCTAAAACTTGCCGTATGTTCATATCGTGTCGGTCCGCTAGGTCCTGATATATCTGGCAATCCCTCCTTGGGTCTATAACCACTGCATCATTCTGATCGCCGATTATATAGGAGTAATGAGCTATCCCCTCAGATTTTATCCTTTCAAATAACATATTCTACTCCTCCTTTCTCTCTCAATCATCCATTTTCTAACTAATTTAATTTATGCTTACACTCAAACAAAAACATTAATAAGACGATATCAATAACAAGATGGGTGTGATAAGATGTCTAAAACGATAGTACTTTTGGAGAATGGATTCGAAGATACGGAATTAACCTATCCTTACTACAGGTTGCAGGAGGCCGGTCTTGAAGTCGATCTTGTTTCTGAAGAAGCTAAAAATGTATACGAGAGCAAGAACGGTCAGAGGATAGAATCGCATAAAGCAGCTGAAGATATAGATGTCTCAGATTACGACCTATTGGTCATACCAGGGGGTAAGGGACCTGACAGGATGAGGATAAAAGAGCCGATAGTAAATCTAGCACAAGATGCGGTCGATAACGATCTCGTTATCGCATCAATATGTCATGGTGCACAATTGTTGATCGAAACCGACTTGTTAGAGGGCAAAAAAGCTACATGCTATTATTCGGTCAGAACGGACTTGGAGAATGCCGGGGCTGAATTCTTAGACCAGAAGGTCGTCGTAGATGAAAATCTAGTTACTTCGAGACATCCCGGAGATCTGCCGGCGTTCATGGAGGAAACGCTGAAACTGCTCTAAAAACTCTTTTCTTTTCTCATATCTGCTTGTAGACGTCTATGTCTTCGCCAGGCTTTTTACCCAATTTTTCCTGCGCTGTCTTCAAGATAACTTCCGCCACTTTCTTTGGATCTTCTCCTTTATAGTCGGTCATAGGTGTAGCGGTCATACCTGGATTTACCACGTAAACTCCTATCTCTGGAGAGAGTTCTTCTGCGATAGACTGAGTGAAGCCTCTCACACCAAATTTCGTGGCACAGTAAATCGATACTTTAGAACTCCCACTCTTTCCTAGACCGCTGGAAATGTTTATTATCTTGCCCTCATCTCCTTTTTTAAGGTGAGGAAGCGCAATCTTCGTTGTTTCTATCAGTCCTTTGAGGTTGACTTCCAACTGTTTCTCTATATCTTCAAAAGGCATCTCATCTAGTAAGCCGCTTATTGAAACACCCGCGTTATTGATCAGTAAGTCTATTTGTCCGAATTCATCTATTATTTTGTCAACCGCATTTCTTATCGAATCTCTATCGGTAACGTCCAAATGCACCAAGATGGCTTCTGAATTTTCTCTACATTCCTCAACAACTTCTTCTCCTCTCTCCTTTCCTCGATTGTAAGTTACCACGACTTTGCTACCCACTTCAGAAAATCTTATGGCAGTTTCTTTCCCGATTCCAGAACTAGAACCAGTAACAAATACAACACTCTCTTTCAGGTTCATATATGTATATACGCGGATGATGATACTTTTAATTTTTCCGAAATGCTGAGTGACATCCTCACCTCCCTAAAGGAAGGCGCTTCTGACCAAAGCTACTAAGGTTGCATTCCGCTCGCTGACTTCATGAGGGAATAGAAATCCCTCAGAGCGGTCAGGTCATCGCTTCCAGCTCCGGGACTAGCCACGAAGCCCCCTGCATTAGAAAGCGGCTTCA
>JAZKSP010000014.1:0-24145 GCA_036626005.1 Thermoplasmatota archaeon | reverse complement strand
ATAAAATCAATATTTGCTTATTTCCTCACCAGTATATCGTAAGCTATATGTACTTTTGTTGAAGAATAAGTCCGGACTACTCTCTTTTCTACAATCTCAGACTCATAACCTTTCACCTCTATCCGTTCACGCAAATTTTCTAACTCTTTCTCCTTATCATCCTCTTCGAGGATCTCATAATAGTGAAGCGTCCCTTCATCTTTCACCGCTGAAAGAGCGGATTTTACGAAACTTTTCGAAGAATGTGGAAGGTTCATTATCACTCGATCGCATGCCAACTCGGGAGCTATCTCTTCCGCATCGCCTTCATAAGTATTGACTAAGCCTTCAAGCTTGTTTCTCTCAATATTTTTTCTCAGATAATAGATAGCGTCGGGATTCAGATCGATGCTGTGGATCTGATCTACATCCACATTCTTACCTATCAAAACGGTATAGGGGCCAACTCCAGCGAACATATCTAACACAGTTTCATCTTCTTCGGTTCTTTCTACGACCCTCCACCTTTCCGTAGCTAAGCGAGGAGAGAAATAAACACTTTCAACATCTACCTCCAATTCGATTCCGTGTTCCCTGTATATGGTTTCTGTTTTCTCTTCTCCAGCGATATGCTCTATTTTCCTAGTTCTGAACTCACCGTGAACGCCTTTATCTTCGAGGACCGTTGTTAGATTTTTGTGAGTTTCGAGTATCGCATCACCTATCTGAGACTTATACTCTTTAATTTCTTCCGGTATTTTGACTAGAGCGATATCGCCTATGATATCATAACTAGAAGGAAGATGTTTTTCGAGCTCTTCTGGAAGGTCCACTAGATTCTTGTAATCTCTCTCTTTTTTATCCCTTTGTGTTATTTCCTTATCCACTATTTCATATTCGAATCCATTTGATTCTAACTCTACATCTTTCTTAAGCGGTAGGAAAATATGACCATTATCAGATTCTATCTTTCCATCTTGGTAAAGGAAATCTTTTTCTAAGAGCTCTTTTCTAACCTTTTCACCTTCACTTTTAGGCACCTTTAAACAATCCATACTACAATGGTTATAAACAAGGGAGAATTAATATTCATCGGTGAAAAGGAAGACAAAAATATTCTATTTTTTCCTAGTGGTCAATCGATATCTAACTCCAGTATCTTCTAAAACCTCAGTTAGATCCCCCACAATATCTTTATATTCTTCTGGTGACTCATAATCTTTAGCGAAATCGTAATCTCCTACGACTGGATCAAATCCCGAGGCTTTCATATCATCCAATATATCTAGAGGGTTATCTCCCTTACTATCGAAGTAAAGTTGGATGTATAATCTCATGCCCTACTGAACTCATTAACAACTTATAAATCTAACGGCGTAATACGAAAGATATACAAAAAATCCAATATTTAAAGAGGTATATAAGATGGGAAGCTTGACATTCATCGGTTTAGGTCTCTACGACGAGAAAGACATCAGTGTAAAGGGTCTAGAAGCCGCTAGAGAAGCTGATATCGTCTATTCAGAGTTCTACACTAGTAATTTAGCCGGATCGACCGTGAAAGATATTGAAAATCAGTTGGATAGGAAAGTGAAAATTCTAAGTCGAGAAGAAGTAGAGAACGACGCTTTACCTGCAAATGAAGCTAAAGAGAAAAAAGTGGTCTTTCTTACCGCCGGAGATCCGATGGCCGCTACAACTCATATAGACCTAAGACTACGTGCTGAGAGTGAAGGGATTGAGACAAAGATAATCCACTCTTCATCGATATTCTCAGCTGTTCCGTCACAATTAGGATTACAGCATTACAAGTTTGGTAGAACGGTGACACTCCCATTTACCCGGGATGGAAAGGATTATCCCCCGAGTCCTTATCATAATATAAAAGAAAACAAAGAAAGAGGACTGCATACGCTCGTACTCCTGGATATCGACTCTGAAAATAAAAGATATATGAACATAGATGAAGGTATTACCGCCCTATTAAATCTTGAAGAAAGACTTGAAGAAGACGTGATCGATGAGGAGACTTTGATAGCCGGATTAGCGAGAGTGGGATCTGAAGAACCCGAGATAAAGGCTGACTATCCGAGGGAATTGAGGTCTCATGAATTCGGGAGTGGTCTTCATTCTTTAGTGGTGTTCGGAGATCTACACTTCATGGAGATAGACTCTCTTATTAACCTAGCGGATGTACCAGAAGATATAGAGAAAGAGCGGTGAAGTCAAGGTAACTTTTATATATATGACTTCTTTCTAAATCTTACCATGAGCTGGGCCGTAGAGATCAAGGAACCTATAATTATTGAAGAATGATCTTCTCATCCGCCCAGCTTATGGTTTTTGTTACTTTTGGAGGATAACGGCATGAGTGAAAAAAATGGACAATTCGAACCGCTCGACAAAGATACGCCCTTACCAGAGAAAGAAAAAGAGACGATCGAGTTCTGGGAAGAGAACGATATAGCGGAACGAACCAGGAACAGGGAAAGAGAAAAGAAATTTGGTTTTACAGAAGGCCCTCCTACAGCTAACGGGCTTCCCCATATAGGACATGTCAGGACTCGAGTCGTTAAGGATGTATATTTGAGATATAAGACGATGAAAGGTTACCAAGTAGTCCCAAATATTGCTGGATGGGATACTCACGGACTGCCCGTTGAGATCGAAGTAGAAAAGGAACTTGGTATAGATTCTAAGGAAGAGATCGAAGACTACGGCCTCGAAAAGTTCAATGAGATGTGTAAAGAAAGCGTCTTTAAATACGAGAAAGAATGGAAGGAGATGAGCAAGAGGATCGGTTTCTGGATCAACTATGAAGACGCCTATATCACTATGGAAGACGATTATATAGAGAGCGTTTGGTGGAGTTTGAAACAGCACTGGGAAAACGGGTTATTGGAGAAAGGACATATGGTCGTCCCTTATTGCCCAAGGTGTGGAACTCCTCTTTCTAGCCATGAAGTCGCCCAGGGATACAGGATGACTGAGGACCCTTCTATACATATGAGGTTCAAGGTCAAGGACGAAGACGCCTATTTTTTAGCATGGACTACCACTCCTTGGACATTGATTTCAAATCTTTTGTTAGCCGTTGACGAGGATATCGATTACGCTCTAATCGAATATGAAGGAGATAAGTATTATCTTGCAGAAGACCTAGTAGAGGAGATATTCGACGATGTAGAGATATTAGATACGATGAAAGGCGAGGAGTTGATCGGAAAAGAATACGAACCTATGTTCGATTATGTAGATTCGGATAGTGAGAGTCACTATGTAACTCATGCGGATTTTGTGACTTTAGAAGAAGGTACCGGCATCGTTCATGTGGCTCCAGCTTTCGGTGAAGACGATTATGATATTTGTCAGGATGAAGGTGTTGATTTGGTAAATCCGGTCGATGAAGCAGGAAAGTTCACCGAGACTGTAGAAGATTATGCTGGTCAATTTGTAAAGGATGCCGACGATCAAATAATGGATGACCTCGAAGAAAGAGGAGATTTGTTGAGTAGAGGTACCACAGAACATAGATACATGTTCTGTTGGAGATGCGATTCACCGCTGTTGAATTATGCTCTGGAGAGTTGGTTCATAAGGACTTCCTGGGAGAAAGAAAAGTTGATAGATAATAATGAGGAGATATTTTGGAAACCTGAACACCTGAAAAACGGCAGATTTGGAAATTTCCTCGATGAATTAAAGGATTGGTCATTGAGTAGGAACAGGTTCTGGGGAACGCCGCTGCCGATATGGACATGTGATAATGGCCATGAAGTCTGCGTCGGGAGTAAAGAAGAGTTGGAAAAGAAAGCCACAGAAGCTTTATCAGATAATTTTGAGTTCCATAGACCCTACGTAGATAGAGTGGAATTGGAATGCCCGGATTGTGAAGAAAAGATGGAGAGAGTTCCATACGTTATAGACTGCTGGTACGACAGCGGAAGTGCACCCTTTGCTCAGTTTCATTATCCTTTCGAGAACGAGGAAAAGTTCGAAGAGGCCTTCCCGGTAGATTTCATCACTGAATCACTTGACCAAACCAGGGGTTGGTTCTACAGCCTTTTGGCTATAAGTTCCTTATTGAGGGATGAACCCGCTTACATGAAATGTCTTACTCAGGGTTTGATCCTGGATGAAGACGGAGAAAAGATGAGCAAAAGCAAGGGTAACGCAGTCGATCCGACCGAAGTCATGCAGGAAAAAGGTGCGGATGCGACCAGGTTATATTTCATGACCTCTCCAGTCTGGAACTCTACGAAGTTCAGTAAAGAATTGGTAGATGAGAAGATAAATAAGACGATCAATACCCTGATGAACGTGGTCTCTTTCTTCACTAATAACGCAAATATAGATGGTTTTGAACCTTCCGATTATGAAGTTAACGATGAGATCGATAGATGGCTGCTTTCCAGGAAGAATTCATTGATAAAAGAAGTAGAAGATGGTTTTGATGACCTAGAACTACACAATTCAGCCAGGAGTATAGAGGCATTCATAGATGATTTGAGTAACTGGTATTTGAGGAGGAGTCGAAGAAGATTCTGGGAAGGAACTGAAGAGGAGAAAATGAGTGCTTATAACACACTTTATGAAACACTAAAAACGCTGGTAAAAGTTATGTCGCCTTTCACGCCTTTCCTCGCTGAAAGGATCTATAGAAAATTGATATATCCGAACGAAGAAGGATTCGAATCCGTTCACATGTGTGAGTTTCCTCCTGTCGATGAAAAACAGCTTGATACGAAACTTGAAGAGAATATGGAACTTGTCATAGATATCGCCGAACTGGGAAGGAACGCAAGGCAGAAACAGGACATAAAACTGAGGCAGCCTCTAAAGAAAGCAATAGTTGTAAGTGAAGATGAGCAGATGGATGAAGCCGTTAAAACATTTGAAGATATATTAATGGAAGAGTTGAACGTCAAAGAATTAACGACTATGCAGGGTGAATCCAGCCTGACGGAGACCAAGGTGGATCCGAATTACTCCTCGATAGGTCCAAAATTCAAAGGTGATGCGGAAAAGGTCGCTCAAGTAATAGAGACTTCGGCCCCTGAAAAGGTCAAAGATGAAATAGAGAAGAACGGAGAAGTCGAATTAGACGGCTTTACCATCGAAGAGGAAGACCTAGAGATATACGAGGAAGTCAAAGAGAAATATACATACAGCGGAGAAAGAGATCTGAAGGTGTTCGTGGACACGGAGATGGATGAAGAACTCGAAACAGAGGGTACGGCTAGGGACGTCGTTCGAAGGATACAGACGATGCGTAAAGAACTAGAACTCGGCTATACTCAGAAGATAAAGACATACTTTGAAGGAGATGACGATCTGGTGAATGCAGTAAAAGAGATGGAAGATTATATCAAGAAAGAGACCCTTTCTCGCGAACTGACTGAAGGAAGTGAAAGTTTTGAAGAGGGACTTAAAAAGGACTGGTCTATAGAGGGAAATGAGATCACGATATGGGTAGATCCCATCGAAGGTTCCGAGAACGAATCCTTAAATACATAGTGGTTATTGAGGGGAAATAATGGCTAAGAAGAAAAAGAAAGATGAGAAAGAGATGGAAGTGACCAAACACAATAGTTTGATCAGATTTGATGAAGATATCGAGTACAAGGATCTTGCTCCAGTCTTTCCTGCACTTTATAGATTGTTCATGGAGTTAGGAGATCAGTATCCGGAGGAGAGTAAAGAGGAATATACCGAGATGCTGATCAGGCAGAATTTAAAAGACCTTCAAAATAACAGAAAACCAAGTGGACACAACAGGGAGGCCCGTTATCGGATGATATTCCCGAGAGATAGAGAGCATGTCGAATTTTATTTGTATCCGAGGATTCCCGAGGAAGAATCCGAAATCGAAGAGATAACAGCGGAGATATCTAACTTCCTAGAAGAGAACGATCTTGATCACGAGATCTTGTGGGATGAAATGGAATATCTTATGGAAGAAAAAGACTAGCTTCTTCCTTTATTGATCAAAAAAATCTTTACAGACATCTACAATATTTTTAGCTACGGTATAATCGAAGTCTCTTGGTAAATTCTTCTTATATCTATCATAGTTAAAACGCTTGTCAGCTAATATTATCAGAGCTCGATCGCTTTTACTTCTTATGGGGCGACCTGCGGCTTGAAGAACTCTATTCATCGCAGGATATATCCTCGAATATTTGTATCCCTTCTCTTCACCGAATTTAGCTGTATAGTAATCCTCCAAAGCTTCAACTTCAAGAGAGGGTGGAGGAAAAGGTATCCCGACTACCATGACAGAGGACAATATGTTGTCCCTATAATCCACCCCTTCGGAAAGACTACCTCCTTGGACCCCGAGAAGTACATTGTTATCGCTTTTTTTCAACCGACCGACTAGCTGCTTTTTCTCCTTTTTAGTATGTTCTCTCTCCTCTACGATAAGATCCTTTTCCAGATGAACCATATTCAGTCTATCATATATACGGTTCATCAAATCATATGAGGGAAAGAAAACAGCTACATTTCCGGGAGTGTTATTTGCGAGGTCGGCTATAGAATTGGCATAAGCTTGATACATGTTCAATCCTCTTTCCTTGTAGGCGGTGGTAAGGTTATCGACACTCACGATCTCCCTGTTTTCGTCCGGGAAGGGGGAAGAGTATTTCTCAGTTTTAACCTCATCGATACCTAATATATCGGCATACATCTCACCGGGATGTAGGGTCCCGCTCATCAATACCGCCCCTACGACCTTTTTGAAAACATCTCCACTGAATCTTGACGGGTCCATCAATTTTACATTTATCCTGAAAGGTGATTTTTCTATAGAGCGGAAGATCTCTTCTCCTTCTTCTTTCCAATTGTCCAAAAAGGAGCAGACTTTCATAGGAGCTGTGGCAGAAGGATCTTCTTCTACTAAATCTCTTGCTACAATCTTCAGATCGGCTAGAAGATCGTCGATAGAATCAAACTGAGAAAGGCCTCCTTTGAGTGCGTTCTTTATTTTTCCATCCAAAAATTCTTTCTCTATTCTTTTTTCCTCTACCTCCATCGAAGTCAATTCTCTAGAAAGTCTTTTCATGAAGCTGCTTAGCCCAGAAGAATATCCTCGCAGTAGATTGGAGGCTTCATCCAGTATCTCTACACCGAGACTCTCTTCTAGATTGCTCCTTATCCTGTCTGGAAGGTTGTGGGCCTCGTCTATGATGAGAATAGCATCTTGCAATTCCATCTCTAGAAGATCAAATATCCTATCCCTGATATCTGAAAATATGTAGTTATAATCACACACGATGATGTCGCTCTCTTTTCCCGCCACAAGAGCACTTTTATGAGGGCATACGTCGAAAGATTCACACAGACGTACTAGTTCTGAAACATGTTTGGTATCACCTCTCAGCTTTTCTACCACTTCTGACATCTTTTGGTTGAAGAGATTACACCTGCTTTGACCCTCACCACTGCAGAATTCCTCAAAAACGGGATAAGGTAATCTAGATGCCTCCCGCAAACACATGTTTTTCTTAGAGATGACATCTATAGCATTGACATGTTCTGGCATATTTTTTATAGTCTCGATTGCTATATTATGTTGAGATTGCTTGCTGGTCAGGAAAAATATTTTTTGGTCATCCTGCTTTTTCCTCAGCGCAGGAGGAAGTACCGCTGCGGTCTTCCCTATGCCCGTAGGTGCATGTGCGATGAGAGTATCCTCATCTTCAAAGGTCTTTTCAACATCTTTCAGAAATTTTTTCTGTCCCTCTCTTATGTTTTTAAAAGGAAATAAGATGTCGTCTGTAGAAAATCTCCCATCACCTTTGGAAGAAAAATTGATCTGCTTATCCTCTCTTTCACATTTTGGGCAGAACCGCTCTCCATCATCATATCTCATGAGCGTACCACAGGTGTCGCAGTGGAACTTTTCCATCATTTTACCCACCCAAACTTTGCTTTTAATCTTTTCGCTCGATGATTCTGACAGATAGAAAAAACCATAAATAATGAAGTCTACTATCCAACTCAAATAAGAGGTATGAAGTATGGAATGCAACGAAGAAAGGAACCTCGATAGATGCAATTGTTCATATCCTGGCTGTCCAAGGAAGGGTATGTGTTGTGACTGTATAAAGTACCATCTAGATAAAAATCAACTTCCGGCTTGTGCGTTTCCAGATGATGTCGAAGAGACCTACGACAGGTCTTTTGAAAAATTTATAGAAGTATATGGGTGAGTGAGCACGTGAACGTTAAGAGTATATTGGGAAGAGGACATTCCTGCAACGTGTTTTTGGTAGAAGCGGAAGAAAACTTCCTAGTAGATGCTGGAATGGGCATGGTAGATCGAATCAAAAAGAGCATCGGCGATTCTAATGTAGAGAGTATAGTGCTCACCCACAGGCATATAGATCATGTAGCAGACGCTAAGGAGTTGGCAGAAGAATTGGATGCGACTCTATATGCGTTTGGTGAGGAGGCTAAAGCTCTGCGGGAAGGTGACGATATGAGTATCCTTTCCAGCAGCTTCGGGAAACGTGTTTCACCTCTAGATATCGAAACTTTAGATATGGATACTTTTTCTGGCTTTGAAGTTATTCTGACCCCGGGCCATACAGAAGAAAGTATATGTCTTTACCATAAAGATGAAAAGATACTCTTCTCAGGAGATACGGTCTTCGCTAACGGCGGAGCGGGAAGGACTGACTTACCGACTGGAGACAGGGAAAAACTGATAGAATCTATAGGTAAGTTGAACAAGCTTGACGTTGAGTCCATGTATGCCGGGCATATGTCTGTAGTAGAAGGAAACGCAGGAGATCATATACAACAGTCTTTAAAAAATCTCAAGATGTTTTAGGTGATATTATGGAATTCAAATGCGAAGAGGACGAATGCGACGAAGATTGCTCTCCTTATCTTATTTCTACCGTGAATGAAGTGCTCAATAACGGAGAATGTATAGTCTATCCAACCAAAACTCTCTATGGCCTCGGTGGCGACCCTTTCAAGGAAGGGATGGTGGAAAAGATCAGAGATATCAAAAAGGCACCGCCTGACAAAAAGATATCCATCGCCTATTCAAGCTTGGATCATGCATCTGAGTACGTCGATCTGCCAGAGCTAGCATGGAAGATCGAAGAGGAATTCTTACCTGGTCCGCTTACTTTAGTCGTTGAAACGGCGGAAGGTACCGAAGGGATAAGGGTACCAGATCATCCGCTGACACAAGAGGTCATAGAAGATTTTGGACCTATCACGTCCACTAGCGCTAATGTTCATGGAAGGCCCGCTCCTAAGGAGATCAAAACAGCTAAAATCCAACTCGACGGGAAACCGAAGCTTTACGTGAACTGTGGTCGATGTGAATATGGGGAGGGAAGTACAGTTATAAAGGTGGATGAAGAGATTGAGATTATAAGAGAAGGTGTTTTAAGCAAAGAAGAGCTAGGTGATAGGATTGGATTCTGACACTATTAAGAAATACATAAGAGCAGGGAAGATAGCTAGAAAAGCCTTAGAGGAAGCAAAGGACCTCTGTGAAGAAGGCGTGAGTTATTTGAAGGTGGCTGAGGAATCGGAGAGGATAATACGTAACCAAGGTGCGAAACCCGCATTTCCTACGAATATAAGTGTTGATTCTGTCGGTGCACACTATACTCCCGTAGAGAACGACAAAAAAACATTCAAGAAGGGTGATCTGGTAAAGATAGATATCGGTTGTCATATAGACGGATATATAGCGGATAACGCTCTAACAGTTGAGATAGGCACTAACAGACATAGTTCATTGATCAAAGCTTCTGAAGATGCTCTCGATATAGCGATCAAAACTATCAGAGACGGGGTAAGAGTTAGAGATGTCGGCAAGAATATAGAGAGGGTGATCCAAGATAGAGGTTTCAATCCGATATCAAATCTCACAGGACATGAATTGAAACAGCATGTTTTGCATACCGGCACCTCGGTACCTAATGTCCCTAAAGGTTGGAAAAAGATCAAGAAAGGGATGGTCCTCGCCATAGAACCGTTCGCTACCGATGGAAAAGGTAGGGTTAAAGAGGCTAAAATGGGAGATATCTATAAGTTGAAAAAGAAGAGAAATATCGATGGAGAAGATCTTGAATTCTACAATTGGATCAGAGATAACTTTGATGAACTGCCCTTCGCGGGAAGGTGGTGTAAAAGTTACGGTAACGGTTACAAAAGATTTCTCAAAAGATTGAGGAAGTTCGGAGCTGTGATGAATTACCCCGTACTGGTTGAAAAAAAGAGCGGGCTCATAAGTCAGCGAGAACACACTGTCGTAGTCACCTCTAAGGGTTGTAAAGTGACAACGAAAATTTAATTTTTTATAACTCCCAGTAATCCTCTAGTATCTCTTTTAAATCATCAACTTTCTTGACCAATTCCTTTTTTGGGTCGTAATCGAGATCACCTATCTTTTGATCGGAAGGTACTGGAACATCTACCCCTAGTGTACCTATAGTTATCGCCTTCCACCCTTCGACTACTCTCCGGCCGTATCCAGATAACATCAGATCGATATAACCAGCACCGGTATCATGGGCTATGCTTCTGCTCTTCTTTCCCAAGTACTTGAGTCCCCTCATATCTAAAGCTAGATCGGTCAATGAATCGGCATGATGTGGATCGGAACCACCGTTACGAATAAATACTTCAGGAGAGAATTGATCCACCACTGGTTTTACAACTTCCTCTATCGCATGGTGATAATCAGCAATATTAGAATCGCGAGGCATAGGTATATTCACTTTAAACCCTTCCCCTTCCCTTTCTCCGATTTCGTTGATATAGCCTTTTCCAGGGTAGAGTGTAGCTGGATCCTGATGTATCGAGATGAAGAGAACTCTAGGATGTGTTTCAAAAATATCCATTGTCCCATTGCCCTGATGAGCGTCAGTATCGAATACCACGACGTTCTTTCCCTGATCTGCCAGATATTGAGCTGCGACAGCTACGTCGTTGAATATACAGAAACCTTCACCATAGTCAGGTCCAGCATGGTGGAGACCGCCTAGATTTATAGCGAAATCTTTTTCCTCCATAGTTTTAGCGGCCTGAAGGCTTCCGCCAACTATCCTTCGAGCGGCATCAGGAGTGCCTTTTTTCACTGGTGTATCTGTGGTTAACGATCCACCGCTGTCTTCTTTTTCTTTCACTTCCCTGATATATCCGTTCTCATGGACCGTTTCCAAGACGCTATCATCTACTGAGGGAGATTCCATAACTTCTACTTCAGAATTCATCTTCTCCTCTTCTTTTATCTCATCTACGAACCTGGAAAAGCGGTTGGGATTGAAAGGATGAAACTTTCCAAAACTGTATTCTCCATATTTTTCGTGATAGAATAGTGGTACTTTATCCATCTTTTTTCCTCCTTTTTTTAGCTTCGATATGCGCTTTTCTGATCGGTTCAGGAACCTTATATTCACAATATTCCCTGACGATCTCTACAGCTTGATTATGTGAAACATGATGACCCGGGGAGACATATATAGGATTTTTCGCTCTATCCCCTTCCAATACGGCATGCCCCATCGATTTTCCGTCTTTTCTCACTTCGGATACACGATTCTTTTGATTTACGTTTTCCGCAAGTGTACCACAAAGTTTGCTCTTCGCGACTCCTATCGTTGATATGCCTGTTTCCACTCCAAGGTGTGATGCTAAACCCACTCTGTTAGGATGCAAAATCCCGTTTCCGTCGACCATTACGATATCGGGTTCAATTTTGACCTTCTCTAAGAGGTTGAGAAGCGAAGGCAATTCCCTAAAGGCCAGGTAAGTCGGGATATATGGAAATTTCATTTTAGATTTGTCGGTATAAAGATCTATTACCTCTCCATCTTTCCACAGAGAAAGAGCCGCGTATGCATTAGGATAAGAATAAGAAACGTCTACACCGGCTATCCGATCGCCGTTTTTAGATGCACTTTCAAGAGATATCTTTTTTTTCACGTCTAATTGGATCCGCCGAAGTTCTTTTAGAGGATAATCAGATTCAAAATCAGAGAAAATGATATCCTTAAAGTTACTCATATTTTCCTCATTTATATCGATTCCTTCCTTTTCAAGTAATTCTTTTTTCTTCTCTTTGCCTTTCGCATAACCTCCTAAAGTACCATCTGATCTGACTACCCGATGACATGGCACCTCTGGAGCATAGGGATTTTGGTTTAACATTTTCCCAACGGCTCTAGCGGCTATCTTGTCTCCAAGAGCTTTCGCAAGGCTCCCATAGGTGGATACCCTACCACTAGGTATCTGAGAGACGAGGGAATAAAAGTCCTCTCTGAAATCTTTCACGACTTGGAGATCTCTCATATATCTATCGTTATTGAGTCCCTTTTAAAATCGTTTTCGCACGATCTCTATATCTTTTTTAGCTCAACTTCGAGCAAAGTTAAATATATGTACCTAGCTCTTACTGGTGTGCATCAAGGATTGAATTGAGATGATCGAGAAAGGAGATATCGTAACTTTGTGGAGAAAAGATGAAAAGCACCTTTTTCTTGCGGATGGAGAAACTAAAAAGATCTCTGGTATAGGAGTGATGGATACTGATAGGGTTATAGGCGCTGAGTGGGGTAAAATGTTGGATCTTGGTAAAAAGAGCTACCATCTTCTTCAGCCTTCATTGAAAGATATTCCTGACCTGATAGATAGAGGCGCCCAGATCGTGCTTCCAAGGATCGGCGGACTGATTTCAACTTACTGTGATCTCACCAGTGGAAAAAGAGTCGTCGAAGGAGGAGCGGGGTCCGGTGCATTAACTGCTGTTCTCTGCAAAATGGTCCGTCCTGAAGGCGAAGTCATTACGTATGAAAAAAGGGAGAGCTCGATAAGAAGAGCAAGGGAGAACCTGGAAAAATTGGGCCTAGATGAATGTTCTACAATAAAACAAGGAGATATCACCGACAATATAGAAGAAAAAGAGGTAGATGCATTCATTTTAGATATACCAGAACCTTGGAACGCTGTGGAAGCGGGTAAGAACGCTTTGAAAAAGGGAGGCTTTTTTGCTTCTTATATCCCTACCATGAACCAGTTGGAAAAGGTCACAAGTGAATTGAAAGATCAAAACTACATAGACGTGAAAACTTTCGAAAATTTAGAGAGAGACATTGTAGTTAAAGAAGGAGCTGTTCGACCCTCTTATGATGTGTTGGGACATACGGGTTACGTAGTTATCGCTAGAAAAAAATAATTCTATTCTTAATTATATATACACAATCATAACACTTATATCTCTTATTTTTATTGCCAGTTCAAGAGGTGTCAAACCATGAAAACAACGATAGGCCAATTGCTCCAAGATAAGGCCGAAGAACATCCTGAAAAGGAAGCTGTCATATTTGAAGATAGAAGGATAACATATGAAGAACTTAATGAGAAAGCCGAGAGATTGGCTAACTTTTTGAGGAAGAGAGGGATAGGAAGAGATGACAAGGTTGCGATCTACTTGCCCAATGTTCCCGAGTGGATCGTCGCCTGGTTCGCTGTTCCGAAGATCGGAGCCGTTGTAGTTCCCACTGATCCTTGGTACAAAGGTGGAGAGATAGAATACATGTTCAACGATTCCGATACTAAAGCAGTGATCACAACAGAGGAATACGGAAAATACAACTTCCTTGAAGTCCTGGAAGATAAAAAATCCGAATTGGATAAATTAGAAACGCTCGTGATGATCGATGGCGGAAGTGATGAGTTCGAGTCTTTTACATTCGACGAAGCTTACGAAGAAGGGAATGATTGGAGAGATGATGACGAATACCTGAAGAGAAAAGAGGAAACTGAACCCGATGATGTCACTTTCATCCTTTACACTTCAGGTACTACAGGTAAACCAAAAGGAGTGATGCTGTCCCATTACCAGATAGTCAAGAACGCACACGATCAGGGCGAGATATTAGAGACTAGTGAAGAAGACAAATTGGTGATACCCGTACCTTTCACTCACTGCTTCGGCAATGTGATGAGTATCACCCTTATGACCGTTTTTGGAGGAACTATGATTCCACTGGTCGAATTCGAGCCACATAAAGCACTAGAGTTGGTAGACGAGGAAAAAGCTACCATGATCCACGGTGTTCCGACGATGTTCATCAGACAGCTCGAGGTCCTAAAAGAAGAAGATTATGATACTAGCAGTCTCAGGACTGGTATCATGGCTGGTTCTAGCTGTCCTGTGGAGACGATGAAGTCAGTGATAGACGACATGGGATGCAATGTTCTCATAACTTACGGACTGACAGAAGCATCTCCAGGAGTCACTATGACAAGGATGGATGATTCAGTCGAGGACAGAGTTGAAACAGTAGGAACAGTGATGCCCGATCAAGATGTCAAGATAGTGGACGATCAAGGTAAGGAAGTAGAAACAGGTGAAACTGGAGAGCTATTGGTCAAAGGTTACAACGTGATGAAAGGTTACTACAACAAGCCGGAAGCCACAGAAAACGCTATTGAAGATGGCTGGCTGCATTCTGGCGACTTGGCGGAGATGGACAAGAGAGGTTATGTAGAGATCGTCGGTAGAAAGAAGGACATGGTAATCGTCGGAGGATTGAACGTCTATCCCAGGGAGATAGAAGAGTACCTGATAGAGAACGATGAGATCCAGGAAGTCGCGGTGGTCGGTGTTCCGGACGATGAGTTAGGAGAAGTGGTCGCGGCAGCGGTAGTCCCAACCGAAGGTTCTGACATGACTCCGCAGGATGTTGTCGACTTCGTCTACGGAGAGATCGCTAGCGCTAAAGTCCCAAGATATGTTACGGTTACAGACAGTTTACCCGTTTCGGGCAGAGGTAAAGTCCAGAAGTTCAAATTGAGAGATCAGCTGGAAGAGAAAGTAGAGGAAGGAGAACTTGAAAAGATAGTTCCGACAGCGGTCAAAAAGTGATAGTAAAACCCTTTATCTTTTTCTTTTTCTAGTAAAAAAATTTTATCTCTCATCGAAAGGCAAACCATTTATACATACCTTTATAATGGGAAACCGATGGAATGTCCACGATGTAAATCGAAAATGAGTGACGGAAG
Source organism: Thermoplasmatota archaeon (assembly GCA_036626005.1). Classification (GTDB taxonomy): domain Archaea; phylum Thermoplasmatota; class Thermoplasmata; order Halarchaeoplasmatales; family Halarchaeoplasmataceae; genus Natronoplasma. The sequence continues at coordinate 9,124 of JAZKSP010000014.1, read as the reverse complement.
GTGCCCTAACTGTGGTTACACTATTCCGACTAAAAGGAACGATAGAACAGATACAAAAAGTAAATTAAAAGCTTTACTCACTTCGGTAGCCCTTGTTTTGTTTCTAGGTTATCTTGTATTCAGTATCTCTATGATGCTTTTTTCTATCGATTTGGTTTTACCAGAAACTCTTACTAGTGAAACTATGCTATTTATCTTAATCCCCTTAGGCTTTGGCATCGCAGAGATAGGCGGCTATACTTTTGGCATCTATTATCTGTTCTTAGTGGGTTCTATACTGTTATCTTATGCTGTCATCTTTTACATGGGTTGGGAGGATCTTATATCATACCTAAAAGATGTCTTTAGAGGAAAATTTAAAAAACTTGATAAAAATGGAAGTGCAACATCCTCTCCGATATTGAGACTGGTGACAGTCTTTACTGCTCTACTGTTTCTCAGCACCGTTTATATCATAATATTACAGTTGGTTGGAAAAGGAATAGAAACCCCTGAAAGATTCCTTGAAAGCCCAGTTTGGGAGAAAGTTTTTAGCCTTACACAGGCAGCGGTGTGGGAGGAGATAATAGTTAGAATAGCTTATATAGGCATACCTATGGTAATTTATGCCTTGATTAAAGGGAAGAAGAATTTTAAGAGATATCTACTAGGTGGATTCGGCTTTGATAAGCGTTATTCTGTCATATTGGTGATAATATCTACAATTATCTTTGCAGTGGCACATCTTCCGGGTTGGGGATGGGATCCGCTTAAAGTGATTCAAGTCCTACCAGCAGGTATCTTCATCGGGTATCTATTCGTGAAAGACGGTCTGCACTCTGCTATTTTGGTACATTTCGTTTGGGACTATAGATCTGTCCCACAGATGTTATTGGAGATACAAAATCTCAATATGATCCTCTCCTTGATGACATTATTTTGGATGGCTCTTGGTGTATATTACACATACGAATATATTACAAAATTTAATCACTGGGTCAGGGAAGACCAAGAAAGAGAAGTCGAAAAAGAAAAAAAAGAACTTGAGAAAGAACAAGAAGTAAAAGACCACACTGCCGGAGTGACTATCGGTTACGTTTGTCAAAGCTGTGGTTATAACAAAGCGGAGTATACTAAAGAAGGAAAACTTAGATGTAAAAGATGTGGAACTAAGAGCGATCCCAAATCATCACGTGTTCAACAGCAAAAAAAACTGATCCAAAGTGATAAATGGCCCCCTTCCTGATTTTCCGATTGAAAAATCGGAAAGGTTTATATCTATCAGGTTTTTGGTTTATTTGATAGGATGTCTAAGGATGTTGATATAGAGATCGATAGGGAACTTTGTACTGGTTGTGGTATTTGTATAAAATTTTGTCCGAAGGACGTTCTGGCTGAATCAGAAGACCTAAACCAGTACGGCAATTATTTTCCAGAGGTAGTAGCTAAAGATGAATGTATAGTTTGCAGGAGATGCGAACTATATTGTCCAGACTTTGCAATCGAGGTGGAAGAGAAATGAAGGAACCTGGAGAATACTTCATGGAGGGGAATATCGCCTGTGCTGAAGGTGCCTTGAGAGCCGGATGTGGTTTTTACGCCGGCTATCCTATCACTCCTGCTTCTGAAGTGATGAATCATCTATCCGAGGAACTGCCGAAGGAGGGTGGACGATTCGTCCAGATGGAAGATGAAATAGCTAGCATCTCTTCGATAATAGGGGCCTCATGGACCGGTTTGAAGTCCATGACAGCCACTTCAGGACCTGGTTTTTCTTTGATGCAGGAGAATCTTGGTTATGCCGTAATGACGGAGACCCCCTGTGTTATCGTAAATGTGCAGAGAGCAGGTCCATCGACGGGGCAAGCTACCAAACCGGGTACAGGTGACGTTATGCAGGCCCGTTTTGGAAGTCAGGGAGACTATGAAATAATCGCGCTTTCGCCTAATTCGGGTCAGGAGATGTTCGATTTTACTATTAAAGCTTTCAACCTTGCTGAAAAGTACAGGGTTCCAGTTGTACTATTGGCAGACGCTGGCGTTGGTCATATGAGAGAAAAAGTGCATATTCGAGACGAAGTAGAGACTATAGAAAGACGGAGACCGGAAAGTGATGAGAATGAGTACTTCGATACTGATAGAGAAGACCACGTTCCACCGATGCCAGATTTCGGAGAGGGAGAAGAATTACTAGTTACTGGCTCTACTCATCTAGGAGACGGCACGAGAGATACCTCAAGCTTTGAAACACAGGATCGATTGGCTAGAAGACTAGTTTCTAAGATAGAAGATAACCGAGAGGAGATAGAGGATTGGGAGGAGAGAAACGTGGGAGATGCCGATCTTGTGGTTGTCTCTTATGGTTCGATGTCTAGACTGGCTAGAGGCGCGGTCAAAAAAGCGAGGAAAAACGATCTCGATGTAGGATTTTTCAGACCGAAAGTGATGTGGCCCAGTCCAGAGAAAAGATTGAGAGAGATAGCAGAAGATTCAGAGGTTTTACTCGCTGAACTGTCTCTTAGAGGTTACAGGATGGAAGTCGAACGAGCGGTTCCTTCTGAAAATTTACATATCTATGATAGATTGAATTCTCTCCCCACGATCGATAAGATCTACGGTAAAATAGAGGAGGTGATCGGATGATAAAAGCTAAAGATATTAAAGGAAAATATATCAGGAGACATCCTTCACCCTTCTGTCCAGGCTGCGGTGGAGGTATGGTTTTAAATTCTATGTCTAGAGCGGTCGAGGAGAGCGAAGTATCAAAGGAAGACATCGTGGCGGTCAGCGGTATAGGCTGTGCTGCATGGATACCCTCACCACATTGGAGAGTGGATACTCTTCATACGACCCATGGAAGGGCAATAGCTTACGCGACCGGAGTGAAGATCGGAGATAAGGATTTAGAAGTTATGGTAGTCTCTGGAGATGGTGATTGTGCCGGTATCGGTGGAAACCATCTACTCCACGGTGCTAGAAACAATATAGATATGAATGTGTTGATGATAAATAACGGTCTATATGCTATGACCGGAGGGCAGGTAGCTCCTACCACAGAACATGACGAAGAAACTCTCACTACCCCATATGGAAATCCCTCATCGAGTTTTGAAGCCGCAGAAGTCGTGAAAGCAGCGGGAGCTGGACATGTAGCAAGATGGACGACTTATCACATGGAAGATCTAATAGAAGAACTCAAAAAGGCCATAGATACGGATGGTTTCTCCTTTATTGAGATCTTAACCCAGTGTCCTACGAGGAAAGGCAAAAAGGAGGGAATGGACGGACTAGAGATGCTGGAATGGTATAAAGAGAATACAAGTAAGGACAAAGAGAGTGATAAGCTGTTTGTCGGAACACTATCGGATGTAGATAAACCTGAGCTTACGGAGCAGATATACAGACAGATCGACGAAGCTGGAGGTGACTTGAGATGATAAAGATCAGGATCGGAGGATGGGCTGGACAGGGTACTGTAAGAGCTGGAACTGTCCTCGGAAGGTCGTTGTCCATAGAGCAGGGATATCACGTAGCTCAACAGAGGTCATACTCCGCGGCGGTTAGAAGCGGTATAGCCTATTCGGACGTGATCGCCGATGAAGATGTGCTCGATGAATTGGTAATCGATATACCTAACTATCTTTTGGTGATGTATCAGGATACATTGGACGAGTGGGAAGATACCGCTAAAAAAGTAGATGCGCTTATCGTAGACAGTTCTAGAGTAGAGAACGTCCCTGATATTTTTGGATCCGTTTATGAAGTACCCGCAGGGAATATAGCTGAGGATATATCCACATCAAAAGCCGCAAACGTGGTCTTGCTGGGTTCTCTTGCCGGTGTGGCTGATAAGATTGACATAAACGCTTTGAAAAAAACCGTAAGAGAAGAATTTCCCGAGAAGTACAAGGAACTCAATATAGAGGCTTTAGAGAAGGGATACAAAGAGATCGATTGACATTAACACTTTACCCGACAAGTATCCTTCCTAAATATTTGATTTAGCGAGGATTGTCTTCCTCTTAATGCTCGTTATCACTGCGGATTGGTGGGTGATGAATTGGAGATGTTATAAGTCTACTTTAGCTGTCCTCCCTTATAAAAACGTCTATGCACAGAAAGGATTTTAGACTTGGATGGAAACTAAAAAACCATAATCTGTAGAATCGTCAAGTCCAACAAAGGCAAATTAGAAGTCCTCAAGAAAGAGCACGAAAAAGTTCAGCCATACATCAACGTTGAGGTAGGTGGTAACCTATGCTAAAACGGTCGGAAGCCCCTTTCAATCCGCAACATGAGTGAGGAAGATTAGGAATTTCATTCCTAAGAAACCGTCAGGTTTGGTGGGTGAGGAATGTCACCTCTCTCCTTTTCACCAAAAGATATTAAACAAGGATTTTAATACTTAAATGATAAGATGTCCAAGATGTTGATATGCTATTATTCAAAAGGTGGTACTACAGAAAAAATGGCTGAACGTATATCGAAGGGGGCTGAAAATAGTGAAACGGATGTTGAAGTCGATTTAAAATCCGTAGATGAAGTTGAAATCGGAGCATTACCGGACTACGACTGTGTCATACTCGGTTCTCCAACCTATTACGGCCTTCCTAGCGCTGAGATAAAGGAATTTTTGGATGAAAGTATTACACATCATGGAGACTTAGATGGCATAGTTGGAGGGGCATTCACGTCAAGTGCAAATACTGCTGGTGGAAACGAAACGACGATAATTGCTCTGTTAGAATCTCTGTTAATACATGGTATGATAGTTAAAGGGATGCCGAAAGGAGATCATTACGGTCCTGTTGTCGTAGGTGAACCGGATGAAGAAGAACTCAAACAGTGCAGTTACTACGGTGAGTGGATGGCCGAATTTGTAGAAAAGATAACCTCTTTGGAGGTTTGAAATATGGAATTTAAAGAAGTGGTTAAAAAGAGGAGGAGTGTAAGATCTTATGCTGAAGGTGAGATACCGAAAGAAGATATCGAAGAGATAATAAGGATCGGTCATATGGCTCCATCAGGGGGTAATCGACAGGCAAGAGATTTCATAATCGTAGGGGATGAAGAGGAAAAAGAGAAGTTGGTAGAGAACGCATATGGGCAGTCCTTCATAGGTGACGCTCCATGGGTTCTAGTTATCTGTGCGAACCAAGAAAGATCAGCCGAAAGGTACGATGAGAGAGGAAGAAAACTTTATTCTATACAGGACGCTACAGCCGCGATAGAGAACATGCTTTTAGCAGTAGTTGACATGGGGTATAGCTCATGTTGGATAGGAGCTTTTGATGAAGATAAGGTCTCAGAACAGTTCAATATTCCAGAGGGGGTTAGACCTGTCGCTCTTATGCCGATAGCACATTCCGAACGTGAAGCCAAAAAACCGGAAAAGATGAACGCTGAAGAGTTGACTCATCATGGTAGCTGGTGAAAGTGGAAAATACAGAGAGGATCTGAAACCCCATCTACTTCGGTATGGTGAGATAGGAACAAAAAGTTCCAAAATCAGAAAACATTTTGAAGATATTTTGATAGATAATATAGAAAGAACCTTTCTTTCAATGAATAAAGAGGTTATCACAGAAAAAAAGGGGTTAGGTAGGATATTTGCCTATACCCAAAATGAAAATTCCTTTCTATTTTCTAGGATCTTCGGTATAGTTTCTTACAGTCGAGTCAAGGAGTTGAGTTCTGATCTTAAAGATATCAAGGAGGAGGCGAAAAAATTCGCAAAAGATATTTCTGGGACCTTTGCTGTTAGAGCTCGGAGAACGGGCCAACACGATTATGGCAGTCAGGATGTTGAAGATCAGGTCGGGAGTTTGATTTTAGATGAGAATCCGGATCTAGAGGTCGATCTTGATGATCCAGAAAATGAATTTCGTGTTGAGGTTAGACATGACCGTGCTTATGTATTCAGAGCGATAGAAGAGGGCCCTAGAGGGTTACCGTTGAGTTCACAGGGTAAAGTTGCAGCTTATATTGAAGATAGATACGATTTTCTAGCCGCGTGGATGATGATGAAAAGAGGGGCACGACCTTATGCTTTTATCAAAGATAAAAAGTGGGCTGAGAGATTGAATAGATGGGATCCGAATCTCAAAAAGATAGGGATTGAGAGTTTTGAAGAAATTCTTTCTATGGAAACCCCGAAAGATGTTCAGGCAATTGTATTGGGTGAAAGACTAGGAGACTATTCGAGGAAAGAATATGATATGATGACGCTCCGCCCGTTAATCGGACTTACCGAGGATGGTATCGAGAATATTTTTGCGACTATAGAGAGATTGGAAAAAAAGGTTCTTTAATGGAATCTTAAGCATTTTCAGGGGTCTAATTAGACCCATTTTTCTTTCACTACTTCTTCATCCTTATCTACAGGTCTTATACGTCCTCTTATGTTTATATATTCTCCGTTCAGGTCCAATTGACCGCCATAGTCTATGCCTCCATCGATCTCAACGTTTTCAAAGATCTTCACATCTTCTCTACATATGATATTTCTAACTCTCGTATTGTTTTCCAATACTACTTCCTCTTTGGCACTTATATCTTCTACTTTGCTTCGCTCAGAGATCGAAACTTTTCTTCCAGTTATTTCTCCAGTAATCTTACAGTCTTTTCCTATCTTTACATCCCCCGAATCGGATACTACCTCCCCTTGTATCGTCGTGTTCTCGTTGATGGTTAAATCCTTTTCAGATTTCAAAGATCCCTTCAACATAACGTCTTTCTGGACTTCGATATCGCCATCTGATTCGATGTCCTCTTCGAACTTAGAATCGGATTTCAATATTATTTTATTTTCTTCATATATAATCCTTTCATCAACATCTTCTTTCTTACCTTCCTCTAATGCCTCTTGTTCGACCTTTTCGGTGGACTCTTTCTCTTTAGATGATCGTTCGTCCTCCAGTTTGGGTTCTTGGATCACTTCACCTTCTGTCGCCTCTTCCTCTGATGTAGTTTCAGAACTGATTGTATCCGTATCTTCTTCTTCCTGTATATCTTTAACAGGCGTCTCAGATGTAGTTTCAGAACCGATTGTATCCATGTCTTCCTCTTCCTGAATATCTTCTTCCTCTTCCTGTATATCTTTAACAGGCGTCTCAGATGTAGTTTCAGAATCGATTATTTCAGGTCTTTCTTTACTTTCTTTTTGGATATCTTCTTCTCCTATCTTTTGCATGTCTTTTTCAGAAGATTCTTTTTTTATCGACTTTACTTCGTCCCTTAAAGAACCAACTTCATCTTCCAATTTCTGGAGTGTTTCCATCATAGCAGGTTGTAGTTCTTCCTGCTGTGATTTTCTCTCTTTTTCTTCCTCGATTTTTTCCATTTGCTCTCTGATATCCTTTTTTTCTTCCTCTACGGTTGCTACCACTTCATCTACTATCTCTTCTTCGAAGACTTCGCCTTTTCCTTTTTCTTCTCTTTCTTTCTTGACCTTTTCTAACTCGGCTTTTAGAGCTCTGTTTTCTTCCCTTAAAGCTTCAACCTCTTCTTTTAGTGATTCAAGTTCTTTAGAGATCGAAACTTTAGGCATTTCTTTTTGATTTATTTGGGCTTCCTCCTTTTCTATAGAGTGCTCCTGTTCTTTCAGGAATTCCATCATACTCCTAACTTGAGTGACCAGATGTTCTCCCTGGTCATCGGGAGTTTTTTCTTTTCCTTCTCTCCCAGTGTCCTTTAAGCTTATGATCTCTAAGTTAAGTCTGTTTTTCAATATTCGCATATCTCTTTCTTCGAGCTTAGATGAATTCAGAACTATCAAAACTGTACCCGGCCCTCCGCTAATCCGATCTTGAATAGATTGGATGAAACGAATAACTTCAGAACTATCATTTTTAGATAACAAGTAATCTATACCGTCTAGGAGTACGATTCCTTCCTCTTCAGATATGAATCTTTTTATAGTGAGACCTAGTAAATCAAGTTCATCCGGACCTATAGCAGTTCGCTCACCGGAAGTAGAAAGATGACCGAATCTAATATTGTCGAGGTTGTACTTTTCTTTGATATTAGCGGGATTTTTTCTCGTTATGCAAAATCCCGATCTATCCCTAGTGAGTGAACGAAAAACTTCAAACGAAGAGACTTCATCTTTAGTTTCTAGAAGATAAGTCATACCAATCTCAAATTCTTTTTCTAATTCCATGTTTCCATCCTCGGTCTATCATTTTCTCAATACTCTTAGAATAATCAACTTTTTCCTTTTCATGATGTTCATGATATATATGTATAATACCCCTTTAACGTTATAAATCTTCACATCAAATAAGATAAAAAACTTTATTTCTAACATCCTATATCTCTTTCTGTGACAAGATGACTTCGACTAAATCGACCAGCGCTGATGGTGTTGAATGGGATTTATCGGATCTCTATGAAGGACCGGAAGATCCTGATTTGGAGCAAGATATCGAGGAAACTATCCAAAAAGCGGAAAAGTTTAGGGAAAAGTACAAGGGTAAGTTAGAAAAGGATGAACTTTCTTTAAGAGAATTTAAAGAGGCGATGAAAGAATATGAAGACATTTTCGAATCTATAAACAAGATATCTTCTTTCGCTTCTCTGTATCACGCTATGGATACTCAAGACCCTGATCGAGGAGCTCTGCTTCAAAAAGTAGAACAAAAGAAGAGCGAGGTCAACAATAAATTGATTTTCTTCGAACTAGAATGGCAGTCTTTATCCGACGAAGAGTCGAAAAAATACATGGAGAGCGATGAACTAGAGCATTACGAGAGCTATCTAAACAACTGGAGACGATATACTCCTTACATGTTGTCGGAAAAAGAGGAGCAGATCATCGAATCTCTCCAGAATACCGGAAAAGAAGCTTTCAAACGGTTATTTGATCAGACCGTCGGAGATATAACGGTCGAATTCGAGGTTGAAGGTGAAAGTTATGAAATGGTGCTCACCCAAGCTCTATCTGTACTCTATGAAGATGATAGAGAAAAGAGGAAGGCCGCTGCGGATGCGGTCACTGAATCACTAAAAGAGGAAAATGAACTTCTGAACTTCATATTCAATAAGATAGTCCAAAATCATACTACTATCTGTGAATTCCGCGAGTATCCTGATCCGATGACTCCTAGGAACCTAGACAACAGAGTGGATAGAGAAACGGTAGACG
>JAZKSP010000111.1:0-5105 GCA_036626005.1 Thermoplasmatota archaeon | reverse complement strand
CCTGTTCAAGCCCTTCCATGCCCGAGGCGATCAACATCCTGTGATCGAGTCGATCAGCTATTTCCCTCAATTTTTCCTTGATCGGTAAAAAGTCATAGACTACCCCACTCTCGCTCGGTTCACCAGAGATTCTAACGTGTATGGCGTAGTTGTGACCGTGTATCCTTCCACACTTCTTATGACCAGGTAGAATGTGGGATGCTGAGAATGTGATGGATTTTTCCCATCCATTCAGTTTCAATTTTATAGTTCTCATCTTGATCTATCTAATGATAGTTCTAGAGTTATTTTAAAACTTTCTCATAGCAAAAGATGCAAACAACTTTAACTTAGGCAATAATATCTATCATTTAGAGGAATGAAAATGGCGGTAAAAGAAGGAGACACTGTGAGAGTGGACTACACGGGCAAATTGAAAGACGGGTCAATATTCGATTCTTCTAAAGAGGAGTTGGCCAAGGAATCTGAGTTTTACGACGAGAGCAGAGATTACGAACCTCTAAAATTTAAAGTAGGGAAAGACGATCTTATCCAAGGATTCGAAGAAGGTGTAAAAGGGATGGAAGTGGGGGAAGAGAAGGAGGTAGAGATCCCTCCCGAGAAAGCTTACGGTGAAGAAGGGGACCATCCTTTAGCTGGAAAAACTTTGATCTTCAAAATAGAGGTAAAAGATAAAGAGTAGTGTAAAACCCCTTCTCTTATATCTTTTTTAACCAACCACATACTGTAAAACGGTGCCCAGGAGAAAGGTAAGTATCCCGGATAAAAAGAAAGCTCCTATCCAGCCCCCGGTGGTGAACGCTATCTTCCGTTTACCTATGTTTGCTTTTCCAACCACCAGTCCGCTGCCGATCACCGAGGCTATTATCGCCTCACTGAAGGATATGGGTATACCGAGCAAGATGCCTATCTCTGCAAGCAGTGCAGCTGTACCTAATGCAGCGGCGGACCTCCTAGGGCCTACGTTGGAATATTCAAAGGAAACCGCATCTATTATCTTAGGCGAGAAAGTCCAAGCTCCTACCAAGATGGACACGCTTCCTATTATCAACAGTAGGATGATGGGAAAACCGACGGAGCTCAAGGGACCTACAGCTAGACCTACAGAATTAGCTCCCGACGTGTAAGCGACAAGGAGTCCCATAGAGAGCGTTAGGTATCTTATGCTTTTCTTCGATTTTTTCTTAGATAGATAATATCTCAATACTTTAGCGAGGGAGTAACTTATGCCGATAGCTAGAAATGGGATGATTAGCCAGTAACCGACTATATCGCGTAGAGAAGACCACTGTACCCCGTTTCCGAAACTGAAGGCGCTCCCTACCACAGCGCCAACAACGGTGAAAGCTGTCGGCATTGGATACTTCGTTATCACGCTCCCTATAACCAAAATGGAGGCGATAAAAAGTATAGAAAAAGCCTGAAGTTCCTGTATCTCACCGAAGATTATCCCGGATCCTATAGTGTTAGTCACGCTTCCTCCCTGGATTATCGCTCCTAAACTCGCTGCGATCCCAGCGATAAGAGCGGACTTCAAGATGCCAGAGGCTCCGGAAGATGATACGGGTCCAAATGCTGGGGGAACCGAAGATGCTCCTATGGAGATACCCATGAAGATGGACGCCGCTAAGGCAAAAAGCAAAATGAGGTCTATCATCTTAGTTCCTTTTGTATTATTTTCCTCATATTTTTCTTTAGATCTTCGTTAAGAGCTTTTATCAATCTAGTGTTGAGAAAAGTAGTCTCATCCCTATTGTTTTTTTCGAAAAGACCTTCGCTGTCAAAGTCGAAGGGAAGTATCCGTTGGATCAACTTTTGGTAAATTTTCCTTCCAAAGTTTCGTATAGTTCTGAGAGCTTTCGACCCATTGATTATCTTCTTCCATATCGAGGTCAGAGCCTGCACGACCCTAGACTTTTTATCGAAACTATCGACCGTAGCATCCAAAGAGTTCCGCAGTTTTTCTCGTTCTGTCGTGAGTCCTTCCTTTTCCTTCTCAAGTTCCTCTTCCGTCACCGCTCTTTCTTCGATTATCTTCTCTAGATCGATCCCCATTTCTTTTTCATTTGATTGCCAACCATCGATCTGGGACAGGATGTAAGGCCTTTCTATCTGCTTCCTTATGGCTTTCGATAGATATACGGCTACATCGAAGACCTTCTCCCAGTCTCCCTGGAATCTTTCTTGTATCTTTTTATCAAATCCGATCGCAGGGTACATCATTTCGAGGGACTTCGGACGCCTACATTTAAAGATTGTCATGATATAACGATGAATTAAGGAAAAATCTCAATAATCTAAAGTTTACTAGCACTTCTTAGGAGGAAATATTCATGGATGAAAAGTTGGAGGTCAATCTGAACTTCATAGACGGTGAATGGGTTGAGTCGGAAAAAGGAGATACTTTTGAGGTCAGGAATCCCGCGGATGTAGAGGATGAGATATGCCTTTTTCAGAGTTCTACGAAGAAAGACCTGGATAGGGCGGTAAAGGCGGCCTTAGGATCTCAAGAGCAATGGGAGAACTTTTCTGGACCAGAACGCGGGAAATTGCTGAGGAAAGCCGCTTCTCTCATGGAGGAGCGGAAGGAAGAGTTGACAGAGACCCTCAGTAGAGAGGAAGGAAAAACGATCTCCGAAGCATCGGGAGAAGTACAGAGAGCTATAGACATATTCTATTATTATGCGGAGAAAGCGAGAGAATTGGGAGGCGAGATAAAGGCTTCTACCGAACGAGAACGTGGTTTATACACCATCAAAGAGCCGCTTGGAGTCGTTGGTCTGATAACCCCTTGGAATTATCCCATAGCTATACCTGCCTGGAAGATGGCCCCGGCTCTCGCCGCAGGGAATACGGTTGTTATCAAACCCGCCTCACTAGCTCTGAACGTCTGCAAAAAATTGGTAGAATGTTTGGATGACGCTGGTATTCCTACTGGGGTGGTGAATTTCGTGACCGGTTCCGGTTCAACCGTCGGTAAGGCGATGACCGGTCATGAAGATATAGACGCGATTTCGTTCACCGGGAGTCGAAAAGTGGGAGAACTGGTATGCAAAAAAGCGACAGAGAGCGGTAAAAGGGTTCAGACGGAGATGGGAGGAAAGAATCCGATGCTTATCATGAAAGATGCCGAGATAGAAAAGGCGGCGGAGATGGTCAAAAACGGAGTGTTCGGAGTCACGGGACAGGCCTGCACCGCTACTTCGAGAGCTATTGTCCATGAAGAGATATACGATGAGTTTGTGGAGGAACTGGAGAGAAAAGCATCTTCGATCGAGATCGGACCGGGTATGGAAGATCCAGATATGGGGCCGCAGGTCAGTGAGGAGGAATTGAATAGCACACTCGGGTATATCGAAATCGGGAAGCAAGAAGGAGCTCAGCTCGTCTGCGGCGGTAAAGCTTTGAAAGAAGGGGAGTATTCTAAAGGCTATTTTGTCGAGCCGACCGTCTTCAGAGATGTTGATCCCGAAATGAAGATAGCGCGTGAGGAGATATTCGGCCCTGTAGTTGCGGTGATCGAAGCCGAAGACTATGAAGAAGCGGTCAGTATAGCTAACGACGTCGATTACGGCTTATCCGCGAGTATAGTTACTGAAGATCTATCGAAGGCTCACCATTTTGTGGAAGATATCGAGTCGGGAGTGGTGAAGATCAACGAAAAAACCACTGGTCTTGAACTTCACGTGCCTTTCGGAGGATTGAAAGCCTCATCCAGCGAAACATGGAGAGAACAGGGTGATGCGGGTCTTGAATTCTATACGATAAGCAAAACGGTGTATCTGAACTATTGAATCTTATGAGATAGCCTTTTCAAGACATTTGAAAATATTTATTAAATAGATACTGTATAGAAACCTGAGGTCAAGAGAAATATGGATTCAGGGATCAAGCTTCTGGTAACTATCATATTGCCTTTGATGCTTTTAGTTGCGGTTCTCTATGGCGGCGGTTATTACATGAAAGAATTCACTATGACTAGCGAGTATGAATACGAAGTGACGATCGAGACAGACGGCGATCTACAGGATGTGAATCTTACGGTTCCATTTCCTGCCGATTTAAGCGGGGGTAGTTTCTCACATGTGGGTGGTTGGAACATAGTGGAAACCGGAATAGACGAAGAGGAAAACAATTTAACTATTTCAGCTGACAAAATATCCGCGAATTCTACCTCTACTCTTCATTTGAGCGTGGAAACTGATGACGAAATAAGTACTTACGATCCAATAGAAAAAGAACCGATGCTGGATCCAGAAGCCAACTTTACTGAAGAAGGATGTGATCCTTCGAATGATACTGAAGCTGATAAATGTTATAGTTACAACTATACTAGCACGATAGAAGTAAGTTACAGAGGGAGTCCCGAAACCCAGATCGATATCTCCGTAGAGCTCACCGGTATGAACGAATGGTGGCTGCTGGATAATTTGAAAAACCAGTACTCAGACAGGTTATCCGTTCAGGTGGAGAGTGAGGGCAAATATGAGCCCGAGGGCCAAGTGAGGACAGGTATCGGGGATTGATGGTCCTAAGATGGTAAGATTATTATCCTTTACCTATCCTATCTTTTCTATGCATGACCGATGAGTTCTTGAGCGGATTGAAGAACTGTGAACTCTGCGAATGGAGGTGTGGAGTGAACAGGCTCGAGGGCGAATCGGGCGTATGTATGATGGAGGAGCCGAAGGTCGCTTCTACAACTCTTCATCCCGCACCTCCACAGAGCTATACCGTTTTCATGGCTGGATGTAACTTCAGATGCTTGAACTGTCAGAACTGGGGTATAGCTCACTTTCCTGAACAGAATACTAGAGTTAGAGGTTACATAAAGCCCGAGGAACTCGCCGAGGAAGCTGTATCGAAGATCAATTCCAGGAGAGGCGATATGATCGGAGCCGACAGGATCTTCTTCAGCGGCGGATCCCCAACGCCGAGTCTGCCTTATGTAGAAAGGGTGGTGGAGGAGACTAAGAAACTAGATTCAGATGTAAAGATCAATTATGATACCAACGGCTTCATGACCTCTAGCTCATTAAACCGGGTGATCGAAATCGCGGATTCCATCACCTTCGATATCAAGGCTTTTCGAGATAAGATACATA
>JAZKSP010000013.1:0-24666 GCA_036626005.1 Thermoplasmatota archaeon | reverse complement strand
AGAACCCTTGATAGATGAGTCCTTGAGATCCCTACTTTTTGGGATATGCCCTTTTGGGTGACGTCTTCTTGTTTTTCTTCTCTTTCGTCTTGATGTTGGTAATCTCTTAGATACAGCAGGATTTTCTGTTTAAAAGTCAGTGATGTGGGATCTGTCATGTTTTTCAAAACATGATTACGAACTTACCCTATAATTTTTTCTTTTCTTTGTGCATCAAATCCTGATTTTACAGGTATTTTTTATGTATTCCTCTTTTATTTCACCCAGTATCTCTTCTAAGAGTTCCTGCCTTTCTGGCATATATTCTTCCCTCAAAAGATCGAACATGACCCAATCGATTCTTTTACCGAACACATACCCGCTCTTTCGGGCTCTTCCGCTCTCCTTGAAACCAACATCTTTAAGGACAGTCTGTGCCCTCTTATTGAATGAAGCGCTTCGAGCGCTCAATCGATCATAATTTTTTTGGAAAAATAGCATCTCGCACAATCCTAGCGTTATCTCCCTTCCTATGCCCTTATTCCATTCTTCCGGTTCTCCGATGTAGGTCCCTAAATTTGCATTTTTAACACTGTTTGACCTGTCTTTGTAAGTCGCTATTCCGATCTTTTTATCATTTTCTTTCTTCTCAACTATGAACTGCTGTTTATCATCGTTTTCCATATACTCTTCAAATTCATTTTTTATATCTTGAGTATTTTTGAAAACTAAAGGTTGTGCCCGGGCAAAAAGTGTAACTCGAAAAGTGTTTTCCCATTTTTCTAAAAAAGAAAGGTCTTCTCTGGTAAGTGGTCTGAACCTTATCCGTCCTATTTCGAACATCTTACCGTCTCCCCCTCTTCATCGACTATTCAATATTCTCTCCAAGTGTTGTTACATTCAGTACATCTGTATATCCTGGTTTCAGGTTCATCTGCAGCTCTCGTTTGTTCTAACCGCCAGAAAGCCTCATTGTTATCGCAATTCGGGCATCTCACTTTCGTTTTTGGGAGGGTATCTAGTTCTTCCTCGACAACTACCGTTTCCTGCTCTTCTTTCTCAGAACTGACGATGTTATTATCTTCCTCGTCTTTCTTTTTCGTCAGTCCACATTTTTTGCATACCCATTCATTATCTGAAGGCTTCATCAATGCGCCACAATCTGGACAGAACATCGTTTTTCACATCCCTGTAGGTAATCCGGTTCGATATAAAGTTTGTGTGATTATGATAATATATCGACAGCTTTTTCCTCGTCAATCTCTAGAGCCTCTAGCATATAATTTAGGGATTTTCTGAGGATTATTTCTTCACCTACCTGTTCAACGTATTCTTCCATCATGATCGGGGCCTTAAACCTGTAGCCTACAGCGAGATCGGAAAGATAGTGGTGCTTATTGTCGGGATCTAACTCAGCAGCTTTCCTATAGTGTTCCTCCGCCTTCTCAAACTTTCCTATATCGATACAGAATCCGCCTGCCGACTGTCTATAGAAGGGATTATCATTCAATTCTATTGCCTTTTCGTAGTCCTCCAATATTTCCTCGCTTTCTATTTCATTCATGCCCATAGAGGCCTCCGCTCTGCCGAACCGAGCCTGAGCTTCCGTCTTCTCGTCTAGATCCTCTTCAATAATTTCCGAGAATTTCTCGTAAGCTTCTTCGTATTCAAATCTATTAAGAAGAGTTTCCGCCTCCTCCAATAGTGCTTCAACGTCTGCCATGATTTGTCCTCGTAACTCTTAAGAAAAACGCCCAAATAAATGTTTCTACTCAAAACGCTAGGAGTCATTTATCTATAGATATTCCTCCATCTTATCTACAGCGGTTTCTTTCTTAGAAGGATAGCTTTCTACTCGGGCCCTGATTCTGATACTGTTCCCTCCGTCCGTCAATACGATTTCTTCTTCGTAGGCTTTGCCTTTGTCGATCCGGAAGAAAAAATTGCACCTCTCGTCTATCCTTTTATCTACTTCTTTTTTAAGCCTTTGAATAACTTCTTCAGGCAGATTTTCAAAAAATTCGTCCATCTCCCTGTTCTTTGATATCTTACCTTCTAGTATCTGGATCGGATTTCCGTAATAACCCTCTGCATCTGATATCTCTATTTCTAATTCTTTGCCTGCTAGATTTTCGACTGCATTTTCAACTTTATCTAGGCTTTCCGTAGCATGACAATAAGTTTTGAACTCGATATAGTGAAATGTCACCATTCCACCTCCTTTTGGGTCTCTCCACCTAAGTTTTCTACGAGATATATGACCTTACAGATGCTCTCCACAACTGTGATCCAGTTGTAAGCTTCTTCCAGATTTTCTCCACGAGCGAAAGTTCCGTGTCCTTTCACGATACCCGCGGGGTAATCCTGAAGGATCGGAGGAAGTCGTTTTTCGACTTCATTAGAACCTATGGATTTCCCAACATCCAATACTGGGACCTTCTTCAGATGATACTGTCCTTCGTCGTCGATGGGCACGATCTCATCTCTAACAAGAGATAGGGAGATCGCATAAGGGGTATGTGCATGAACTACCGCTAGGGAAGAAGTTTCTTTGTAGATGGCTCTGTGAACACCAACTTCGGTAGAGGCGATGATAACACCGCTGTCGTCCTTTTCTATTCCCGTTTCAACTACATCCTCTTCTTGGAGGTCACCCATCATCGCACCTCGCCTTTTAATATATATTCGATCACCTCTCCTGATGCTCATATTTCCGCTGTGCGAAGATAGATTCAATCCTCTGTTTTCAAGGAACCGTCCGTACTTCTGCATCTCTTGTAATATGTCTTTTTCCATCTTTTTTACTCCTCGTCGCTTTTCTTAGACACTAGAAAAATGGCATCGCTAATAATTCTTTTGAGGATAAAGGCGAAAGTGTTAAATCCGAATTATTGGGTCTCTATAGATACATATGAAAATCATATATCATCCACAATTCACCAATTCTAATTACTCCTCTGATCCAGCTTCTGAAGAGGGAAGGATCGAGTGCGTGATCGATGAACTCAAAGAGATCTCAGGACTAGAGATCTGTGAACCGAGACCAGCTATGAGAGAAGAGCTTGAGCTCGTACACGATACTTATCATATTCAAAGCATAAAGCAGAGAGGCGAGGATCTTTATAAAATTTCTAAGCTCTCGGCTGGTGGTGCACTCGTTGCTGGAGAAACCGCTTTAGAGGGTGTTCCGGCGTTCGGTGTGATAAGGCCACCAGGTCATCATGCATCGCCCGATTCCAACTGGGGCTTCTGCTACTTCAACAACATGGCTATAGCGATAGAAAACTTGAGAACCACGGGAAAGATAAAGAGTGCCTTCATAATGGACTTCGATCTTCACGTTGGGGATGGAAACATAAATTGTTTAGGTGATTACTCAGACATCAGGATAGTGAATCCGACCGCTGGCGGAAGAGTCGAGTATGTAGAAAGAGTTGAAAAATACTTAGATGAAGCAGATGGTTATGATATCCTCGGTGTTTCTGCAGGATTCGATCAGCATGTCCGTGACTGGGGAGGAAAATTGAGAACTGAGGATTACAGACGTTTGGGAGCTTTGTTGAAAAATTTTTCTAGAGAAAAATGCGGTGATAAAAGATTCGCTCTTTTAGAAGGCGGCTATAATCATGAAGTGTTGGGGATGAATGTTTCTGCCTTCGTCAAGGGCTTTTCAGATTGAATATTTTTCACAAGAGAATTTGGATGTCAAGACTCTCTAGTGTTGACCTTTCTGGCACTCCATTTTCGTTCCAACCCATGACTTCGTAATACTCGTTTAACATCGATTCCATATCGAAAACGTTATCCGATGAAGCACCTTTTTCCAATGGCTCTTCGAAACGATCTGGTAACCGATCGTCCTTTCTCTCAAAACCTGCTTTGACGTTGAACAACCTCTCAAGATTATATATCCTTTCCCCGACTCCATGCAGATCACTCACTGTATATTCTTCTCCTGTGGCACTCTGCATGAATCTAGAATAGAAATTTTCATCTAAGGCGAAAGCGGAGAACTTGCAGACGATGAGCGAGTCTAGATAAGCGTTCCTCTCTTGAGATCTTTTGACCAGCTGAGCTTTTCCACTGGTTTTGAACCTGTCGAAGAGCTTTGGAACTCCAAATATCTCTTCTCCTATCATATATCCCCTGAGATGGCATCCTCCTCGATTAGAAGTGGCGAAGGAAAGTGCCTGTCCGGCTGCTCCTCTAGGATCGTAAGCGGGAAGTTCCATCCCTTTAACAGTCATCGAAAAAGAGCAGCCATACTTTTCACATAACCGCTTAGAGCCATCAGCTAATTCATCTCCTACACCTTCTCTATAGGCGATCTTATCCAATGTTTTCTTCACATCTTCTCCAAAACCGTCAATCTTTGACCATATACCCTCTTCACTCATCTCCATAGCACAGGCCAATGTCCCACCGGTGGAAATAGTATCTAGACCTAATTCATTACAGCGATAGTTAAGTTCTGTAGTCTTTTCTAGGTCGAAACTTCCGATATTCGATCCGAGTGCCCACACGCTTTCATACTCCGGTCCTTTTCCACTACCGTCTTTAGTTTTGGTTTTCAGTCCACATCTTATCGGACAGGCATGACATCCCTCATGTTTTACCACCGTTTCTTCTTTCATCCTTTCTCCAGAGAGGTTATCGGCTTCATCTTCTTCAGCGGCTTCTCTAAAATTTTTCTTAGAGAACATGCCCAGCCAAGCGAGAAGATTGACCAGTATAGGAGTGCCGAATTTTTTGAGACCTCTAGAAGTTACGGGAGAGGACGAAATCTTCGAAGTTGCCTTCTTCACATGTTTCCGAAGAAGTTCTTTGTCAGCGATCGGTACTTTTTTAGCCCCTTTCACGGAGATCGCCTTCAGATTTTTGCTGCCCATTACGGCCCCTATTCCCCCTCGGCCGAAAACGCGGTAACCGTTCGTCACGATGGAGGAGTATAAAACACAGTTTTCGCCGGCGGGACCTATAACCGTACTCTTATCTTCTAACTCATCTAGACATTCACCGGTCTCGGACCCCCAGAGCTCGCTCCTGGTCATACTTATATCTTCTTCCTCGATTTTCAACCGCGTCGGTTTATCAGCACTTCCTTCAATTATGAGAGCGTCGAGACCTGTTTTCTTAAATTCACTGCCGAACGAACCTCCAACGTTAGAGTCCGCTATTGTACCGGTCAAAGGAGACTTAGAAGAGACGGAAAATCTTCCAGAAGTGGGCACTGAAGTCCCGGTAAGAGGACCTCCAGCAAAGACTAGAACGTTGTTTCCGAGAGGATCAATATTAGGTTCGATCTCTTCCACGAGCAATCTAGCACCGAGACCTCTACCTCCGATAAAATTCCTAAGTATATCTTTCCCGATGCTTTCAAAAGTCACTTTCTCTTTCGATAGGTCGACCCTTGCTAACCTGTTCCACCAGCCGTTCATACGCCATCCTTATCCGATGCAGCCTATAATTTTTTTGTGATAAACTGCTAAAATCGGTAACTTACCGGGTATAATATTAAAATACCACCTCTTAACTCCAAAAACTATGGCATCGTTCATCGATACACTGAAAAATGCAGAAGAAAAGTGGAGAAAACGCTGGAGAGAGTCCGGTATCTTCAAACCGGAGCAAGATTCGGACAAACCAAAGTATTACCTATTAGAGATGTATCCCTATCCTTCAGGCACTCTTCACATGGGTCACATGAGGAACTATTCTATAGGTGACTCTGTCGCGAGGTTTAGGAGGATGCAGGGCTATGAAGTCCTCTATCCGATGGGATGGGATTCGTTCGGGTTGCCAACAGAAAACGCCGCTATAGATAATGATATCAGTCCTGAAGAGTGGACAGAAAGATGCATAGAGGATATGAAGGAACAGATGGCTACTCTAGGTCTTTCTTATGATTGGGACCGCGAGGTCGCCTCTCATTGGGAAGATTATTATAAGTGGGATCAGTGGTTCTTCCTGAAGTTCTTGGAGAGAGATCTTGCCTACAAAAGAGAGGCTGAAGTGAATTACTGCTCTGAATGCGAGACCGTGCTGGCCAACGAACAGGTCGAAAAAGGACGATGCTGGAGATGTGAATCTCTAGTCGAAAAGAAGGATCTCGATCAGTGGTTTTTCAATATAACCGAGTATGCAGATGAGCTGCTTGAAGATTTAGAACAGCTAAAAGATTGGCCCACAAAAGTGAAGAAGATGCAGGAAGACTGGATCGGAAGGAGTGAAGGCGCGGAACTATTGTTTGAAACTGTAGAGAATGAAGAGATCTCTGTTTACACGACAAGACCGGACACCCTGTTCGGATGCACTTTCATGGTCTTAGCTCCAGAACATGATCTCTCAGAAGAACTGGCGAAAGAAGATGATGATATAAAGCGATTCATCGAGAGAGCGAAGAGGTTGAAGACCAGCGAAAGAGAACAAAAAAGTAAAGAAGGTATCTTCACCGGTAAAAAGGCGGTCAATCCCGTAAATGGAGAAAAGGTACCGATCTATATCGCGGATTTCGTTTTGGAGACCTACGGAACTGGCGCTATAATGGCTGTTCCCGCCCACGACCAGAGAGATTTCGAATTTGCGCAGGAACATGATCTTCCGATAACACCTGTTGTGGAACCTAAAGATGAAGAGCTTGAAGATCTCGACAAGGCCTATGAGGGCGAAGGTGTGCTGATCAATTCTGAAGATTATAATGGTATAGATTCGGAAGAAGCGAGAGAAGAGATAATTGACGATCTCAAGAAGAAGGGTAAGGCTACCAGAGAAGTGAACTATAGATTAAAGGATTGGGGTATTTCAAGACAGAGGTATTGGGGTTCTCCGATACCAGTAGTGTACTGTGACGAATGTGGGGTAGTACCTGTTCCGGAAGAGGAACTACCCGTTGAACTTCCCACAGATATAGATATAGATGTAGCCGGTAATCCTTTAGCGCAGGAGAAAAGCTTCCTGAAAACTGAATGTCCTAAATGTGGGGGAGAAGCCGAGAGGGAAACCGATACTATGGACACCTTCGTCGATTCTTCATGGTACTATTTGAGGTATTGTTCACCGGATTTCGACGAGGCTCCTTTCGACGAAGATGATGTAGAAAAATGGATGCCAGTCGATCAGTACATTGGAGGTATTGAACACGCTATACTCCACCTCATGTACTCCAGGTTCTTCGTTAAAGTGTTAAGAGATATGGGTTTGTGCGAGATGGACGAACCTTTTAAAAGACTCCTCACCCAGGGCATGGTACTTTTAGATGGAGAAAAGATGTCCAAGTCGAAGGGTAACGTAGTTGATCCTGAAAACATAATCCGTGACTATGGTGCCGATACCGCTCGATATTTCATCCTTTCCGCTGCGGATCCAAGAAGGGAGGTCGAATGGAGCGACGAAGGAGTCGAATCTAAATTCGAACTCTTAAGAAAAGTATGGGATAAAGTGAAGGAAAGTGAAGAGGTATCTGATAAAAATGATATCGATCTTGAAAGTTGCAGTTTGAGGGATAGGTACATAGTTTCCAAGACCCAGAGGATCTCGGGTGAGATAGCCGAAGATATAGAAAACCTCAAGATCAGTGATGGATTGAAAAAGATGGAGAATTACTTCAACGAGCTATTGAAATATCGGGAAGAGAGCGAAGACACACCCGAAAAACCGAAGATATTCTATAGAGGCTTGGAGACCTATGTCAGGATGCTGTATCCGTTCAGTCCTCATATCGGGGAAGAGATGTGGGAAGAATTAGGCAATGATGAATTGGTAAATGAAGCGGGTTGGCCTGAAGCGAAAGAATCTTTGATCGACGAAAAAGCCGAGAGAGGCGAAGATCTATATCGTAACCTTAGAGAGGATATAATCCATATCAAGAATATAACTGAAAAGGAACCGAGGTCTATACAGGTGATCGTTGCGGATGAGTGGAAGTTCAAAGCTTTTGAACTTATACAGGAGAAATTAGAAGAGATGGAAAAACCGGATATGGCCGCTATAATGGGAGATCTAGCGGGTGAATTCCCGGATAAAAAGAAAGACCTCAGCGAGATAGCTCAGAAAGCCGTAAAAAATCCAGGTAAAATTTTGGATAGATATGTAAACCATGAGTTCGAGACCACGACTTTAGATCAGATAAAGGACCGATTAGGAAATGAATTCGATGCTGAGATCGAACCGGTCAAGGCGGAAGACATAGATTCTGAGAAAGCAAAAAGGGCCGAGCCTGGGAAACCTGGAATCGACTTATAGTGAATCGAAATCTTCGCAGAAAGCTTTTTATACCATACCTAAAGTAAGAGAGGTGCACTTCAAACCGATGAAATGTGTGGACGGGTTTTCCTGTCCGAAATGAGGTGGAATGATATGACAGATAAAGTTTATGTGAACTTTGAGGTTCCGGACGATGTTGTGGATAGAACATATGAAGCGGTCGAGATAGCTAGAGATACTGGAAACGTGAGAAAAGGCACGAACGAAGTCACTAAATACGTGGAGAGAGGAGAAGCGGTCCTGACCGTTTTAGCGGAAGATGTCAATCCTCCAGAGATACTAGCTCATCTGCCGATCTTGTGTGAAGAAAAAGAAGTTTCTTACTCCTATGTTCCTTCCAAAGAGGAACTGGGCGCTGCTTCAGGAATCGATGCACCTTCGGCTTCGGTTGCTATAGTGGATGCAGGTGATGGCGAGCAGATGGTCGAGGACCTTAAAGAGGAACTCGAAAATCTGAAATAACCGAAATAACAATAAATAAATTAAGAGGAGTTTCAAAATGGCTTCAGAAGATAGTATTCCGGGAGAAGTTGTCGAGATCGTAGGCCGAACCGGTATGACCGGCGAGGCGACCCAAGTGAAGGTTAGAGTCCTGAAAGGAGAAGACGAAGGAAGGATCATAACCAGGAACGTAATGGGTCCCGTACAGAAGGGCGATACTCTTATGCTCAGAGAAACCGCTAGAGAAGCCAAGGAGATAGGAGTGAGATAAATATGCCTGAAAGAAGAGAATGCTCCTTCTGTGGTGAACCGATCGAACCTGGAACGGGAAAACAGCATATAAAGAATACGGGCAAAGTTTTGCATTTCTGCTCGAATAAATGCCGAAAAAACCTCCTTCAACTCGATAGAACTCCGAGGGACACAAAATGGACTAGGAGATATGCTCAAGACAAAGCTATAGAGACTTATCGTAAGAAGGGATCGGAAGAAGAAGAACAAGAAGAGGAAGAAGAGCAGGAGAAGAAAACGATCCAGAGGAAGACCGATTAGGGCGGTATCAAGATGGAAACCACTTTTTTAATGGTAAAACCTGACGGAGTCCAAAGAGGTTTGATCGGAGAAGTAGTTTCCCGCATAGAAAACAAAGGCCTTCGCATCGAAGCTATGAAGATGATCCGTATCGACAGTGAAAAGGCAAAGGAACACTATGCAGAACACGAAGGAAAGGATTTTTACGAGCCTTTATTGGAATACATCACTTCTGGTCCAGTTGTTGCGATGGCTGTCAGCGGAGATTCAGCGATCTCAATGGTAAGAAATGTAATAGGGGAGACAGACCCCCTAGATGCGAACCCAGGAACTATAAGAGGAGATTACGGACTCGACATAAGTAGGAACATAGTACATGCTGCTGATTCTAAAGAGAGTGCCGAACGTGAATTGGATATCTTTTTTGATGAACAGGAGTACCAAGAATATACTAGAGTAGAAGAAAGTTGGATCTATGAATCTTAACTTTTCTATTTTTTTCTAATACATTAGTGTCCGACTATCCTCCGGACTGAAAACTTAGAATTTCTTTAAAGTAATATAAGACATATTCCGAAATATTTATAAGTATAGATAACGTTTATGTATTTGTCTGACGATTATTAGATATTCGTCGGACTAAAATAACTAAAGGAGGTCCAATGTGTCGGACACAAAACGTATAACTGTCAGAATACCCGAAGAGATGGCTGATGAATTGGATGAGTTAGTTGAGGAGGGATCATTTTCCTCACTCTCAGAGGCTATAAGAGCCTCGATAAAAGAATTCATCAAAAATAAGAATGCTCCAGATCATATCTCGAAAGTTACAGTCGATCTTCCTAAACAGAAGGTCGGAGAGATCGAAAACCTCGTCGAGAGAGGCGATTCCGTTGATGTCGATGATGCAATAAGGACGGCTGTGAGAGAATATGTCAGAGAGAAAATCAAAGAATACCAGAGGGTAATGGAGCAGGAAGAGTAAAAACTCTTTGATGAAGCCATATTAAGTATCAAAAATATATCGGGTTGGCTGTATGATGAGGAGAAAAAAAACGGAAAAGGATAAGCGAAATTCCACTGATTTGAACATCTATGTTGTAGGGGTAGGTGGCGGTGGAAACAATAGTATAGATAGATTGAGCAGGATCGGTGTCTACGGAGCTAAAACAGTAGCTGTGAATACTGACAAAGAACATCTCCAGAATAAAAAGGCCAATAAAAAGATGCTCATAGGGAGGTCAAAGAATCGCGGAAGAGGAGCCGGCGGTAATCCTTCTGTTGGTAAGGAGTGTGCCGAATCGGCTAGTGGTGGATTCAAAAAATTATTTTCAGATGCTGATCTGGTTTTTTTAACCACGGGCTTAGGAGGTGGCACCGGAACAGGAGCTACCCCAGTTATAACTGAGATGGCTAGAAGAAGTGGAGCGATGGTTGTTGATATCGTGACCCTCCCTTTCTCAGTAGAAGGTAATCGAAAAGAGATAGCATGGAGAGGAGTGCATGAAATAGAATCGTATGCCAACTCAACTATAATTCTGGACAACGATAAACTCCTTGAAGTCAGTCCAGATGTGCCGATAGATCAAGGTTTTGGTATGATGGATTCTGTGATCTCTAGACTTGTTAAAAGTGTTACAGAGACGATAACTAGACAATCATTGATAAACTTGGATTTCAACGACCTTCGCTCAGTTCTGGGAGGAGGAAGCTATTCTACTTTGATGACCGGCGAAGCGCACAGTAAAGAACCTGAAAAAGTGGTAAAAGATGCTGAAGGAAATCCTTTCCTCAATGCGGATTATAGAGGAGCGAAAAAAGCTCTCATCCATCTTACTGGAGGTTCTAATAGTTTATCTGTAAAAAAGATGAACGACGTCGTAGGCAGTATGACTTCAAAACTTGATTCTAGAGCAAACGTTATAGTCGGAGCTCGAATAGACCATGAATGTAAAAAGAAAATAAAGTTGATGTCGATAGTAACGGGTTTAAAAGGACAAGACCTAGGTCCTGTAGAAGATACCAATTCGATTTCTGCCGTAGGTTGATGTAGCACTCGGTAGATAGGATATTTTGATAGACTATCCTTCAAAAGGAGAGAAAAATAATGGAGAAAAAAGAAGTGTTAGAGTGTATCGAGGGGAGTGATGATGGTGTTTATCTAGATCTTAGTGTTTCTCCAGATTCGTCTAGTAGTGAAATCACCGGGGTGAATCCATGGCGAAATCAATTAGAAGTCTCGATAAAAGAAAGGGCGCATAGGGGAGAAGCAAATCGGGCTCTTGTAGAATTATTTGCAGAAATACTAAATATTTCAAATAAGAGAATAAAGATTGTTCAGGGAAAAACTACAAAAGGTAAAAGGATATATTTTAATGGTATAGATAAAACTAAATTGATAGACGGGATCAACCGGAAATTTGAGGGGGATAGATGAGGTTGAAGGAAGAGTTGAAAGGTATTATAGATATCCTCGAAGACATCAAAAAAGAGGATGAAACTATCCCTGTTATAGTTGAAGGGAGAAAGGATCTTGAGGCTTTGAGAAGTCTAGGTATTGAGCGCAAGATAATCAAGATCAAAAAAGGAGAGACTATATTCAGGATCATAGAAGGGCTTAGAGAAAATCATGATAAGGTTATCATCTTGACAGATTGGGACTCTAGCGGTGGTGAACTTTGCTATAAGATTAAAAAAGCCTGTGAATCGAACGATATCAAATATGATGTAGAATACCGTAAGCAGATGATAAAGTTCTTAAAAAAAGAAGTAAAAGATGTAGAAAGCATACCTACCTTTATAAAAAGAGCTAAGAGGGATTTAACCCCCCGACAACGTAATTTTAGGCGAGGAAAAACATAGATTATAGGAAAATATTAAATTTTATCGTGTAATAAGGTGGTAGAGTAATTATGAGCCGAGTTAAAGTCATCAAGGACGTCACGGAATTGGTTCCCATACTTAGAGCCGTTAGTACCAATGTAAAGAAAGAAGTTTATACAGATCTAGCAGAAGGTTGGCAGACAGAAGAAGAGATAGATGAGAAATATGGTGATGAGGGCAAGAAAACCTTGAAGATCTTCGACAAGATGGATCTGGTTGAGACAAGATGGCAGCATACCGGGAAGGAAACTAAGAAAGCCTATCACACGTATTATTCTGATGTTCATATCGACGCCTCCGTGCCTATAGAGGAAATAAGCGACGTGCTTTATGCGGCTATGATGGATGAAGAGGAATTTGAAGAAATAGAGGAACAGATATTGGAATCTGTCGAAGAAGGGGATACCTTTGCTAATGATATAAGCAAAAAGATAGGTTATAGTGGGATTACTTTGGAGGGTCTTGTCAAAAGGTCCGTCAAATTGAAATATAAAGGACATAGGATAGAAGAAATTAAAGAAGGATGATAAAAATGGATATGGAAGAGATAGATGATCTTTTATCAGAATTTTCAGAAGGAACTTTCGCTCTTGTCTCTGGTATAGCTATAATAATCACTATTATTTTCTTCATCTATGCAGTTGTCCCACTTTATGGAGAACATACCTTCATCGTTTTATTATCATTTTTATCTCTTTTGGCATGTTTTTGTTCACCTATATTTTTCCGACTATCCAAGATAACCCTTGCACCAGACGTGGTTGGATGGTTATTGGCAGGGATCACGATCGCTATATTCGGATGGCTAATTTTCCATGGAGCATATTATGTAGATATTCTATCTCTACAATATATAATACCAAGCGGTCTTTTCGGTTTTGCCTCCTCTCTACCCCTAACGAAAGGAGTCCTTCTACCATTATTTGCTGAAGGGGAGTTAGGAACTTTTGAAACCGACCTCGAGACCGAGGAAGAAATCGAAGATACGGAAGAGAGTGATTCCGAAGGCCAGCTCGAGAGGGATTTTGAGGTTCCTGACGAGGAGTCTGATGAAGAAGATATCTTGGATGAGGAGAAAATCTCAGAAGAAGATAAAGAACCCTGGTGAGAGATTTGGAAGCTATTTTAAGATTGGGTCATCGACCAGACCGGGATAAAAGGATGACCACTCATGTAGGTCTGACCGCTAGAGCGTTCGGTATTCAAAGGATGTATATGCCGGACTTGGATAAGGACATCAAAAATTCTTTAGAAGACGTTGCAGATAGATTCGGCGGAGATTTTCAGGTCGAGGAGAAAAAAGATTGGGAAGGTCTTATAGAAGGATGGGATGGAGAAACTATCCATCTGACGATGTATGGGAAAGATATAGATTCTTTTTTCGAGGAGAACGAGGTCGAAAATCCATTGATCATAGTAGGATCAAAAAAGGTTCCTAGAAGCGTTTACGACAAAGCCGATCATAATGTTGCCGTCGGTGCGCAACCCCACTCTGAGGTAGCTTCAATGGCGGTTTTTCTTGATAGATATAATAACAGGTCTATCACCAGATTGACCGGTGGGGAGATGAGCGTTCTTCCTTCTGAAAGTGAAAAACGTGTTCTCGATCATTCCAAAGTACCTACTGCGGATGAGTGTTTTAGATTCGCTAGGAAGAAGGGTATGGATGATGAACTATGGAATCACACCATGAGCGTACTCGACCAGGCGTTACATCTTCAAGATTCTCACGGAGGTAACTTGGGACTAGTACTCGCTGGAGCGTTATTGCACGACGTGGGAAGGACGGTTACACACGATGTAGACCACGGTGTCGAAGGAGCTGAGTTGATAAGAGAAGAGGGTTGGGATGAAGAACTAGCTAAAATAGTGGAAAGACATATCGGAGGAGGCATAACTAAAACAGAGGCTGAAGATCAGGGCCTTCCATCAAAAGATTACGTTCCACAGACTTTAGAGGAGAAGATCATCTGCCACGCCGATAATACTGCTGGAGGAAAAGAGAGATTTAAGCAGCAGCTCGAAAGGACTGAAGAAGCGGGATATATAGAGAGCGCCAATAGGATGCGGGAATTGGCGGAAGAGTTCGAAGAAGATTTATAAGCCCTCGGTAATTCGTATAGAGTGTGATAGTGCGTGAAATCAGATCCTTCCTTCAAAGATGACGAATACATCATTGAGAAAAAATTTTTATCTATGGGTAATAAATATTATATCAAAGATAGTGAAAGAAAGCTTGTCGGTTTCTGCAAAGAGAAATCACTGAAGATCAAAGGAGATCTGAGGATTTTCGATGACAAAGATAGGACCAAAGAACTCTTCAGGATAAAGCAGCGAAATTTATTGGATTTCACCGGGTCCTTTGAAGTGATTGATAAAAATACTGAACAGACTATCGGCTACCTAAATAGGAATTGGACTAAATCTGTAGTTTTGGGAGAATGGAAGATACTAGATCGAGATAAAAAATCGATCGGGAAAGCAGTTGAAGATTCATTGATCAAAGAAGCTATACGCTTCAAAGGTCTGAAAAAGTTGCCATACAGATACAAATTGTATCATAATGGAGAAAAAATGGGGGTCTGTAAACAGAGGCTAACGATCTTAAAAAACGTGTACAAATTACAGGTCAAAGATGAAATGGAGACGGGTATAGATAGAAGATTATTGATATCTCTAACTCTACTTTTAGATGCAGTGGAAAAAAAGTTCAGGAAAATAGGAAAATAAGAGTTTTTAAAGCGTTTCTCCGCCCTGGATGTCCATCATCATGAATCCTGAATTTATCTTTGGATAGAAGTCCGTGGATTTTTGGGGCATCCTTTCGCCGTTTTTCGCTACGTTGAGTACTTCTTCTGGCTTTGTTGCATTGACTAGGAAAGCCACTGTTGCATCACATTCGTCCACCTTCTCCATCGAATCTTTAGCCCATCGCTCGTACGAGATATCTTCATCGATATGAAGGTCTTCTAGTCCCATGACACCTTCAAATATAACGTCTCTTAAGACGACCACATCTAGATTTTTGTAATCGTCCGAGTATTCATCGGACATGAACTTCTCAATCTTTTCTTGGCTTTTCAGTCGGAGTCCTAGAATTCTATCCTGATCGTACAAGACGAAAGAGGATGTATCATCATTGTCTTTCAAGAATTTTTCTTCTTCCCCTTCTTCTATCTCTTTCACATCAAAATATTTCTTCAATTCTTCTATGTGTTCCCGTTCAACTTCTTCTTTCAGAAGTAATCTATGTCCCGGCAGTACATTCAAGCCTGGATCTTCAACAGGGACCATGTAAGTCATCCTCCAATTGAATGCTTCGTTATCCTGGTAATCTGGGTTTTTCTCCCTCATCTCATCTCTATAATTGACAGCGGTTTCGTAGCGGTGATGTCCATCGGCGATGACTACCTGTTCGTCTTTTAGTGCCTCTTGGACTTTCTCTATCTTCTCTTCGTCTTCGATCTTCCATACTCTACTGTGCACTCCTAGATCGTCTGTAGCTTCATACAGAGGTTCTTTCTTTGTGACTTCATCGAACAGATCTATCGTGGTCTTTTTCTCATCGCTGTACAACATGAAGCCCGCCTCTAGATTTTTCTCTGTAGCTCTTAACATCTTCAACCTGTCGATCTTTGGACCTTCGTGCGTCTCTTCGTGGGGCAAAACGACTTCTTTGTCGAAAGGATAAAGTTTTACAGCCGAAACAAAACCTTTTCTGGTATACTTTTCTCCAAGGACTTCGTAATCCTGATAATAAACGTAGATACTGGATATTTCTTCCTTCTGCAAAACGTTCTCTCCCATCCACTCTTTGAGTCTCTGGGAAGCCATTTCATATCTGTTTTCCTCTTTCGGAAGTATCAGTTTACAGTAATTGTGCTCACTCGTTTGATAATACTCCTCCTGCTTCTCATCGGGGATCTTGTCGTAAGGCTGAGTTATGACCTTATCCATATCTTCGATTTTTTCTTTATTGTATTGTATTCCTTTGAACGATTTCAATTCTACCATGTTAACACCTCAAATCAAGAAAAAATAAAGGGGTTTATTTGAGCTCATCGATTATCTTTTCTGCAGCTTGTGTCCCGGCTCTGATCTGCCCTTCTTCAGTCTGTGCGCCTATGTGTGGTGTCGCATGTAAGTTGTCCAATTCGAACAGTTTGTGGTCTCCGGGAGGCTCTTCCTCGAAGACGTCCTTGCTCCCGAATCTTATCTTCTCGTTCTTGAGAGCTTCGTACAGAGCGTCCTCGTCTACGACACCTCCTCTGGAACAGTCCACCAACGTGGCTTTCTCTTTCATCATCTCGAATTCATCTGTGCTTATTAAATGGTGTGTAGCGTCGTTGTGTGGAACATGGATGGTCATAACATCGCTCTCTTCCATCACAGTCTCGAACTCGACCATTTCTGCAGGAGCTGGATCTTCTATATCAAGGACATCAAAAGCAATCACATCCATACCCAGAGCGTCAGCTCTTTCCGCGACAGCCTGACCTATATTGCCGTAACCTACGATGCCTAGTTTTTTCCCGTAGATCTCGTTGCTAGCCAATTCACTCTTGATCCATTCGCCATCTCTGAGACTGTTGGTTCCAGCCACTATGTTCCGGTAAGTCGCAAGGATATGAGCCAAGGTGAGTTCCGCTACCGAGATAGTTGTAGCCGTCGGAGTGTTGTAAACAGCTATACCGTTCTCTTCAGCATAGTCTAAATCTATATTGTCCAATCCGATACCTGGTCTACCGATAACTTCTAGATTATCGGCGGCATCGATCGTTGGCTCCCTTACCTTGGTAGAGCTCCTTACAACGAGTGCATGGTAAGGAGGGACTTTTTCAGTCAATTCCTCTTTAGACATGCCGAATTCTTTATCTACTTCAAGCCCCGCATCCTCTAGCTCTTCAACGGCTTCTTCAGCCACGGGATTACATATGAGTACTTTCTTTGCCATGGTTATCACAACCCCGCAACATCTTCTATAGCGTCCGTCAGCTCTTTGATATCCTCGACTGTGTGCCTTCCCATGTGTCCTATCCTGAAGGTTTTCTCTTTCAACTTGGATCCATAGCCGTTAGCGAAGGCGAGATCGTACTTCTCGTTGACCTCTTTTATCGTTTCGGCCATGTTTAGACCTTGTGTATTTTTGATAGTGCTGACCGTCTGTGACATATAACCCTCTTCAGGGAACATGTCGAAATGTTCATAAGCCCAATTTCTGGTATATTCGGCCATCTTCTTGTGCCTTCTATCCCGCTCCTTGTGACCCTCTTCAAGCATCTTTTTCATCTGTTTCCTGTAAGAGAGCATCAGTGAAATAGCTGGAGTAGAATGAGTCTGTCCCTTTCTCTTATAGTAATCTATACTCCTCTGGAAACCGCCGTACCATGATGCCGAATCTTTTTCCTTTTCATGCTGGTAAGCGTCGTCATCAACAACGCAAACTGCCAATCCTGGAGGCATGGCAAATGCCTTCTGGACCGAGCTAAATATCACGTCTATGTTGCTCCCGTCGATATCTATGTAATCTCCTCCCAGCGAAGATATGGCATCGACTATGAAGAAGGTGTCCGGATAATCTTCAAGTACCTCTCCGATCTCTTCAAGGGGATTCCTAATACCCGTTGAGGTCTCATTCATCACACACGTGAAAGCATCATAGTCGTTTTTTTCTAGTGCTTCTCTAACATCCTCCGGCTTAACGGCTTTCCCCCAATCATATTCCAACTTATCTACATCTTTTCCGAGTCTTTCCGCGACGTTAGCCTGCCTTTCGCTGAAACTTCCGCAGGTGGAACAGAGCACTTTATCTTCTACCAGATTGAGTATAGAGCTTTCCATGAATTCTGTCCCTGACGCGGTCAAAATTATCGCATGTTTATCAGTATCTAAAAAATCTTTAGTATCTTCAACTATCGTAGTATAGAGATCAGTCATCTTGTCCATACGATGACCGAACATCGGTTCGTCCATCTCCTTGATTATTTCTTCCTCCACTTCTGTCGGGCCCGGAATATACAATTTTTTATGGTTCAAATTACACCACCTGGTTTCTCATAAACCTATCTGTATATAACGATTATGATGTTTTAGAGATAGCAATCTTTTTCACTATTTATAGATGCTCTGATATTCAGATAGATTTCCAATATCTTTTTATAGGATTTAACTTTAATTTTAATTCGGTGAACGCCGATTAGTGAGATCTCCAAGACGATATCTGATACGGCATATCAAGCCTATGAAAAAAAATTGCTCAAGGAGATAAAGAACGGAGGAAATTTGCCGACCCACGTAGCCGTTATAATGGATGGTAATCGGAGATTTGCGAGACAACTTGGTCTTGAAAAAGAGTCAGGGCATACTAAAGGTAAAGAAAAATTGGAAGATATGTTAGATTGGTGTATAGAGATAGGGATAAAGATATTGACTGTCTACGCCTTTTCTACAGAAAACTTCAAACGTGATTCCAAAGAAGTGCAACACTTGATGAATCTTTTCAAAAGTGAGTTCAAAAGGGCAGCTGACGACGAAAGGATTCACGAGAATGAAATCAGGATAAACGCTATAGGTAATATAGAAAAATTACCGAAGGAAGTCAAGGAGTCTATTCATTATGCAGAAGAACAGACAAAAGATTACGATGACCATTTTTTCAATGTAGCAGTAGGTTATGGAGGTAGAGAAGAGATCATCCAAGGTATACGGAAGATAGCAAAAGACGTTAAAGAGGGCAGATTGGATATCAAGGACATCAACGAGAATGTGTTCGCAGAAAGTTTGTACACCTCCAATTTTCCAGATCCAGACCTTATCCTAAGAACTAGCGGAGAAGAAAGGATCTCGAACTTTTTACTCTGGCAGTCAGCATATTCTGAACTGTATTTTACGGACGTGTATTGGCCGGGATTCAGAAAGATAGATTTCCTAAGAGCTATACGGTCCTACCAGAACAGACATAGACGTAAAGGTGAATGAGAAAGTATCTATTTTCTCTGAAAAGAAAACACCTTTATTAGATATGTTTTTATTTTAGATCACCTAAAAAATACTACCCTCCTCTGTTTTTTATAACTTCGTTTTTACCGAGTCAAAAATTTATCAACAGCTTATATATAAAAACACGTTGGCCTTAGGATAAAACATTCATAATATCATCGAAAGCTTTAAAAGGACCTTTTGATTCACCGTTATTAGAGCCCTTACAAAACCTTCAAAGAGTGAGAGATATGAAGATTATAGAAAAAGAGGATTTTGATCAGTTCGTAACAGAGCTGATCAAAAATGACAGTAGAGAGATAGTTGGAGTACAGGAAAAAGGTAAAGAAAAATTTGCCTTCCAAGAACTCCAAGATGTAAAGGATCTTAGGTTGGATTATGACGTAACGATACTCCCGCCTAAAAAATATTTCATGCCCCAGAGAGAAACCTTGGTAAAATACAAATCGACGGAAGAGATGTCCATGGAACCTGTAAACGAAGTGGTCCCAAGGGTGATTATAGGAATACATCCGTATGATCTCGTTTCAATCCAGCAGATGGACAAAGTTTTCGAGGATACTCATGAAGATCAGAATTATCTATGGAAAAGACGAGAAGCAGTACTGATAGGCGTGAATATGCAGGATGTTTCCGAATGGTCTTTTGCTGCAAGCATGGGAACGGCTACTGTTCAATCTGGATATGATTTGATGCTAACTGATCTGGGAGATAAACTTGCAGTGGAAATAGGCTCCTCTAAGGGGTCGAACATCCTGGAAAAGCATAATGCTGAGATAAGGGACGCTCTACCCGAAGAGGTAGAAGTTGTTGAAAAAGAAAAGGAAGAGATAAAAGAGAAATTTGAAACCGAACTCGACTTTTCTAAACACGAACTTCCATACTTATTAGGAGAGAACTATAATAACGAGGAGTTCTGGGAGAAAAATTCTGAAGACTGTCTCAGCTGTGGGACCTGTAATCTGGTCTGTCCAACCTGTTACTGCTTCGACGTACAGGAAGATGCCGACATCAACTTGGAAGAAGGAGAAAGATTACGTAGATGGGACGGCTGCATGCTTCAGGCCTTTGCAGAAGTCGCCGGAGGAGAAAATTTCCGAGAGGAAAAAGCTGCGAGATACAGACATAGATACATGAGAAAAGGAAGATACATGTACGATGAATTTGGTGACATCGCGTGTGTTGGATGTGGGAGATGTTCTTCTCAATGTCTGCCCGATATAGCGGATCCAGCTAGGATCTATAATAAGCTCAAGGAGGGAAAAATATGAGTGTTACAGAAGAATCGATATATTTACCCGAAAAAGCGACCATACTTAAAGTTGAGAAATTGACTGAGAAAGAAAAATTGTACACGGTAGAATTGGACAGCGGAGAAGAACTCGGTCACGAACCCGGACAGTTCGTCGAATTGACAGTACCGGGTGTGGGAGAAGCTCCGATATCGGTGAGTTCTTCCCCTACCAAAGACGGGAACGCGTTCGAATTATGTGTGAGGGCCGTAGGAAACGTTACAAACGCGCTTCACAGGATGACCGCAAGTGACAAAATAGGCATCAGAGGCCCTTTTGGAGAGGGATTCCCGGTAGAAGAGCTAAAAGGAAACGATATGTTATTCATAGCCGGCGGTCTAGGTATCGCTCCTTTGAGATCACTTATCAAATACACCCTAGATAGAAGATCGGAGTTCGGTGACGTCAAGGTATTATATGGATGCCAAGAACCCTGTCAGCAGCTTTACGAGGATGAAATAGAATCATGGAGACAAAGAGACGACATAGATATCAGAGAGACCGTTGATGAATGTCCGGATGATGCCTGCTGGGAAGGTAATGTTGGTGTCATCACGACTTTGATACCCGGCGTTGATATCGATCTAGAGAATACTTATTCCGTGGTTTGTGGTCCACCTATAATGTATCGTTTCGTGTTAGATGAACTAGAGAATAAAGAATTACCTCACGATAGTATATATCTCTCACTTGAAAGAAGGATGAAGTGTGGTGTAGGAAAATGTGGCCACTGTCAAATAACTGGAGATAAAGGTGAGTTTTACGCGTGTCAGGACGGTCCAGTTTTCAATTATGATGTGATCAAAGGTTTTGAGGAGGCGTTATAGATGAAACCACAGACCAAACCTAAAGTGGCCTTCTTCGATTTTGCGGGCTGTGAAGGTGATCAACTTCAAGTCGCAAATCTAGAAGAGAAATTGTTGGATCTACTCGAGATAGTGGAACCGGTAAGCTTCAGAGAGGTGATGACTGAACACAGCGACGATTACGATATAGCCTTCATCGAGGGCTCGGTTGCGAGAGATCATGACGTAGAGAGACTCAGAAAGATAAGGGAAAACGCAGAGACCGTAGTGGCTATCGGTTCCTGCGCTACTATTGGAGGAGTTAATTCCATCAGGAACAGGCAGGATTTCGATAAAGTGAAAGACAGGGTTTACGGTGAAGACGCAGATATGTACGATGCCTGGGACAAAGCGAAAGGTATAGATGCTGTGATAGAGGTCGACTACAAAGTTCACGGTTGTCCGATAGATAGAGACGAGTTCCTCCATGTTGTCAGATCCCTCGTGATGGGTAGAGAGCCTAATATACCGGATTATCCCGTTTGTGTAGAATGCAAACTGAACGAGAACGTATGTGCATTTGAAAGAGGCGAGTTCTGTGTCGGACCGGTGACAAGAGCGGGATGTGATTCCTGCTGTGTCAACGAAGGTACGATATGCTGGGGTTGTAGAGGTTTGATCGACGACCCTAACGAGGAGGCTCACGAGGAAGTCCTTGAAGAGTACGGTCTGACCGCTGAAGAGGTAATGAAAAAATTTGATCTTTATTTCAACTGGCAAAAGGAGGCTAGAGAAGATGAGTGAAGATGTAGATGTAGATGTAGAGTATTTGACGAGAGTGGAAGGTCACGGTAACATAGAAGTCAATGCTGAGAATGGAGAGATAGAAAAATGTGAGTGGCAGGTCGTTGAAGCTCCAAGATTCTTTGAATCACTTGTTGTTGACAGGGATTGGACTGAGCTTCATCATGTGACTTCACGGATCTGTGGGATCTGTTCGATCGGACACACCTTGACTTCATTGAAGGCGACAGAAGACGCGATGGATATCGAGGTGTCCGACCAGGACAAAAAGTTGAGAAAGCTCGCTCTTCATGCGGAAAACATGCAGAGCCATGTGCTGCATGTAGGTTATCTCGCCCTTCCGGACTTGATGGACTCTAAATCCGTAGTTCCGTTGGCTGATAGCCATGAGAAAGAAGTGAAGACGGTTATAAGGCTTCATAGATTGGCCAACAAGATGTCCGACATGATCACTGGAAGAACAACCCATCCACAGAGATTGATACCAGGAGGTTTTTCAAAGATACCGACTGAAGATCAATTGATGGAGCTTAAAAACAAACTTGAGGGTTCATTCAATGATCTCACCGCTGTGGCTGACCTCTTGGAGAAACTAGCACCAAAAATACCTGACTTCCAGAGAGAGACTGAATATATCTCCTTAACTCATGACGATGAATTCGCGCTCTATGGTGGAGCTATATGTTCCTCTGATACTGGAAAAACCTCAGTAGAAGATTATCTCGACATAACTAATGAATACACTGTACCTCAGTCTACTGCAAAGTACACCAAGAACAATCGTGAATCCTACATGGTAGGAGCTCTCGCTAGAGTGAACAACAATTACGAGCAATTGAATCCGATGGCGAAAGGTATTGCCGAGAAGTTCGATCTCAATCCTATGGCAGTTAACCCGTATATGAATACCATAGCTCAAGTCGTCGAGATAGTTCACAGTGTGGAGGATTCCATAGAGATCATAGAAGATCTTTTGAATGAAGGATTAGAGGAACAGGAAGAATACAACTCACCAGATATCGAACCGAAAGCTGGCAGAGGTATCGGGGCCATAGAGGTACCAAGAGGCATACTATTCCACGACTATACCTACGACGAAGATGGTAAGTGCACCGAGGCGAATTGTGTGATACCCACGAACCAAAATCACGGGAATATACAGTTGGACATGGAAAAGATGGTTCCAAATATAATAGGAAAACCAGAGAATGAGGTCGAAAAACAACTGTCCATGCTGGTCAGAGCCTATGATCCTTGCATCTCTTGCTCTACCCATGATCTGAACATCAAGTTCATAGAGTGAGGTTAGAAGAACTTGTAAGTACTGGCCTTTAAAATCCTTTAACTCCTCTGTTTTTTCCTTTTGGCCTGAAAAAAACTAATGTTTTTCAATCGATGCCAATTTTGGACAACAATTTATCGAATTTTTCCTCAATACCCTCGCATTTCTCCTTCTCTAGTAAAAACATCAATAGTTCGAATCTCATCAAAAGAGGAAAGCTTAAATCTCCGATTTCGTCTTCAGATTCCTCGATAGGGTCCGATACTTTTTCTTTCAGTTCTGCGAAGAGATTGGAAAGGATATCGATCATCTCTTTTTCTTCATCTTTATTTACTGAATAATCCATTATCTCCAGGAGTTCCAATATCTTTCTTGCATTTTCTCTTTCCCAGTCCATCATCAAGTCTGAAGGTTCTCCACCATCTATCGAAGTCGGAGAAAGCAGGAAGGCGTCTGCCGTACGGGAATATACTTTTTTTGGTATATGGTTATCCTTCATCTCGGAAATTTCTTCTATGTAATCAGCTTCTTGTAGTTTCTTTATGTGTCTGTATATTGTAGAATGATCCTTGTCTAAATTTTCGGCCATCTGAGAGATCGTCATATCGTTTACTCTGAGGAGGGATAAGATATCGCTTCTAGTATCCTCTATTGCGATTTTTACATTGTCAGGGTCCCGCACTACTTTAACATCGCTTTTCATAGTTCTGTCAAAACTTAAAAAAGGATTATAATTAAATGTTCTGTTTGTAAATCAGAATATATCACCGTTATTGAAAATTTAACCATTTTTTCTTTTCAAAACTCGGGTTTCAAATACTAGACTGTAACATAATAGGTTCGCGAAGACTTCTCCTATTCTTCTTGGTGTCTTTTCTTCGATTTTCTTTAAATTATACAATTCCATATCATCACAACTTCATTCTTTGTATTCATTTATCTATTCGGTTTCTACTCCTGCAATTCTCTTCATTTATACTATCATATAAAAACTAGCTACAGATAGTAAAGTATATAAATTTGAAAGTCTAAATGGTTCAATGTAGTAAAAGAGTCGAAAGTAGGTGAAGGATGTGGAAAATGATGGTGTTTGCTGTGAGGATGAGGAGGAATGCTTGTGTCCTGTAGAAGGGATAATAGATGTGGTCTCGAAAAAATGGGCTATATGTATCATAAGCCACCTAGGGAGAGATGATGAAGGATACAGATTCAACGAATTACAGAGATCTCTTGATGATATCAGTCCGAAATCCTTATCGGATAGATTGAAAGAACTAGGTGAAGAAGGTTTAGTGAACAGGGATGTAGAGGAATCTGCCCCTCCCAAAGTCACCTATACTCTTACCAGCGATGGAGAGAAACTCCATGAGCGACTGGAACCTCTTGTGAAATGGGTTAATGAAAGGGA
>JAZKSP010000110.1:0-5127 GCA_036626005.1 Thermoplasmatota archaeon | reverse complement strand
GACAGAAAACCGCAGATTCATGGCCCAATAGTGTTGATGATTCGAAGGCTAAAGAGGATTGGGATTGGCAGCCAAAATATGATCTGGAAAAGATGACAGAAGTGATGCTCGATAATCTCCAGAAAAAATTGGATGTATAGTTGGTGAAAAAACTCTTTTATTTTTAACTAAAATCTGCAGGTGAGAGTATGAACGGAAAATGCTGTAGAAATGGCCAAAATAGATTAGTCATCGACTTCCTTTACATCGATTTAGAAGAGTGTGAAAGATGCCAATCAAGTGATGAAACATTAGATAGAGCAGTGAGGGAATTAAGAGAACCGCTGCATCAAAATGATATCGTTACTATCACTACCAATAAGACCAAGATCACTAGCGATGAACAGGCCGAAAAATATGGTCTCATCAGGTCTCCCACTTTAAGGATAAATGATACAGATATAGAAGAGATTGTGAATGAAGATTACGAGGTGAAGGATAATTACTGTCCTTCCTGTGGGGATGTTACCGGTCCCGAATGTGATGAAATAACGGGTGGCGGAAACGAATGCAGGGTATTTGAATATGAAGGAGACACTTATGAAACGATACCTAAAGAGATGATAAAAGAAGCTATAAGAAAAAAGGTCGGGATAGAAAAGAAAATTACATCAGCTTGTTGTGAACCAAAAACAGAAAATTCGAGCTGCTGTGAAACAACCGATTCATGTTGTTAAATAAAGTATAGAAGGTCGATTCTTTTTATTTCAAATTTAGCAGAGCACTATACATCTCTTTAGTTGGTTCTACTTTATTTACTAGATGGTTTAAATACTACAAATATTGTATCAACTATTGATGTGATAGTGTGTGTGGAGAATGCTGCGAAACGGAAAGAGGAAAGCATCACGGCCATCACCGGGGACCCAAAAGAAAGGGACAACATGGACACGGTAAAAGAGGACATCACTGTAATTTTGGATGCAATTGTTCCTGTGGAGATCAAAAAGGTGGCTGGAGAAAATTCAAATCCAAAGAGGAAAAGAGAGAAGAACTTGAAGAGTATAAGAAAGAATTAGAACATGAACTTCAGGCTGTTAAAGAGAAACTAGAAGAAATATGAATATTAAGCTAAAGCAGCTTTGATTCAAAAACCATTTAGTTTTTTTTATTAAAAAATAGTAAGAAGGGTTTTTGATTATTGTTTTTTCTTTTTCAGAGTGTAGTAAGCAACTGGGATGGCTATCGCTATCAGTAACATCGGAGTACCCAAGAAAGGTATTGAATCTGTATCCTCTGTATCCTCAGCAGACATCTCTATGGTCTGTGTGCTGAAGTGCTCTATCTGGAACACGTACATTGCTCCTCCGCCTGCACTGGCGTTCGAGTTATCAAGACCATCATAGTTCACTGCATCACTAGTTTCTATATCCAGGTCCCCTTCAGAATCTGCTAGATAGTCATCCGCGAAAGCCTTGTTTATCAGTATACTCACATGATTGGTCTCGTTACTGTCTGTAGCCTCGATCTTGAGAGTATCATTCTCGAAGCTTACTGTCACCGCATCAACTCCCGCTGGATCGCCTGCGTTTATCACTAAAGCGGCCCAAGGCTGATAGTCATCGACCTGGAGGAAAGTAGCAGCTCCATGTGCCGCAGCATTCTCTGTTCTGTTCCTATGCGTCTCACCATCCTCTACTGGAGGATCAAAAGGCTGACTAGACATCTCTATGGTCTGGGTACTGAAGTGCTCTATCTGGAACACATACATCGCTCCTCCGCCTGCACTGGCGTTAGATTCGTCAAGACCTTCGGAGTTCACCGCATCACTCGTTTCTATATTCAAGTCTCCTTCTGAATCAGCTAGATGCTCGTCTGCAAAAGCCTTGTTTATCAGTATAGTCACGTGATTTGTTTCGTTACTGTCTGTAGCTTCGATCCTGAGAGTATCATTCTCGAAGCTTACAGTCACCGCATCAACACCTGCTGGGTCACCAGCGTTTATCACCAAAGCGGCCCAGGGTTCATAACCCTCGACTTTGAGAAATGTCGCTGATCCGTTTGCTCCTGCATCCTCTGCTCTGTTCTCGCGTGCCTCTCCATCATCTACTGGAGGATCAAAGGGCTGACTGGACATCTCTATGGTTTGAGTACTGAAGTGATCTATCTGGAACACATACATCGCTCCTCCGCCTGCACTAGCGTTCGATTCGTCTAGACCGTCGTAGTTCACCGCATCACTTGTATTTATCTCTAGATCATCTTCTGCCACCGCTAGATACTCGTCTGCAAAGGCTTTGTTTATCAGTATAGACACGTGATTTGTTTCGTTGCTGTCTGTAGCCTCGATTATGAGGGTATTGTTTTCAAAGTCTACAGTCACTGCATCAACACCCGCTGGATCTCCAGCGTTTATCACTAAAGCGGCCCAAGGATCATATCCTTCAACTTTTAGGAATGTAGCTGATCCGTTTGCCGCTGCATCCTCTGCTCTGTTCTCGCGTGCTTCACCATCATCTACTGGGGGATCAAAAGGTTGACTGGACATCTCTATGGTCTGGGTACTGAAATGATCTATCTGGAACACGTACATCGCTCCTCCACCCGCACTGGCGTTCGATTCGTCTAGACCGTCGTAGTTCACCGCATCACTTGTATTTATCTCTAGATCATCTTCTGCCTCCGCTAGATGCTCGTCTGCAAAGGCTTTGTTTATCAGTATAGACACATGATTTGTTTCGTTGCTGTCTGTAGCCTCGATTATGAGAGTATTGTTTTCAAAGTCTACAGTCACTGCATCAACACCCGCTGGGTCACCAGCATTTATCACTAAAGCGGCCCAAGGATCATATCCTTCAACTTTTATGAATGTAGCTGATCCGTTTGCCGCTGCATCCTCTGCCCTGTTCTCGCGTGCTTCACCATCATCTACTGGGGGATCAAAAGGCTGACTTTCTTCCCCGTCATCTTGTGTTGCGAAAGAAACATCAGAAGATATCGCTATTCCAAGGACTGATAGTATCAACATCGCTGCCAACCATGCTACCAACATGGTACGTATTTTTCGGTTCATCTTTATCACTATTCTATATACGGTCGATTGAGACATATAAGTCTTATTTAACAAAATTCGAACAAAAGCTATTAAGAGATCAAAAGATCATGCCCAAAGAAAGTGATTCCCAAAGATCTATGAACTCATCTACTACATCTTTAGGAGGTTCGTATTTGACCAATAAGTTTGATATCTCCCCTGGTTCAGTAAGCCAATACTCTCTTCCTTCTTTCTCTATAAGGCCCTTCTTCCGCATCTTTTTCAGATGATAAGAAAGAGTTGATGCTGCCATACCCAATTCTTCCTTTATATCCCCATGAGAAACTGGTTCGCCTTCACTCAAAAGATAAACTACTATCGATAGAGGTATCTCTTCTCTCAGCAATGCAAGATATCTTTTATCTTCAAAATCGACTCTTCTTTCACCCTCTTTGGGATAATATCTCTTATATTCATCTTCTTCGACTTCCTCTACAACTTCGTATTTTTTTAACTGCTCAAGATGATATCTGACCAAATTCATACTCAAATCGGTTCTTCTCTTTATCTCTCTCATATGTAACCCTGGAAATTCCTCTATCAGTTGATAGATTTTTTTCCTGTTCTCAACTTCTATTTCAGATTCCGGCATCGGGTTACCCCTTCAATATTGAGAGATAAAGGAAAATCAGTATCAGGGAATCGAGTAAAGCTACGGGTATAAGAAAGGGAGCCCAACTGCTTTTTGAGATATTAAAAAGCGAATATGTCAACCATAAGCCCTTTAGAAAAAACAATATGAATGCAATCGAAACTATCAGCAGTTTTCCTTTCCCTGAACGTCTATACGCCAGTATAGAAATAACGGAGAGGACAAGGGCAAAAATCGTAAGAAATGCGAAACTTAAATTATATATTAGACTTAATGACATGTTACTCACCTTTATAACTAAATTAAATAGTTTTAGTCTTTTCGGACCCGGGTTCCCTGATCCTTATCATTTTTGGAGTTCTTTATCCTCTTTTCCTTCCCTTTGCCCTTCTCATAATTTTGTGAGTCACCGGCTATAGATATCCTTTTCTTTTTTCGATCCTCCTCTTTCTTTTTTTTATCTTCCTTCTTGTAAAGAAGTCCAAGTATCACTAATCCGCCAGAAGCCATTGCCGCAGGAATATAATATGTTAGAGAACCCAAATATTGATCTACTGGATCGGTGATATACTCAACAGTTATGGAATGGGTAGAGAACTCTGGAACATTCACGAGTATGTGTGTACCTTCTTCTCCAGGTATCAGAGTATAAGAAGGATCGTTTGAGTCGTCCAATTCTTGAGGTTCACCTATGAAAACTGCTGGATCACCATCAAAACGGAGGTCTATATCTCCTATAGAGGAGATGTCCATCACAGTAGATGATATGTCTAGAAGCAAAAGAGTTCCGTCATCGCCTAAAGTCTCAGATGAGACAAGCATATCAAGCTTGTTTTCATCTCTCATCTGAGCTTGCATATTTACATTCCGATAAGAGATAGAGGTATAGTTGTATCCTTCTTCTGTCGATACCATCCTGAATTCAGCACCTAATCTTCCTTCCTTCATTCTTTCTCTAACAAAGTTTCGTACCTCCTCTTGAAATCCGTCCATCTCCATCCTGAAGATGAAAGTAGCTCTATCTTCAACGGTGAAATTTATGAATTTATCGTTTCCCCCATCTACTCGTTGAGCATGACCTGGAGTATCCAAGGATATCAAGTTACCAGAATAATTATCATCACTGATTTTTACCCTGTTTTTCTCACTCATATCATTATCAACTTCCATATCTCCCAGTCTGAAACTGACATTTCGACCGGATTCATCAAGAGAATACACCTCAACTTTTAAAATTCTAGAGGGAGTATCGTACAACTGAATTTCAGCAGCGTTACCCTTCAAAAAGTACGTAGCACCAGCAGCTCTTTCATCGTACTTCCCAAATTCATCTATCCATACTTCTTCAAATATAGAGGTATCCTCATCACGAATAGAATAGTTGGAAATTCCTTTATCTATAGTATCAAAAGATACGAAAGAACCCCCATCTTCTCCAAAACCACCAGGCCCAGGAGGATCT
>JAZKSP010000012.1:0-25090 GCA_036626005.1 Thermoplasmatota archaeon | reverse complement strand
TTTATCATCTGCCATGTTCATTACCTCCTTTTGTTTTTTCGTTCACTTTCTAAGTACTGATGTATGGGAGTGGTCATATTAACTATTTGGCTTCCAGTATTACTCTTTACAGTCATTTATCGTTGAGAATAATAATTGTTCAGGGGCCTAAATTGTGATCAAGTAGAATTATTTTTCAAGCAAAAAAAGGTAGACGTAAGAACAGCAAAATATAATAAGGATTCAATCGCTCTAAAGGAAATATAGGAGATGGATTTGGATGAAAGGGACCGTGAAATTTTTCGATGGGAAGAAAGGTTACGGCTTCATAGAACTGGATGGAACCGAAGAAGACCACTTTGTTCATCGTACTGAGGTCGGAGAGGGGGTTTCGCTTTCCGAAGGGGATAGAGTGGAATTTGAAAGCGAACTTGGAGATAGAGGTTTTCAGGCCCTCAACGTTAGGAAAATAGAGTGATAAGGAAGGAAATACTATTTTAATATCCAAAGGAGCAAAACGTGGAAACACACGAATCTAACCGGAGCAGAACTGAATTTAAGGATCTACAGAGCCCTGTTAGATAAAAGGCAGGAATCAGTCACTCGGGAATCTTAATGTTTTCAACTAATTTTCCAAATATCCATGGATGAAAAGCCCTCTTTATGCCGATATTTTACCGAGTTATGGACACTTATTAGCCTTCTAGCTACTTCCTTGTAGAATAGTTGGAAAGGAAGGGGAATAGTGATTTAATCGATTCTTACCTTAATCTCGGAAATAAAAATATAGTAAAACACAGTTACA
Organism: Thermoplasmatota archaeon; assembly: GCA_036626005.1. Classification (GTDB taxonomy): domain Archaea; phylum Thermoplasmatota; class Thermoplasmata; order Halarchaeoplasmatales; family Halarchaeoplasmataceae; genus Natronoplasma. The sequence continues at coordinate 24,306 of JAZKSP010000012.1, read as the reverse complement.
TTCGAAATTTAGCTTTTTAATTGAAAGCTTTCCTCCTTGGAAAAAAGTAAGAATTTTTGTTCATTTAGACTTTTTTATAATTACTCGTCTTTTTATTAAAATTGCTCTTCCTATTTATTATTTGTTCAACGGCTTCGAACCCTCTTTATATAGTAACAAGAGCGCCGAGAAGGGGATTCGAACCCCTGAGGTGCGAGGCACCACGAGATCTCCAATCTCGCGCCGTACCAGGCTAGGCTATCTCGGCATACGATCTTTCGATGATACCAGGCTATTCTTCGGTATCCCGAAGAATGAGTGGAATCTTTGATTCCGCGCAAGGCTCTCTCGGCACCAAGAAGCTCTTGATTGAATTATCTAACGGTAACTGATATATAATTCATTTCCATCTCTTAGGATAATCACCAGATGGTGAGAAGACCCTTTCTGACTCGAAGACCAATCCTTCTTCCATATCAACTATATTTTCTGCATCGTAAAGAGCCTGTCCTATCGCGATCCCTTCTCCTTTAGATGATATCAGAGCTACCCTATCATCGTTTGAAAAATCCTCCATCTCTGTAATCCCAGGAGCCGCCAGATCGGCTCCGTTTAACACAGAGCCGGCAGCTGTATCTTTGATCCTCATTTTCGGGAAGATCTCTAGCGCTCTCTCATACGGCATCAGTATATCTTTCAATTTCCTACCTTTACCTTCTCTATAAAACTCGTAAGCGTCCTTTAAATCCTGAAGTATGACCATCTCATCTTCCGTAAAACTACCAGCTTCGACTCTCCGCAACTCCATCATATGTCCCCCCACTCCAAGAGTTTTACCTAAGTCCTTACAAAAAGTCCTGATATAAGTTCCTGATTCACACCGTATCTTCAAAAGGATTTCCCTTCTCTCAGAATCTATTTTTTCTATCTCAAATATTTTCCTCTTCCTTCTCTGTCTTTTCACGCCTGCCCGTAAAGGAGGGGTTTGATATATCTCACCCTGGAATTCCTTAAGTATTCTATCCAATTTTCTATCCTCGAACTCGCCATGAAATTTCACCGCTGCAAGATATTCTTTAGGAACGGAATGGAGGAGATCTAGTAATCTTACGGAACTACCTATACCCATTGGGAGAATACCGGTTGCCTTAGGATCTAGAGTTCCGCTGTGTCCTGTTTTCTCTTTAAAGATATCTCTGACCCATGCAGATACTTGATGGCTGGTCGGTCCTTGGGGTTTATCTATAACCACTAGAGATCTCGGAATGACGTCTTCGACCGACCTTTTATCGGGAAATTCACCCCATTCTGAAACGGTATTATCTTTCTCCCTGACATATCTCATCTCGAGCACCCTCAATTATCTTTTCCACTATCTTATTTGGACTGTTCTTTTCAGAATCTATAATCATATCGTATATCGAAGTATCCATTAGATCGATATCATAGTATTCTTGGTACCTCTTTTTTTCACTCTTTTCTCTTTTCACCACTCTATTTCTGAGCGTCTCTTTATCGTTGACCTCTTCCCGCTCAGCGATCCTATCTATCCTTACGTTCAAGGGAGCTTTTAACCATACTTTGTATGCCTCTTTTTCGGAAAGCTCTAGAAGTTGTCCGGTCAATCTACCCTCCAATATAGTTCCTTTACCCGCTCTTTCGATCATCTTTTGGTCTAATCTTTTATCGATCTTTTCGTTCTCTTCAGCTAAATCACTGAACTCTCCTAGACTCATGTCCCTCTCTTTGGCCATCTCTCTGAAGACTTCTCCTGATGATATCAAATCCATGCCCGTTTCATTAGATAACAGTTTGGAGGCTGTCGTAGTTCCACTACCGGGAAGACCGCTTACGGTTATAATCATATCTTTAAAAAGGTCTTCAAATGTTAAGGTCCTCCTCCTCCTTGAGGCGTTTATTAAAATCATACATCTTGAGGACGACCATCAAAACTTGAGTCAAAGGTAGCGAGACCAACATATATACCCCTATCCACATAGGAAAGGGCATAAAGCAATAAGGTAATTCGCCACTCAAATCAGCAGAGAAAGCCCATGGAACGGAGAACATCGTATTTGAAAGACCACCGACAAAAGTCCATATCCAACCGAAGATAGTAAGGATGAAAACCATTGTTACGGCCATAGATTTCAATTGGGGCTTGAAACTTTTCATCGAGAGCTTAGAAATCTCTTCCTGTTTCTTCTCCATCTTTTTGACTTTAGTTTGCTTATTAGCTCTCTTCGCTTGCATCAATTTCTTGTTAAATTTACTACTAATCTTTTGATTCTCTGCCATCTCGACCCAGTCCATCATTTGATCTCTGATGACAGTCGAGAAAGTTATCATTATCGACCCTGCAAGCATCAAGGTCAGGATAGGATATTTTCCTTCGAAACCGATTACTGGATAAAGTACTGTGCCTAAAGCTTTTCCCAAGTCATTTCTCAAATCAGGTTGAAACATTATAAATAGTGCAGATAAACCCAAAAATATGTAGACAAACCTCTTTAAACTGAACAATGGCTTTGTTGAAGAAGAGTCCTCTGTTTCCCCGTCAATGTCTGGACTTTTTTCTTTTTCCGAGTCTTCCTTTTCCTTCTCCTTCTCTTCCTCTACAATATCTTCCAATTCATCTTCTGGGATATCTTCTTCGCTTTTATATCTAGATACTATCTCGTTGTAGACCTCTTCTGAGATCTCACCTTTAGCTAGTCTTTCATCCAATTTTTTTAACATCTCTTCATCTTCAGTGATAATACAACACCTCTTCTATAGTCCTACTGGCTACCGAAGAAATCTCTCAGCATCGGATGCATCTCCATCATCTGTTCCTTACCTATCTCTTCATACAACTCTGTCAGGATAGATACGGCTAAGAACAGACTAATCCCCGTGGCGTTTCCGACGGATCCTAGTAGATTCGATCCAGCACCTACAAGGCCGATAAACAACCCACTGAAGATAGTCACGGTAGGGATGTATCTCTTTAACACTCTTCTCATGACCCGGGGATCTCTTCTGAAACCTGGTATCTGCATCCCGCTTTCCTGTATTTGGTCTGCTACCGATTCAGCGTCCATATTAGTTGTCTGTACCCAGAACTTGGCGAAGAGTACAGCAGTTCCCGCCATGAACACCATATGACCTATAACCCGACCTATCATCTCCAGTTTTGTATGACTCCACGTCACACCTTGTGGGGAAAGGGCACCCGCATATTTTTCGGATATCAACGGTAGTAACCACGACCGTATACCACCCGGACGATTGATGTACCAGACCGCGCCTCCTATAGGTTTAGTAGAATCTTCTGGGAAAATCCCAAGCCATTCTTTTCCGCCTAAAAGCGGAAAACTCTGGAAGGTCGGGTTGGTATAGAATAACATGGAAAACAGGTTTAGATTCGACAAAAGAGCACTTGCCAAGATTATCGGGATCACGGAAGCATAGACGAGCTTTATCGGGTATCGTCCTCTTGCACCTTTAGCTCTACCGTGAGCAAGAGGAAGTTCTATCCTGCTTCCTTGAATATATACCACAAGCAATAATATTAATATTGTGAAGATCAATCCCATTATAGGATTTGGCGGCCCTACCATCAAACCTTCGAGTTCACCTCCAGCAAGTTCAGCAGCGGAATAGTGACGAATCGTATAGATCGTCCTTGGGATAGTTCCAGCAGGAATATTTCCTTCCATTTGAGGGGCGGATTCCCAATTAAAGAGACCAGTAAATAATCCTTTAGCAACACCAGCAACGATGAAAAGACTTATCCCGCTCCCGATGCCCCATTTAGATACGACCTCGTCCATCAAGAAGAGGAAGTAACCTCCTATGAATAATTGAACTACGATTAAGATTCGTGCAGCCAGCTCACCTTGACCAGCGAAGTAAGTGCCCAGTGTGGAAATGAAAGCTTGAGAGGGGACGAGATATCCATAGACTTGTGGAACACCCTGGATGATGAGCATTAGGATCACCAAGAACTTCTGAGTGTTTTGAAACATCGCTTTATCATCGGGATCCTTCATATCTAGGTCGATGATCTCTGCTCCCTGAAAAAGCTGCATGATAATAGATGCTTGAACTATGGGCGTTATACCCAAATGTACTAACGATCCCTTTGATCCAGCAAATATAGCTCTGAACTGTTCAAACAGATCAAGAGATTTTCCTTGACTCAACCCATAAATCAGCACATTGGTCATAACCAGGTAAAGGACCAACATGAGGATGAGCCACATCATCTTACGGCGGAAATGGACATGGCCCTCGGGCTGCTTGACAGCGGGCATCCGATCGGTAATAGGTTTTAGTTTATAAAGACGGCTTTTATCTTCTTCTGCCATACGGATCACTTTTCAGATTTATCGATCAATTTTCCCCCAGCATCTTCTATTTTTTCTTCAGCTTTTTTACTAGAATTTGATACTTTGATCTTCATCTCTTTAGACGGTTTTCCTCTACTCAAAAGTTTATCGAAGCCAGCTTCATCGAGATCAATCTCATAACCTGATTCTTCTTCAGTTGCGAACCCGAGTTTAATAAATTGTTCGAGCATCTCCTCTACTTGATATATATTTATCACTTCGTCTTCCTCTACCAATTTTTGTGGTCGAGTGAATCCTTTCGGTCCAAAATAATTGGGATCATCCTTTGCTAATGATTTCCACTTATGTTTATTTAGTCCGGCTTTTCCTCTACCCCCTCTTTCGCCGGCACCTCTTCCGTTCTTGATACCTCGACCGTGTGATCTTGAACCTCTATTCTTCTTCTTTTTCTTTTTTCCCATGTATATCAGCCTCTTTCTGAGTGTTTTCAGTAGCTAACATTTTTTGTAACAAGGGGTTGATTTCGCTTTCACGATAGCCTAAAGCTCCACCAGTATTATAAGGTTTTTTGGTGCTTCTGTACCCACTAAATGGAGGATGCAGTCTGAAAACTCTATCTAAACCGTCGATATCATCTAATGTAATATCATCAGAAACCACAGCCTCAGCAAGTTGGTCTATACCCTCATAAGCTGTTTCTTCATCGATCTTTTTTTCCAACTCGCTCTCCTCAATATTAGATTTGCTCTTCAAAAGATTGGCCATCGTGTCCGTATCTATTTCGCCCCAAGTTATCAAATCCTTCACCTTATTCAGCATGCCTTCATAGGTCGGCCTTTCAGGGATAACTGTACAGTGATTGACTGAATTCAATCGGAGCATTTCAAGAGTGTCTTTCATTTTTGGCTTTTTATTTCGTGAACTTTTCAATCTTACAACAGCATAGGCCATTATCATCCCTCCTGCTGGGACGTCTCTTCTTTGTGGATGCCTTCCACGATGCCCAGTTCTTGTGCTTGATCTTTTCTCACTCTCATCTCTGCGGTCTTTTTCATAGCATTGAAGACGGCTAAAGCGTAATTTACCGTAGTTCTAGTCTTACCTTTTGAGAAACCCCAAACATCTTCTATTCCTGCTCTCTGCAAGATAGATTTAGCGGTCTCTCCAACGGCAAGACCTATACCGGATGGTGCAGGTTTTAGAAGAATCTCCACGGAGCCTGCCTGACCATCGACTTCAAAAGGAACAGTATGTGGATCACCACATCCACATTCCCAAGAGCCACAACCTCTTCTTATCCTTACCATGTTCAACTTGGCGTTGTTCATGCATTTCCGGATTGTGGGCCCGACTTCCTTTCCTTTTGCCGTTCCTACGCCTACGTAACCGTCGTTGTTTCCTATCACGGTTGTGACAGTAAATCTGACTCTTCTACCTGAATCGGTCATCCTCTGGACCATATTGACGTCGAGGACATCATCATCTAGATCAGGGAATAAAGCATCTATGATCTCAGGCTCTTTGACTGGAAGTCTAGTGGCAAGAGCATCCTCCATACTCGTGATTTCTCCTCGTTTTACTTTCCTACCAAGTCTAGTCTTGGCATCCCATCCATTCATCATAATTCCTCCAATCTAGATTTTACTTCTTCAAATCTCTCACTCATCTTATCATCGATATGTTCGCCTTTTATGCGGTTCTCATCGGGTAAAACCTCAGAATCGTGAGGTACTGAAACTCCTGCATCTATTATTCCATTGAGAGCGGAAAATAATCTGCCACTTTTCTCCGGATAGTTCAGGCCTATGTCCAGGACAGCCTCTTCGATTCCTTTTTCAACGGCCCTTTTTCCGGCAAGATAGCCAACAAGATAGGCGGAAGGAATATTAGCTCCGTGACCTTCCCATCCCAAGTCCTCTAAATGTTGACTCGAAGCAGAGGTCTCAACTATATCGCCGTCTCTATCGTATCTAATAAACTGGACACTGATGTGTTCGTTCGATGGTCTTACAACCGCTCTAACCTTTCCTGATTTTAACAACTTCAATCTCTGCCTATAATCTGTCTTCCCCTCTCTTCTTCTTTTGAGAGGCATCATGTATCTAGTACCTTCAGCCATCTTCATTCACTCCTTTAATCTCGTAATCATCATCTATATGACCTTCCATCTGGAGGTGGAGTACCATATCTGAGGTGTCCTCAAAGGCTCCACCTTTCGATTTTTTATAGAACTCGCGATAAGTGGTACTATCTATCAAACCGTTATCTCTCATATGCTTCAATTCCCTCCTCATAGAACGTATCCTGTTCTTCCAACTATCTTTAGATGATTGTCTAGCGTTCTTTGTACCACTTCTCTTACCATATCCTTTTCTCCTCCCTTTGTCTTTCTGACCCTTCTTATAGTTGATCCTACCTCTAGAGTTTCCTTCTTTTGGTTTTTTCCTGATCACTTCTCGATTGATCAACTCTCTAACTTCCTCTCTAGTGATCGCTTCTATCACTTCGTCAAGCATAGTGTCGTCTATCCAAACGCGGTCTTTACCGCAATCGAGGATTTCTGCTGCCAACCTTTTCTGATATTTAACATCCATGAAGATCACCTTATGATGTGGGATTTAATACTCTAATATCGTTTTCTTCTGCTTTTTCCTCAATCTTCAATCTTTTTCTCATACCAACACTGTGAGCCACCCTGATAGCTTGTTTATCTGGATCAATATCCTCAACATCATCGGTATTATGGACCAATACCTCTTCAAAACCCGAGGGATGTAGGCCTCTCACTTTTTTAGGTGACCGGAAACCGATCTTTACGTTGGAAGGTCTGTATTTTTTGTTCTGTCTTGCCTGTGAGTGAAGACCTCGTGGGTTTCTCCAAGTGTCTTTATCTATTTTAGATCGATAGAACCACTCTTGATGGTTGAAGCTAGGTCTCCTCTCTTTCATCTTTTCTCTCTTCTTCAACATCTCCTCGGTTTCCTCATCGAGGTCTGGTTTTTTCTTTACTTCGTAATCCTCATCATCTTCTGCCATCTTTAATCACCTTCTCATAAGGGTTTACCGGCCTTTTCAGTTATATATATACCATCTTGGAAAACTCTCGGATCGGCCTTAGATATCATCGTTGTCGATTCAATATTGGCTGCGGTCTGAGCCACTGCTTCCTTGTCAGGGCCTCTCACTATTATCTGATTTCCGTCTACCTCAGCCTCGGTTGAACCAACTATCTCCGCATTTCTAGGTTTGTTTTCTCCCACGAAATTTTTAATGACTATCTTGTCTTGCTCGGAAGTCACTTCCATGGGGAAATGAGAGTATAGTATCTTCAGTTTGTAAACGAAATCTTCCTGCGAACCTTCGACCATATTCTCTATATGAGACCTATAAGTACCCTGCAGAGCTTTTTCCTTTTTACTGGGTCGCTCCACTCTCAAAACCACTTCCTCATCATATATCTCGATCTTGATAGTGGGGTGAGAGAACTTTTTTGTAACCTCACCATTCTCTCCAGATACTTTAAGCTCGTCATCCTGCTTTTTTACCGAAACGTTTTCCGGTATCTTTATCTTTTCTTCAGATTCCAATTCAACTGGCATAATAATCCCTCAATAAACGTAAGCCAATAACTTTCCTCCGGCACCTTTGTTCTTCGCTTCAGAATGATCCATAACGCCTCTATTGGTAGTCAATATGAGAACTCCGAAGCCCTGAGCAGGGAGATATCTAGATTCGTAATTTTCGATATCAGTATTCTTAACCGACCATCGAGGTTTGACCACTTTACACTTGTTGATATTACCATTTAAGATCACGTTGTAAGTGCCTCCTCTTCCATCCTCGACATACTCGAATCTTTTAAGATAGCCGTTTTCCTGCATGACTCTAAGGACCCTACCTATTATTTTAGAGGCGGGTCTTATCTCACATTCTAACTTTCCATTTTCTTCTGCGTTATTTATCTTTGATAATGCGTCATTCAATGGGTCATGTTTCATCTTTTTCACCTCAAGAATGTTTTTTGAAACCTAGATCTTCCGCGATCTCTCGGAAACACTGTCTACATACGTGAAGGCCGTATCTTCGTATTATACCTCGTTTCCGACCACAGCGTCTACAGCCCTCTTTTCTCCCGTAATCTTTATCTGGCTTTAAACCTTCTTCTTCACTCATACTTCATACACCTCCAAATCAAATGCCTTTTCCATGAAACTTATCGATTCCTCTTTCGTCATCTTCTGCTCCTTCGGGATACTTTTCGACTGCTTTCTTCTGTGTTTAATACGTTCTCCTTTCCTTCCTATCTCGACGGAAATATCCATCCCGAAAACACCTATCTCGGGATCATATGAAGCTTCTTCAAAATCAGTATAATCGCTGATGCCAAAATTCAGATTGCCATGATCATCAAAGCTACTTGCGGGCAAACTATGTTCCTTCACCCAAAAAGCTTTGTTTAAAAAGTCATAGGCTTTCTTTTTTCTCAAGGTTACTTTACACCCTATAGGTTGTCCTTCCCTTATCCCAAATTCCGCATTAGTTGTATCGGCGAGGGTCTCAACAGGCTGCTGATCTGTCAACATCTCCAACACATCGAAGGCCTTTCTGAGATTTTCTCCTCCTTCGCCCACCCCTATATTAACCACGCATTTGACCAAACGGGGTTTTTTCATATTATTTTCGTAATTCATATTATGCCCACCTCTGGTATCTCGATTATCGGTTTATCTTCCCCTACAAGGAAAGCGTATTTTTCTACCGTTGTAATCTTAGATTCGAAATGAACAAAATTAGACTGTGAACCTCTGATGACTTCGTATTCCTCTATCGTACCTAGTTCACCTATATGATCTCCTCCAGTAACTATAGCCATCTGTCCTTCGCCAAATTCTAGACTATCAAGTACTTTCCGAGAAGGCAACTGTAACTTCAGAACGTCCTTCGTATTGTATTTACTACCGTCCTCGATCTTGATATTGGTCCCATCGTGAAGGTTGTACTGGGTTATTCCACCTTTCAAGGTAGTTTTATCCTCTATTCTTACAAGTTTCCACCCTGCCTGATTTTTATCGATTGGTATAAGTCTGAATTTTCCCTTTTGGTCGAAGAGAACCCTGTAATTCTCTGATATATCAGGTATCGATACTACGTCCATCAATCCAACCGGTCTATTCTTATCAGTAGTCACCTTGCCGTCGACTTCGACTTTTCTTTCCGCAAGGACATGTTCACCTTCTTTAGAGGTCTCAGTATATTCTAGTATATCTCTCAAAACGACTATGAGAGGGATGCTCCTATCATCTGAATGTGGACCTGAAGTAGGACTAGGAGCCCAAAACGACTCTTTAGTGGGGATACCCCATTTATCTGTGGGCGCATCATACCGTTTATTGTGTTGACTCATTCATTATCCTCCTCTTGTATGTTTTCTAACTTTTCTTTTCTCCATGGATCGGAGAGATCTAAATCTGTAATTTTGAGATTTGAAGGATGGACTCCAAAAGGCTCTTTAGATTCGTCAGCTTTTTCTACGGTGACGTCCTCTATAAAGACCTTCTCATTTCTCCTATCTACCTCTGCTACAGTATCTATATGTCCCTTGAAACCCCCTCTCATCACTTCGACTTCATCCCCTTCTATTACAGGAACACTGTTAGTACCATATCTTTCTTTCAGATCTTCGGATAGCATAGAGGACATCATCTTCCTTTTCCTGTGCTTGGGAGCGTTTTCACGCCTTTTTCTCTGCTTTCTTGTCTTCTCACTACTCATTTTATCACCTTTCTACATTATCATAGAAGCCGTTGCTCCGACTCGTGGCCATTTCTCAGCGGCTTCTCTAGCTACTGGCCCTTTGATCTCGGAGCCTTTTGTTTCTCCATCTTCTTGAGTTAGGACGACTGCGTTATCTTCGAATTCGACCATGACTCCATCAGCTCGACGAAATGGTCGTTTCTGCCTTACGATGACCGCCCTAGTGAGCTCTCTTTTCATCTCAGGAGTCCCTTTAACCACGGAGACCACTACTTGATCTCCTATCCCAGCTTTTGGATACCGTCTATGTACACCGTGATAGTTGATCACGGAAACTACCTTGACTACTTTAGCTCCAGTATTATCTATACACTGAAGTTCACTTCCAACCGAAAGTCCATGTGTCTGATTACCAGCAACCCCTTTCATCTCTTCTCACCTTTTTCAACTACCACGTAAGAGATAGTCTTACTTATGGGACTGCATTCCATTATCTTGACTTCATCCCCTTTTTCTACATCTATACAGGGGGGGAGATGACTCGGATAATGACTTTTTCTTTTTTCATATCGCTCATATTTAGGGATATAATTGAAATGATCCTTCCTAATAATTGCGGACTTATCCATCTGGGTAGAATCGACTACACCCCGCATTACCCTTCCTCTCACGGAGAGTGTTCCATGAAAGGGACAATTGTCATCATCACAGCTCTCCTCAGGGGGCGTCACTTCTACACCTATATCGCGTGCTTCGTTTTCTGCCATGATATCATCAACCTAATTTCTTTATTCTATCTTCCGGACGATGTGTTAGTTTATTTCCATCAAATACATTATGACGACCATTTATGGTCAATTTGAACCGATTGCCTTTTTTTGGGATTTTCTTCTTTTCCTCTTCATCCTCTATGACGAACATATTCTTAGTTTCGTCGATCACTCTTCCCTGCATCTTTTTATAGCTCTGATGAGGGGACTCAATAACCTCAAGTTCAGAACCCATAAATTCAAAAGTATATACTATATCTCTCGACGACATATTACCTTACCTCAACTGGAAACCCTTTTTCTTCGAGATACTCTTTAACCGTATCTATATGATCTCCTTGAAGCTCGATACGGTCATTTTTTGTCGTTCCTCCTGCAGCACACTTACTTTTCAATTCAGAAGCTAATTCACCTATATCGATATCACTCGTATCCATTCCATCTATTATAGTTACTTTTTTACCGTATCTCCTCTGATCGGTAAATATCTCGATCTCCTGTTGCTCTCTAGCGATATCTTCACAGATACATATCTCTTTTGGCAACCCGCAAGTCGGACACACTTCTTCCGCCATCAATTTCCTCCTTTTGATTCATTTTCTTCTTCATTCATTACGGTTAAAATCCTAGCGATATTCTTCTTAACAGCCCTTATCCTTCCCGGGCTTTCAGGAGCTCCGCCCATGGCGGCTACTCCTTCTTCATGAAGTAACTCATCTCTCAACTCATATAATTTTTCTTCTCTTTCAGATGGGTCCATATCTCTTATCTCCTCTGTTTTCAATAAAGGCATATCATTCGACCTCCTCTTCGATCTCCATCTCTTCTACATCTTCTTCTACTTCCTCAGCTTCAATATCTTCATCTTCTACAGCTTCACTAGTCTCTTCAGACTCACTTTCTTCTTCCTCCTCCTCGTCCTCTGCTTCTTCATCTTCTCTCTTACTCTCGGGTGGGATTATCTCTATTTCATCAGGTAATTTTGCATTTGGATCCATTATCTTGACCGTCACACCGATGATACCAAGTTTAAGTTTTGCCTGTGCAAATCCCTCGTCCATCCATTTTTTCCTTTCCTCACCGCAGTACTTGATATGACCGTCCTGGAATTTCTCCACTCTATGTCTTGGGCCGCTAACTTTACCAGAAAGGATGATCTGACAGCCCTTCGCTCCAGCATCCATTATTTTCCTCACCGTAGAATGGCCTGCCCTTCTGAAATACCACCCTCTTTCAAGAGAAGAAGCTAACTTTTCCGCCATGATTTGAGCGTTCAACTGCGGAACATTGACTTCCTGGACCTCTATCTGAGGGTTATCGAATTCAAATTTTTCCTTTATCTCTTCAGTAATCTCCCGAATCCTCTTACCCTTTCTTCCTATAACCAAAGCTGGTCTTTCAGTGTAGAGAGTGATCCTAGTACCCATCGGGGTTCTCGATATATCGGCTCCTCCGAAACCTGCTCTTTCAGTCCTTTTTTGAAGGAACTCTTTCAATATAACGCGGTCCATTTTTTCTTCAATAAATTTTCTTTCTCTAGCCACTATTAAGCCTCCTTTTCCTCCAATATTATTTCCAAATTAGTGGTTTTAGTATCATGTGGTGTACTCCTACCCATGGCTCTTGGTCTCCGGCCTTCGATAGGACTGCCCTTATGAGCTGATAAAACCTTAATCTTCAAATTTTCAGAATCTAAGCCCTTATCTTCAGCATTCGAACGACATTCTTCTATTTTCGCTTTCATCTTCTTACATACTTTCTTCGGATATCCACCTGGACCTACGCCTTTCTGATGAGCCATCCGTTTCTTGTGTTTTTTGTAAGGAACTGCTCTCTCTTCAGCGATCACACTTTCTAGTGTTTCAATCGCTTTATCAACGTCTTTTCCTCTGAGCATATCACATACCTCGACTGATTCCTTAGGAGAGATTTGAAGTTCACTCCCGAATGCCTTTGCCGTCTTTTCTGGATCAGGATCCATTGTATAACCCATATCTTTTCACCTCATTTGAGTGGTATATATTTTGAAGAGCGTGTTGCTCCGATCCCCGGTCCTGAGTGTTCAACTTGCTTTCTAGTAAGGGCGAATTCACCCAAATAATGACCGATCATCTCGGGCTCTATCTTCACGGTCTTGAACTTTTCACCGTCATGTATCGCTATCCTCTTTCCAACGAACTCAGGAAGTATTATCATCTCTCGTCTATGAGTCCGATAGACATCTTTATCTTTTTTTTCTATCCTCTCTAGAAGGCGTTTTTCTTCTCTGTTTAGACCTCTTTTCAAAGTTCTTCTTGCCCTTGCTGGAAGCACCTCTTTCAATTCATCGAGAGACATTTCCTGAAGTTCGTCTAAAGTATGCCCACGATAAGTGAATTCTCGTTTATCCCGTGAAGATCTATCATCAGCCATAAACTATCACCTCTCTTCCTCCTTCTCTTTCTCCTTCTTTTTCTTTTTAGAAGATAATCTACCTACTTTTCTGCCGGGCGGAGCATTGGATGAAACTGTCGAAGGTACACCAACGTGCTGATGGTCTCCTCCACCGTGAGGATGATCGACCGCATCCATGGCTATACCTCTTACCTTCATCGGTCTTTTAGCTTTACTCCTGAAACTCTTAGCTCTCTTACCGGCTCTAGCTATAGGTTGTTCTTTATGCCCTCCAGCAGCAACTATGCCCACCGTCGCTCTACATCTATTATCGACTCTTTTGATATTATCTGAGGGTAATCGAAGGACGGTTTCCTTCCTTTCCTGAGCAATGATCGTGGCACTCGTTCCTGCACTCTTTACGAGCTTTCCGCCGTCTAGAGGTTCCATTTCGATGTTGTAGACAAAAGTCCCAACCGGAATATGAGTCAGTGGGAGAACATTCCCTTTCTCGATCTCCGAGTCCGGGCCCACTTCTATCTTCTCGCCGACCCAAAGACCGTGATTAGCTATCACAAAAGAAGTCTCACCGTTATCGAATTCGACCTCAGCTAGAGGAGCTGTACGACCAGGAGCGTGATGAATATCGACCACTTCACCTTCGGTTTCCTGACTCTTTGGATATCCCGGCCTAGCTAGGTGTCTGTGACTTGGAGATTGATAGGTAGATGAACCTTTGCCTCTCCTTTGAGTTATGATTCTTTTACCCATTTAGAACACCCCTACTCTCATTCCTATTTCTTCAGCTGAATATTCATCCGTGAATTTGACTATAGCCCGCTTCCCGTTCTTATCGATCCTGGTATTGACCTTCTCTACTTCTACCTCGAACAATTCTTCGACCGCCTCGGATATTTGTGGCTTCGTCGCCTCTAAATCGACTATGAATTCTAATTTGTTTTCCTCTTCCATCTCCATCATGGTCTTCTCTGTTACGTAAGGATGATATACTATTTTGTGTGGTGATTTGGAGTCAACCATTTTTACCAGTCCTCCATTTTATTTACAGCTTTAACGCTGAAAAGGGTTAGTCTCCCCATATCTCCTCCAGGAGCCATATCATCGATAGTCAAGTTATGGGGCGTTTTAACCGTAACTCCAGGAAGATTTGAAAAAGCTCTTCTCCCTACAGCATCTTCACTCATAACTATAAGTAGGCTTTTAGGAGTACTGTATTTCCTATCACGCATCTTACCTTTGCCTGATCTGATATTCTTCCCTTCTTTAGCTCTTTTTACATCTGAATATATCCCTAAATTCTCCAATAGATCAACTGCTTCTTTCGTCTTTTGGAGCTCCTCAATCTCATCTTCCACGATTATAGGGAATTCTAAAGAATCATCATCTATCTCGTGCCCTCTATTTTTTACCACGTCGATATCGGTCATTGCAGCGAGAGCGGATCTCCTAGCTTTCGCCTTTGCTTGTCTATTCAGTTTTTTACCCAACTTTTTCTCAGCTTTCGGAGGATGTGCTTTCCTTCCGCCGCGAGTCTGAGGGCTTTCAGCTGCTCTAGCGCCGCCGTATTGCGTGAGTCGTTGGACACGGGCCATTCCCTGCCCGACTCCTTCCATCTCTGTAGCGTGTCTCATCCCGGCTTCTGGAGAAGCACCGTAAGGTTGTTTTTTATTCGCCTGTGAACTCTCCACAGCTCTTTTTATGATATCAGAACGGATTTCCTCACCAAATAAGGAGGGCAAATCCAATTCGTCTTTCTTTTCTCCTTCCAAATTGTATATCCCTGTCTGCATTTATTTAACCCCCTTGATTAGATTCAGTCGATATATATGTGAGATTCGGCTCATGAACATCATATTTTTCATCTCTTACAGCATCTCTCATAACAACTAACCTCTTGGATGGACCAGGTATCGAACCATGCAATATGACATAATCGTTCTCTATCACACCATAGTTTATGAATCCTCCCTCAGGAGTCACCTCTTCACCATTTTCACCTACTTTCAGAACTCGTTTATTGAATTCTGTTCTCTGATGATATCCCATCTGACCTGCCTGAGGAACAGTCGGTCGAGTGTAACCTGGCCTAAAGACACCAGTGTTCCCAACATTCCTAACCGATTTACTATTTTTATGCTGAAGAAGTTTCACACCCCATCTTTTAACATGACCCTGATAACCTTTACCTTTAGTTATAGCGGATACATCTATCATCCTTCCCGATTCGCAGAAATCTTCATAATCGAGTTCTTCTCCGAGAATATCTTCCCCTTTATCTATCCTCTTGGGTAAAGAACCCCCTCCTATTCTAAGTTCCATAATCTCGGGAGTCTTATTTGGGACACCTGAGACTTTTTTAGGTTGTGTATGGACTATAGCTCTAACTTCGTCAACAAGGCCCCTGTCTATTTTTTCCCACATCTGATCGGTGTCATAATTGTTTGGAATCGGAAGTCTTTTCTCTAATGAGTCATCGACATTATTTGCCCAAACTTCACCCATGGTCCTTAGACCTTCATGGGTTTCCTCATAAAACCTAAGACCGCTGGCTATCACAGAGGGTACTTCGACTACGGTGATCGGTATTCTAACCTCCTGTCCAGAAGTAGTACTTCTATTCCTATAATCCACGACGAAAGCATGGCTCATACCAGCCTTGTATCCCGGGAAACCTTGTACCTTAGGCTCACCGTTCCACTCAGGCCACGATCTTATATTTGGGACCGTTTTTTTAGCGCGTTTTCGGGGCGAAAATCCCATCGAACCTCTTCTTGGATGATGTGTTTCTACCATTCATACACCTCGATCTTAATTGACTATGCGTATTCTCAGGACTTTGTCCTTCAATCCTCAAACATGGCTTTGCGGATTCTCAGGTCTGTACCATAGATTCCAGAGCAAAGCCCCAGAAACTTCAAGATAGGCGTCCTGAGGTCCATCGACCGTGACGTGTCAATATAGGGATCCTTACTGGATTGCCCTTTCACGTCTGGTCAACAGACGATGTAATGGGTCATTACAGACCTTTTGTATTTAATTCTTTCCCAAGAAGGGAAGGAGAAAAGTAATGAAGAACTGTATTTATTAATGGGGCTTTCAACCTCAGCCCTTTAAAAGTTTTTCATTTTTGATTGGTTTATCTATTCTTTTCCTCTAAAATACTTTAGCATCTTGATATAATCCTCTAATGCCTCATCAGTAACCCCAAGAATAAACTTCTCCAATTCATCTGTCAAATCTAGCTCCAATTTAGCTATCGCACGTCTAACAATTGTTGGCCTTAACCTCTCTACCAACTCTTCGTAATCCACCCCTACTAAAAATGCGTATTCTTTAAGAATTAGATCCAACATAACCAACCTTTTGAATCTTTTAGGTCTGATATCTCTGATTTCCTCTAACATTTCATTAACTAAATTTGACATACTATCGTTAGATTAATATGAGGGTTAATATTTAAGATTTCTGGATATAAGAGATTCATTTTTAGACTCTGAAGTTTTATAATTTTAAATGACGATTCAAATAAATACAAAAAAATTAAGAGGGAATAGTTATCATGAGAATAAAATAGATGAAAGATACACATGAAAGGAATTTACTTTCTCCTGTTAAAGTTAAAGGAACCGATTACTAAAAAGGTGGGGGCTCTAGGAGACATAGAGTTCAAAGATGGCAGGTACATATATGTCGGGTCAGCACAGAAAAGTTTAGAGGGAAGAGTGTCAAGGCATCTAAGATCTGAAAAGAGTAAACACTGGCATATAGATTATCTTTTGGAGGAGGCAGAGATAAAAGAGGTACTAGCGTTTGAGATGGATGGAAAAATGGAATGTGACTCAGCTAGAGCTTTAGAAAAGGAATTAAGTAAAATTGAGGATTTCGGTTGTTCAGACTGTAATTGCAATTCTCACCTATTTTTTACTCAAAAAAGTGTAAGAGAGTCGATCGAAAAAATAACCGCTAACCTAGGCAAAGAAGAAGCCAGATCAAAAGATCTAGATCTTCAGTAACTTTTTTATTTTATCCCTCATTGTGGTGCCTGACTCTTAACGGGCCCGTGGGGTAGCTTGGTCGATCCTTCGGCGTTCGGGACGCCGGTACCCGAATTCAAATTTCGGCGGGCCCATCTTTTTCCCTATAAAATATATACTAGTCAGTGATGGCAGAGTCAAAATATGGATATTCTACCATTTAGATGTCTATAAGAATACTGATACCTCTCTCAGCCTCTTGAAGACCAGACTCCGTCTGGTACTTCATCATAAACGTTTTCCTCTTCTCCACTCTGATCCTCATTTTTAGTCTCAGACCGTATCTTTTCAACTATCTTGTCTTTCTCAAAAAGCCAGTAATGTATTCTCCACTCTCTTCCATCATAGAGCGTAGTCTCTTCTCTTTCAGTTGTCAACAGCCCTGCATCTTCAAGCATATAGAAAACGTCTCTGTCCTCTTGTTCCAATATATTGTCGATTATCCTGTCGTTGAAACCAAAGAAATTTAGAACATGTTCTGCCATCATCTGTGCAGCGCTAGTTTCCATCCCTTTTTCATCTATGCTGTTCTTTATCGCGGTGGTGAGTTCATCGACCTTTATTGGTTCTGGAGACCCATCATCAAATCGAATCGATTCATCGTTTTCTCCATCAGCCATATTTACAATTCCTCTTCTCTGTTGTTTCTATAGTTATTTTGGCACGCATGGTATAAATAATTTGTGTCGAGATGGGGTCGATCGATTTATCAAAATAGCAAAGATTTTATCTGCCAGTACTTACTCACCGAATCTTTACTTTTCAATCAAACAATCTATTGATCATCCATTCTTCGTCAAATTCCACAAGATCGTCGTAATTTTCGCCAGTACCAACGAAAAGCATCGGTCTACCGACCGCATGACCAATCGAAAGTGCGGCTCCTCCTTTGGCATCTGCATCTATTTTGGTCAATACCACTCCATCGATGCCCACGGATTTTTCGAACTCTTTTGCCTGTTCGACCGCATCGTTTCCGGCCAATGCATCGCCAACGAAAATGATCATGTCGGGTTCTGCGACTCTCTTTATTTTTTCCATCTCACCCATCAGATTCTTGTCAGTCTGCATTCGGCCAGCCGTATCTATAAGTACGATATCTTTCTCTCTCGCTTCAGCATGTTCCATAGCATCATAAGCTACCGCTGCAGGATCGCTTCCTTTCGAATGTTTGATAACTTTCGCGCCCAAATTATTGCCGTGCTCCTGTATCTGTTGTAATGCACCTGCTCTGAAAGTATCTGAGGCTGCCAGTACACAACTATATCCTTGATCCTGTAGTCTCTGGGATATCTTGGCTATCGTAGTCGTTTTACCAGTGCCGTTAACCCCTACGAACATGATTGAAAAAGGCTTTTCTGCCTCCTCAATCCTTTTATCGAAGTCTATCTCCTCCGTTTTCAGAGCTGTTTTCACCGCTCGTTTAAGACTTGCCTCAACCACGTCTTCTAGCTCGTATTTCCGACTTATTTTTTTTCCGATAAGATCTTCCTTGACTTTTTCCTGGATCTCCTCGACGACCGGAAGAGCCACATCTGCCTCTAAAAGAGAGACTTTCAAGTCCCAAAGTATATCTTCTATCTTGCTCTCCTTTATCTTTGAGCCCCACCCGTCAACAAAAGCTTCTTCAGGTTCTCCTTCTATTTCTTCCTTACTGGATTTAGTGAGACCAGATAGTTTATCCTTCAGTTTGTCGAACATCTTTTCTCTCGATCGGATAACTTTCGTCTATTGGAAAGTTTGTCCTCCACCCTGAGCTTGCTGCTGTTGTTTTTGTAATTCCTGATATTCCTTTCTCAGCTCCTGTTCCAATTCTTGGGTGTTCTGTGTCATCTCTTCTATCTGTTCTTCAAGTTCCTCTTTATTCTCATTGATCTTATCCTTCTTTCTCTCTATAATCTCCATCGCCTCGTCTATCTTCCTCTCTGCGGACAGATCGGATCCTAGTCCGATAAGGACATTATCATTATCAGTGATCTTAGAGTGAACGTAGGAATCCGCCCCGATAGGAACCATTATCTCAGTTCCTTCTTCTTTTTCCTCGTATTTCTTCATCGTTTCTTTTGCCTCGTTGTGCTCCTCGAGAAGATCCTCGATCATACCCTTTTGGTCTTGTAACACTTCGATCTGCTCTTTCATCTGTTCAAGCCTGTTCGCTTTCTGCTGTAATTCCATTTGATTAACCATTATTATTCATTCCTCCACTTCTATTTTCTCTTTTATAAGATTATCTTCTATTTCATCCTCATTTACTTCTTCAGTATCGTAAATCTTGATGTTCGTTCTCTTCACACGATGCTTACTACCGAAGAGCGAATAGATTTTTTCTATAGCAGCTTCTTCATCCTCACTGACTACTTCTTTTGAAAAACGTTGCCACTCGCCCTTCTTTTTACTCATCCTGAATTTTCCCATCACTTTGTGTACTTTCATCATTTTTCACCTTGAGTGTTTGTTTTTGAGGACTAATTATGTGCTGATAAGGGTGAGGGGTATTAAAAATTAACCCCGGATGGAGTAAGTTATATCTATTTTTCTCTCTAAATTATTAAGGGTTTTTCGACAACTCTTGGAATTATTTGCTTGACCAGTACATCTAGTTGAAATCTTGTTCTTATCTCTCCTTTATGCATTCAATAAAGTTCGTTTTTTGTGCAAAATACAAAAGAAAATGATTAAGTACTCGGTATCTATCTAATTCACTACTATGGTTCCTCCTCCTGACAGCGATTGGAATTTGAGGGATATGGCAAAATATCCTTTCCTAGAAAAGGCGAAGGAATATATAAAGGATAAAGGACCTTCCTTTGAGGAACTCATCCAGGACGAACTTTGGGGTGAAACTAGAAAGAGAGGTAAAGACAGGGTCCTGCAGACATTGAGTGAAGGACGTGTTGAGATAAGAAATATCGAGGAAGAAATAGAACAGGAAGAAGAGCTCTTCTCTTATCCCATAGCTAGGATGTTGGTATCTTCAGTTGGAGACGATTACCTTCTAAGAAGATACACATTAGGAGAGGCCGAGAGAGTCAGTGATGAACTTTCCCGAGAAGAGGACCAAATCATCTTGAAATTGGCTTCTAGATTAGGTTTTGATGCTGATAAGGGAGAGGATGGATTTACTATCCACTTTGCAGATTATCTAGAGAATACAGAAAGGCTGCGGTCGCCAGGATGGAAACTCGTCAATCAGGATCTGAGAGAGGGACGAGTATATCTAGGAAAAAGAAAGTTCGTTCGAATACTCAAGGAGAGGGTCTCTTCTGTAATTTCAGAAGGCTTACCAGCAGCGACTTCGGAGAGTATCTTGAAAAGGTTTGACAGTGAACTAAAAGAGATAAAAGAAGAACTAGAGAGTGTGAAAACTAGGATGGAAGACTTTGACATGGGCGAGGTCGAAACGGATCTGTTCCCACCCTGTATAAAGAAATTATTGGCTGGACAGAAGGAAGGTGAGAACCTCTCCCACGAAGGAAGATTCGCTCTCACTGCTTTCATGAAGAAGGTCGGTTTATCAGAAGATGAGATCATAGACATCTTCAGGGAAGCTCCGGATTTCGATGTAGACATGGCATCCTACCAGATACAGCATATAATCGGAGAGATATCTGGCACAGAATATAATCCGCCTGGGTGTGATACAATGAAGACGAATGGCATATGTTTCGATCCAGATTCTCTATGTGAACAAGATTGGATGACGCATCCTTTGAGTTATTATTCCATCAAGAAGAAAGACGAGAGTGAAGATAAGGAAGAAGAGGAGGAGTGATCAGTTTTCACTCAAATCGGACCAGCTGTTTTTACCTCTGAATACAGCAGTGAGATTTCCGGCTATCGCAAACCAGATCATCAACAACTCGAACAAACCCAATTCAAAATCGAATACTTGGAAACTCGTCCATCCGGCATCGAATAGGAAAAAATAGAGAAATGAAAAGAAGATCAAAAGCAGTAAACGGTCAGCCCTTCCGGCTATACCACCATAGTCACGAGATACTCCGACGGCATCGGCTTGAGTCCCCATGTAACTGGTCATCAGTACTCCGATGATGGCGAAAACACCTAACCATGTTCTAGATAAGGGACCTAGAACTATTCCCAAGAGAATGAAGATATCTGCATACCGGTCGATAGTGTGATCTAAAAAGTCACCCTTCTTCGAGGCTTTGCCCGTTATCTTCGCAACTTTTCCGTCTAAGGCATCGAGAACGGAATTTAAAAGAACGAATATACCTCCCGCTAAGACGTACAAAGAGTCATAAGAGAAGTAAAAAGATATTCCAGCCAGTAATGCAAATACCAAAGATGAGAAGGAGATTATATTCGGATGTACTACCTTAAATTTCTCTGCGATAGGTCTTAGTATCGAATCGGCCTGTTCTCGGTATTTGTTCAATACCATGGTTTCATAAATAAATTCAAGTAATAAAATCTATTGCCTCGAGAGGAATTCTTCGCTCCAATCTACAGAACCGGGTTCATATCTTTCAGTTTCTCCATTTATAACGTCTTCTACAGCTGAAGCGACTTCCTCCGGATCTTTACTAGTTGTATCTATTTCATAAACATCCTCGCACATATCAAGAGCCTCGATAAGGATGGTATCTAACATCTCAGCCTCGAGATTTTCCTCCATTTTATCTTCATTCCATCCCTTGTTTTTCATCCTTTTTTCCAGCTCAGATGGAGAACATCTCAATACAACCGTAGGTGATATAGAGAGGTGATGTGCAAGATGCCCTTCGATCATATCTGGATCTAATTCCTCGCGGTCATATTGCTCTTTCAGACGTTCGGTCTCTACTTCGAAAGAATCTCTATCATGATCTTTATCTTCTCTAAGACCTCTGTCCTTGATGAAATTATTCAGGTCTAAGATATCATATCCTTTTTGCTCTAGAGCTTTAGAAACGCTCGTTTTACCGACTCCTGGAGTGCCGGTCAATGCGATAGTCATGTGTTTTTCAGGTTTTCAAGCAGTATTAGTATTTTCTCACTTTCAACTACCCCTCTCTTGCACAATTTTAAATATTTTACAATAGATATGGTGATGGATGGATAAAACTGAAATCGATAGAGAAAAAGACCTAGATCAAAAGATATACTCCGTTTCCGGACTAAATCATTACGTAAAATCCCTTCTCGAGAGAGAAAATGAGATACAGGATGTATGGGTTAAGGGGGAGATCTCCAATTTCAAACATCACAATGGAAGACACATGTATTTCGTTTTGAAAGATGACTCAAGTGAGATCAGGAGTGTGATGTTCAGGTCTAAGAACAGGGACCTAGATTTCGAACCGGAAGAAGGTATGGAGGTGCTTTGCAGAGGTGATATAGGCCTTTATATCCCCCGTGGACAGTATCAACTCGTAGTGAAAGAGATGATGGTTGGTGGGATAGGTGAACTCTATTTAGCTTACGAAAAATTGAAAGAAAAATTATCAGAAGAAGGTTTATTTGAAGATGAATACAAGCAAGATATCCCTTTTCTGCCGCAAAAAGTAGGAATAGTGACTTCAGGCGAGGGGGCAGCATTAAGAGACATGTTGAGAGTCCTGAAAGAACGTTTTGAAAATATAGATGTATTCGTGGTCCCTACGCAGGTGCAGGGCGAAGGATCGGCTGAAGAGATCGTGGATTCTATAAAGAAACTTGATGAGATGGAAACGGACATCATAATAATAGGTCGAGGAGGGGGTTCGATAGAAGACCTGTGGAGTTTCAATGAAGAAAAAGTTGCAAGGGCCATATTTAAAGCTGAAACACCTATCGTTTCCGCCGTAGGTCACGAAACCGACTTCTTGATATCCGATTTTGTTGCGGATGAAAGAGCACCCACGCCAACAGGTGCGGCGGAACTTGTGGTTCCGATCAAAACGGAACTAAAACAGAAGATAAAGGAGCAGGAGAGAAGATCTAGAACGGCTCTGGATAATTTGATCGGGGGTTATAAAGACAAGTTGGAAAGCGTTGCTGACAGTCCTGTTTTTGAAAAACCTGAACGTATTGTAGAGGACCGCTATCAGAAACTCGATGAAAATATAGAACGGCTCGGGATCACACTGAAGAGATATTTGAAGACATATAACCAGAAGTTAGAGGGGCAGAAAGACAGGCTCAAGGCACTAAGTCCTATTCAGACTATGAAAAGAGGGTACTCTATCGTGATGGACGAAGAAGAAGAAGTGGTTACTAGTGTCGACGAAGTAAGTCTCGAGGATATATTGAGGATTAATCTTATAGATGGTGAGATAAAAGCCGAAACCGAGGAGGTTGAAAGATGTCAGAAGAATTTGAGGAAATAGAGGATGTAAAAGAACTAGATTTTGAGGAAGCTCTAGAGAGGTTAGAAAAGATAAACAAGAAACTTGAAAGGAACAAAGTTCCTTTAGAGAGAGCTATAGATCTATATCAACACGGTATGGACCTCATAGAATACTGTGAAGAGAAGCTTGAAGAGGCTGAAGGCAAGATAAAGAAGATGACCGAAGAAAATGAAGAGATAGATTGGGAAAAATGATGTGTCTTTATTGTAGGTTCCCCCAAGTTATATATCTCTTTTCCGAATTGATATTTAGTAACTTAACCGATGTCTCCTGAAATAAAGCTGTTCGAGGACTCCGAAAACTTAAAGGTAGGTTTAGAAAGCACTAGAAAACAGATTTTAGACCTTTTTAGAGTTAAAAATATGACGATATCGCAGGTAGCTGAGGCTTTAGAAAAAGATCAATCAACAGTTTATAGACACATCAAAAAACTAGAGGAGGCAGGTTTTATAGAGGTGAAAGGCGAAAGAAAAGAACATCATATACCGGAGAAAATCTATGGAAGAACAGCCGATGTTTTTTTGATGACCCCAGAACCGATAAGTTCTAACAGCACATCCCAACTCGGGATCAGATGGGATGGGGATAAAGTCAAGGAGTGTATCGATGTACTGAAAGACGTTGGTTATGAATTAGAAAGAGAAGGGATAGTAGATGAAATATCTAATCACCTTTACGAACTCGACAAGGAGATAAACAAAGAATTGTC
>JAZKSP010000011.1:0-25132 GCA_036626005.1 Thermoplasmatota archaeon | reverse complement strand
TATCTACAAGAAGAAAAGGTAGGGATCTCTACGATGTTTGGTTCTTGTTGGAACAAGATGTGAGCACAAATAAAGACTTATTCCAAAAAAAGATGAAAGTTTTAGATTCAGCCCCGGTGATAGATATCAAGATATCCAAATCCGAATGGAAACAGGATCTAGAGGTTTTACTAGAAAGGCCGCCCGAGTACGATGCGGTGAAGAAATATGTTACAAAATCGCTGTCAAAGAAAGGCTATAAAGTCAAGTGACGTCCTCCTTCACCCTAAAGGGTGAGGCTTCCTACGGAGCCACTGACTCCTTGCACAAGCCCGGAGGTTGCATTCCGCTCGCCGACTTTTCGTTTTACCCAAACACAGAGGTCGGGTCGTCGCTTCCAGCTCAAAGGGCCGCGCCACAACATCATGTCAATTCATGATCGGCCCCTGCCTGCAAAAGCGGTCTTTCTAGACTTTCTGAGGAATTCAAGTGAATTCCTAGACTCGATGGAATTTGCTTTCAAATTCCAGTAGATTCTACAGGCCCGTGCCTGGAACCTCTACCTAGAACATACTTCCCCAAGCATTTAAGTGTTTATCAGGAGGGCAAGTGAAAGTGAGTTTACTGTCTGTATTCTCTCCCTGAACCTAACAGGAAAACATGGTTTTCCTGTGGTATCGTTTGGAAATCCTAACGTATTTCTAAAGATAGCTGGAACATGGTTCCAGCAATACAGAGGAATTTTGCAAATTCCTCGAAGTAAGAGGCCTTAGACAGTATTTAGTTAAGAACAGCTTGAAGAGATTAAACACCGAGTATATCGATATCTACTTGGTTCATTTCGATGATCCCGATACGCCTGTTAAAGAGACCGTAGAAGCCCTCGATGATTTGAAGGACGAGGGTAAGATAAATCATTATGGTGTCAGTCATCTTCCCCCGGAAGGAGTGGAAAAATATCTAAAAGAAGGTGATGTTTCCTTTTGTCTGGTGGAATTGAGTGCTGTTTCTAGGCACGACAGAAAAAAGTTGTTACCTCTTTGTGACGAGTACGGATCGAAGGCGATAGCTTTCAGTGTTACTGGGCGGGGGATCCTGACTGGAAAGATAGATAAGAATACTGAATTCGATTCTGGTGATATAAGAAAGATGGATCCTCTTTTCAAAAAAGAGAGATTCAGATCAGCTCTACGGATAGAAGAAAAGCTAGAGAGGGTAGGCAAAAAATATGATAGGACATCCACACAAGTGGCGATAAACTGGGTCTTGGCTCAAGAAAATATCATAAGTGCTCTGAAAGGTACCTCTTCTAAAGAACATCTTGAGGAGAATGTAGAAGCGTCAGGATGGGATTTAAAGAAGGACGATCTGAAAGAAATAGAATCATTTTTGGATAAAGAGGATAAAATATTGAAAGAAAAAGAGCCAAAGATTATAAATAATATCCTCAAAGACCGACTCTCTAAAGAAATAGAACAGGCCTTTAATGACCTAGTATATGTGATGGAGGTTTCTATAGATAGAGGGATGGCTAAGGAAAAAGAGATAGTCCCTATATTCTAGGAACTTATGGCAAACAGGAATAGAGATAAGCAACTAACGCATGATAGACTTGAAGAGATAAGGAAAAGGGCAAAAAATATCATCGAATGATTGGATAGATCTTTCCTTCACTCTTCTCTGATCTCTTGATCTATCTCTTCTACTGGTACCAAGACTTTCAACTCTGACTCTTCGATATTTTCTATCCCCTTGAACTTATTCTCGTGAAAACATTGTATGTGGAAAAGTTGATCATCGAAGGATCTCAACCAATAATCGGATTCCGGAAACCATTCCTGAAGTAAATATTCTTCCCAACCATGGATCTCTTCTCCTTCGAGATCAAAAGATAAATATTTACCGCTTGGAAGAACCTTCCCGACCAGCTGTACCGGGAAGCTTTCAAGATCTTTGAACTCAACTCCCACAAAAACGTTCATCTTACCGCTTTCCTCGAGTTCTTCCTCGTTCCAGACCTGTATCTCGTACGAAAGTTGAGGATTGATGATACTCTTTTCGATGGAATCCCATCTGTTCATACAGAACTCGGACAGTCTTCTCCAAAGACCCTCTACCTTTTCTTCGAAAGCGACGCCGTTTTCTGTTATCGAGCCGTGATAGTTCAAGCCTACTAAATTCATCTTTTCTTTTTCTACTATTTCGTATTCCATATCGATTTAAACGATTATTTGATTTGATATAATAGTTTGGGTTCTTCAGTTCCACATTCTTTACCAAAACATTTAATTGTGGCTGTATAATTCTTCCAAAATAGTAAAATAGAACTAGGAGGATTATAATGGAACTTGAAGATGTTTCGGATATTTCCGAATCCCTTATAGACGAAGTGAGCAAGGCCATCGTAGGAAAACGATCCGTTTTGGAGAAGACCCTTCTCGGCATTCTAGCTAATGGTAATATTCTTTTTGAAGATTATCCTGGACTAGCGAAGACTCTTTTGTCCAATTGTTTTTCTAGAACATTGGGATGTGACTTCAAGAGGATACAGTTCACTCCGGACCTTCTTCCTGCCGATATAACTGGATCGTTCATATATGATAAAAATACAGGAGATTTTCAGATGCGGAAAGGTCCAATATTTACCAACATTCTTTTGGCTGACGAAGTTAACAGGGCACCGCCCAAAACCCAGGCAGCTCTCCTTGAAGCGATGCAGGAAAAACAGACAACTATAGAAGGAGAAACTCACACATTAGATGATCCATTCATCGTTATAGCGACCCAGAATCCGATTGAATACGAGGGTACCTATCCACTTCCTGAAGCCCAGGTCGACAGGTTTTTACTGCGTTTAGATGTGGGTTATCCATCTCCCTCCGACGAAGTCGAGATACTGAAGCGGAGGAAAGATAGGAAGACCGACGATGTAGAGATAGACAGGATAACGGATCCAGGAACTTTGATAGAGATGCAGAACAAGATCGAGGATGTTCATCTAGATGATGATATCAAGAAGTATATAGTGAATATAGTCCAGAAGACAAGGAATAACAAGGACGTTGAGGTTGGTTCCAGCCCCAGAGGAAGTTTAGCATTGATGAAACTCTCCATGGCGAATGCGGCAATGAGAGGAAGAGATTACGTGGTTCCAGACGACGTCAAATTCATCGCAGAAGAAGCTCTGTCCCACAGGTTGGTCTTGAAACCCGGTCCGGCTATAAAGGGAGTCGAAGAAGAAGAGATAATAGAGAAGACGCTTAAAGACGTCCCGGTCCCGAAAGTAGATTAGAAAAAAAACCCAACCCTTTTCTCCTTTTTTCAAACACGAATCTCATCGAAAGAGTTTATAAGCTAATTATACTTTTTTAAATGGGAGTGTCGAAAATGTTATGGTCTATCGAAAAACCAAAGAATGAGATGGAGAGAGTTATAGATTATTCTCCAGGGACAGAGGAAAGGGAGGCGTTGAAGAAAGAACTCGATGAGATAAAAGATAGAACTAAAGAGATACCGTTAGTTATCGATAGTAAAGAGATAAAGACGGGAGATACTGAAAAGATCGTATGCCCTCATGATCACGATAATATTCTGGGGGAGGTACATCTAGCCGGTGAAGAAGAGATAGAGATGGCCATTGAAAGCGCGAAAGAAGCCCACAAAGATTGGTCTCAAATAAATTGGTATCACCGAGCCGCAGTTTTCAGAAAAGCAGCGGATCTATTAGCGGGTCCTAAGAGGTTCAAGAATATAGCTGCCATAATGATGAACCAGTCCAAGAATCCATACGAGGCTGAGATAGATCTAGCCGAACTAGTAGACTTCTGGAGAATCAACGCCTATTATATGAGATTCATCTATGAGCAACAGCCGGATCAGATCGAGGGGGAGATGAATAGATTAGATTGGAGACCTCTTGAAGGATTCATATTAGCGATTTCACCTTTCAATTTTTACTCTATCGCTGGCAATATACCTGCTTCTCCGGCAATCGTGGGAAACACAGTGATCTGGAAACCATCACTTAATGTCTCTTTTTCCAATTATCAGATAATGAAGATATGGATGGAAGCCGGACTTAAAAACGGCGTTATCAACTTCGTACCGTTCCCTAGTGAAATCTCGGAATTGATAACTGAACATCCCGATTTAGCGGGATTGAATTTTACTGGAAGCTATGAAACACTCACTTATCTATGGGATGTGATAAACTCTAATATCAAGAACTATCGGAACTTTCCAAGGATAGTTGGAGAAGCAGGGGGTAAGGACTTCATCTTCATCCATAAATCCGCAGATATCGAAAACGCCGCGATCAACATAATAAGAGGTTCCTTCGGCTATCAGGGTCAGAAGTGCTCTGCCTCTTCGAGAGTTTACTGTCCTGAAAGCGAGTGGGACGAATTGAAGAACAACTTAGATGAAGAACTACCGAAGATAACCTATGGTCCGGTGGATGACCTTCAGAGCTACATGGGAGCGGTGATAGATGAAGACGCTTTCGAAAAGATCGTCTCCTACATAGAACATGCAAAAGAAGACAATGATTATGAAATACTCCACGGCGGTGGATATGATTCAACAAAGGGTTGGTTCATAGAACCTACCGTGGTGAAAACAGAAGATCCAAAAGGCAAACTGATGAAAGAGGAAATATTTGGACCCGTAGTTCCGATCTATGTTTATCCAAACGAAAAGTTCGAGGAGAGTTTGCATCTCTGTGATAACACATCGCCTTATGCACTTACAGGTTCTATATTTGCAAAGGACAGCGAGGCGATTCATTTAGCAGAAAACGTTCTAAGATATTCCGCAGGCAATTTCTATATCAACGATAAGCCGACAGGTGCGGTCGTGGAAAGACAGCCATTCGGTGGTGCTAGAGCTTCTGGTACCAACGATAAAGCCGGTTATTGGACACACCTTTTAAGATGGTTGAGCCCAAGATCGATAAAAGAAACGGTCCTTCCTGCGGAGGACTGGAGAAGAGGTTTTATGCCAGAAGAGTGAATAATCGGCGGTCAATCCTTCAATTCGTCATTTATCGATAGTAGATCCACGAGCAGTGCATACCCTGTTTCCTCTTTACCTGCCCCTGGGCCTATTATAGTGACTTCGCCTAGATGATCGGTAGAGAAGGTTATCGCGTTCGTGGGACCCATAACTCCTGCTAGAGGATGATCTAAAGGTATCTTTTTTGGAGTCACTTTTGCTTCGATACCGTCGTCAGTCCTTTTTGATTGTGCTATCAATTTCCACCTTTTGTCTTCTCCTTTAGCCTGCTCTATATCTCCCTTAGTGATATCCGTTATACCTTCCCTCTCTACATCTTCTAGATCCATATCAGAATTCATCACCGTATTAGATAATATCAGAGTCTTGCCTTGAGCATCTATACCTTCCACGTCGCCTGTCGGGTCGGCTTCGGCGTAACCTAATTCCTGCGCCTTATCGAGAGCTTCCTGATAACCCATGCCTTCTTCCATCTTGCTCAAAATGTAGTTAGTCGTCCCGTTCACTATACCCTTTATCTCATTTATTTCGCATCCGGCGAGATTCTTCATCGCTAGATTTATCGCTGGTGTCCCGCTCAAAACAGTTCCTTCGAACTTATAGTGAACTTCATTCTTTTCCGCTAGGTCTAAAAGCTGGTTGACTTCCTGAGCTACGGGACCCTTGTTCGTGCTGACCACATGTTTTCCTTCCTTCAAAGCTGTCCTAACGTGCTCGAGGGCGGGTCCTCCCGTTTCCATATCAGTGAAAGTCACTTCGATGATGGTATCGGCTTCCGTATTTTCGATGGTCTCGATAGAATCGTAGCCACTCTCGCCTTTTGGATACTCAGATAGTTCTTTACCTTCTTCTATGAGATCGAATACTTTATCCAAGTCTAGCCCTTTTGGGTTATAGATCGATCCTAATTTTACATCCGATATGGCTAAAACCTTGAATTCAAAATCGTATTTTTCTTTTAGTCTTTCTTCCCTCTTATGAAGTATCTCCGCTAATCCTTGTCCGACCACTCCAAATCCTATAAATGCCAATTTGAATTTCATATCTTATCCCTATCTATGAACGATTAACTTATTTCTCCTAAATACTTAATATTTTCCTATACAAAAAAGTTGTAATATGGCTACTCGATATTGTAGTGGTGATACGATGGAGATATTTGTAACTAGAAAGATACCCGATATAGGTATCAAAAAATTGAAGGAAAGGCATGATGTAGAAGTAAGTCAGAAATCTCGTAACCTTACTAAAGAAGAGCTTATCGAGGGCGTTAAAGGAAAAGATGCGATTCTCTGTCTTTTGACGGATACCATCGACGAAGAAATCATCGACGCTGGAAAGGACTTGAAGGTTATCTCAAATTATGCCGTAGGTTACGATAATATAGATGTGGAAGCCGCTACTGAAAGAGGTATAGCTGTTACAAATACTCCCGGAGTTCTTACTGAGGCCACGGCTGAAATAGCTTGGGCCTTGATGATGGCGGTTGCTAGGAACGTGGTTCAAGGTGACGAATTCGTAAGAGAGGACAGGTTCGAAGGGTGGGATCCTACTTTGATGCTCGGACATGAACTCCATGATAAGACGCTGGGTATAGTCGGTATGGGCAACATCGGAAGTAAAGTTGCGGAGATTAGCCAAAGCTTCGAAATGGATATCATCTATTACAACAGATCGCGAAATAAAGAGGTAGAAAAAGAGTTCGGTGCGGAGTACGTTGGATTGGATGAGCTTTTATCCAAGTCTGATTTTGTCTCCTTACATGTCCCGTTGACTGAAGAGACGGAAGAGATGATAGGGAAGGAAGAATTGGACAAGATGAGTGAGGATTCTTACTTGATAAATACGGCGAGAGGAAAAGTTGTAGATGAAGAAGCGTTGGTTGAGGCTTTGGAAGATGGTGGGATAGCAGGTGTCGGTATCGATGTTTACGCCGATGAACCAGACGGAGCTAATCCAAAATATTACGATCTAGAAAACGTGGTTCTAACACCTCATCTTGGTAGCGCTAGTTATAGGTCTAGAGAAGGGATGGCGGTCATGGCGGCGGAAAATATGCTCGCGGTACTAGAGGGTGATGAGCCTGAAAACATTGTCAATCCTGCGGTATTGAAATAAAAGAGCGATAAGAATTTAATATAAGAAGGAGTTGTGGGACTCGCTATGATTTCTCAAAAAGTTAGAGACGTGGAATTGAGCGGTATCAGAAAGATGTTCGAGATGGCCGATGAAGATACTATCAATCTTGGTCTCGGTCAGCCGGATTTTCAGCCTCCAGAAGGAGCTATAGATGCCTATTACAAAGCGATGCGTGAAGGTCATAACGGTTATGGATCCACTTATGGTCTAGATGAACTGAGAAAGGAGATAGCAAATGACTATTCTAGATACAAGTCGGGACTGGATAAAGAAAACGTGCTGATGCACGTCGGCGCAACTCAGGCTTTTAAAGTAACCACTGAATCTATCATCCAAAACGGAGATGAGGTTCTTTATCCCGAGCCAGGTTTTGTACTCTATGACTCTCAGATAAAGCTGGCTGGAGGGAAACCCATTTCTTATCCAGTCGAGCAGAAACATGGTTTTGTTCCTCAGATAGACGAGTTGGAGAAAAGAGTGACTTCAAATACTAAGGCTATCATAGTGAATTCTCCTTCGAATCCCACAGGAGGGGTTTTCCCTGAAGATGAAGTAAAAAAGATAATCGATTGGGCTAAAGAAAACGATCTGTTGATAATATCTGATGAAGTATATGAAAAGATGATATATGAAGGCGAACACGTGTCCTTTTTGGGAGACTATGAAAACGTCATCATGATCAACTCCTTCTCTAAGGTATTCGCGATGACGGGCTGGCGTGTAGGGTATACGATAACTCAAAAAGACTGGGTAGAGGAACTTGGAAAAGTCAATTATTACAATATAGCGTGTCCGCCGATCGCTACTCAACACGCCGTTCTCCATGCTTTGAGAAATGAGATGGACTTCGTAAATAACATGACGAACACCTTCCAGGAGAGAAGAGACATAATCGTGAATCGGTTGAACGATATACCCGGGTTCGACTGCTTGAAGCCGAAGGGTGCTTTCTACGTCTTCCCGTCGTTTGATCTTGACCTAACCGCGAAAGAACTTGCGATGGAACTCTTAGATAACGGAATGATAGCTACTCATGGTACCGCTTTTGGACCTACGGGTGAAGGACACTTGAGATTCTCTTACGCAAATTCGACCGAAAATATAAAGAAAGCTATGGATATTGTAGAAGAAACAGTGGCAGACTTGGAAGGTTGAGGATGACTGAGGTCTTACAGTTATGTATAAGATATCCTCCAGCCCCGGGCGGTGCAGAGACTCATGTCAGTTCTTTGACTAATTCGTTAGTTGATCTAGGTCATTCTGTTTCTGTCTATTCTTCGGACCTCTACAAAGAGTTCCCTTTCACAAAATTAGACAGCGATAAGAAGACGAAAGTACCGGTGAAAAGGCACCGGGCTTACTCTCTGAAGGATGATCTCCATTACGTCTTTTTTCCTTCTCTTTTCTCATCGATGTTGAAGGAAGATTTCGATATCTATCATGCCCATTCTTACGGCTACTTTCACATGAATGTCGCCTCTTTTTTCAAGCATCTTAAGGATAAACCCCTTGTGATCACACCCCATTTTCACCCGGAATGGAGCATGTGGGGTGGGAAGAAGAGGAAGATGATCAGAGGTTTTTACGACAGAGCGATAGGTCAGACAGTTCTGGATTCTACGGATAAGATAATAGGGGTTTCTGGAAATGAGATAAGTCTGTTGAGAGAGCGTTTTGAAATCCCCGATGAAAAGATCGAGGTAATCCCTAATGGTATAGACCCTGATGAGTTCGAACCTATACCTGAGGGTGATAAATTTAGAGAAAGTTTTGATATCGAAGGTAACTTGATATTGTACACAGGGAGGTTGGCATCAAACAAAGGTCTGTTGAATCTGATCGATTCTATGCCGAAGGTCCTAGAAGAGAAGCCCGATACCACTTTTGTTTGCGTGGGAGAGGACGAAGGGATGGAGGAGCAGATGAAAAGAAAAGCGAGAAAACTGGGTGTTGAAGATTCCCTACTCATTACAGGTTATATCGAAGACTACGATGTGTTTAAATCGGCCTATTCGGCGGCAGATATCCATGTTTTACCTTCAGAATATGAAGCATTCGGTATAGTCCTTCTAGAGGCTATGATGTGTGAGACTCCATGTATCGGAACGGATGTAGGTGGTGTGCCCGAGGTCATCGATAAAGGTGAGACTGGATTTATAGTCGATTACGGAGATATCGAAGGGCTAGCGTCTAAAATATTGAATTTGTTGCGGAATCCGGAATTAAGGAAGAAGATGGGGGAAAAAGGTAGAAAAAGGGTCCTAGAGAATTTTACGTGGAAGAAGGTGGCTAAAAAAGTGGAAAGGGTCTACGAAGAGCTGGTTTAAAACTCCAACAGATTTATATCGATTGTAAATGATTGTTCTCAACGATGAAGATAGCACTCACTTCTGATTATTTTCATCCCTCTACTGGAGGGGCGGAACAGAGCGCACTCGAATTATCCAAAGCTCTGTCCAAAAAGGGTCACGAGGTCGTCGTCTTCACACGTCCGAAGGAAGGTGAAGTGGAAGAAGAGGAGATAGAAGGCGTAAAAGTAAGGAGAATTTTTGAAGATCTGAAACGATTCACCTTTAGAAGTGATGTTCTTTTCCCGCGTATAGCAGATAAAAGGGAAAAAGACAGACTCATAGAAGAGATAAAAGGAGAAAATTTTGATATACTCCACTCTAACAACCGAGATACAGCCGTCTTTACCGCAGAGACCGCGGGAAAACTAGGCCTGCCGGGTATCACCCATGTAAGAGACTATTGGCTTAAATGCCCAAAAAGAGACTTTATGAGGCCTGATGGTATTTGTCCCGAACCAAAAAGATGTTCTATATGCATGGCAGATTACTATAACAAGTGGTACAACATCCCTTTTTATTGGAAGTTTGTAAAAGATACTATATACAGATATGAGAAAATCAAGGAGAATACAGACTATTACCTGTATAATAGCTCATATGTAAAAGAAAAGATCGGTTTGAGTCCTGGAGAAGTGATCTATAATCCAGTCAACATACAAAAGACCCAAAAAGGAGAAAGTAAGGATGGTAAGATCCTTTACATAGGAAATATAACAGAAAGGAAGGGAGTAAAAACCATCGTAGAGGCTGTGAAAGGTCTCGATATAGAATTACATTTGATAGGGGATGGTTATCTTTTAAATAATATAGATAGAGAAAATATAATAAAACACGGTCGCTTAGAATATGATGAAGTTCTAAAACATCTGTATGATTCAGAGATGATGGTAGTACCTAGTTCTTGGCCAGAACCTTTCGGAAGAGTGGCAGTTGAAGGGATGGCAGCGGGTTTACCAATTATTGTAACCAACTCTGGAGGGTTACCAGAGGTCGTAAACAACTGTGGTATAATAGTAAAAAGAGAGGACCCTGAAGAGTTAAGGAACAAGATCATAGAACTACATCAAAATAAAGAATTGAGAGAGGAGCTGTCTAAAAAGGGCTTACAACGCAGTAAACTATTTTCACCTTCAGAAATAGCAGACCAGACTATACAGGTTTATAGGAGATTAGTGAAATAGTGATTTCAATTTTTCTCATTAATGGAAATATATTTATGTCTATTGAACTTATCTAAAATCGATGGATGAGCACGCTTCTAAGATCGCTAAGGGTTCATTATCCGTATTTATTTCGACGATATCTATTTTAGTGGTGGGAGTACTCTACAATCCCATACTAGTTAGGTTGATAGGTAAAGCCGCATATGGAGATTATGCGACACTACTATCCATCTTTGGTATCGCCACTCCTCTCGTGACATTCGGTCTATTTAATTCCATCAGAAAACACATGGGAGAACACGTTGATGATAAAAACGAGGTAGCGGGCGCGGGATACCTGCTCTCTCTTATATATTCTGCATTATCCGTTATATTTGGACTGTCCATCGTATACTTACTTGATAGAATAGGGATTTTCACTCAAGAATCATTTTACTCACTTATAGTGATAGTTTTAGCTCTTTCTATTTTTACATTATATGATGCTTCTAGATCCATCTTATATGGCATCCACAAAGAAAACATCGGGGAATTGATGAGAGTCCTAAAAAGATTATTAGAATCCGTTCTTGCACTTTTGTTAGTTTATTTCGGCTTTGGTCTTCCTGGAATATTTTTGGGTTCTGTGATTGCATTATCCACTATCTCTTTATTTGGTTTCTTAAAGGTCAAAAAAGATATCAAGATAGACCTAAAGAAAGCTAAGATGGGATATAAGAAATATAAATCCCTTATTTTCTCATTCGGTGGTTTGACCGTGATGAGCTTGATCCTAGCCCAAGGACTTTATCACAGCGATATCCTCTTGACCAGGTTTTTCTTGAATAACGAGAAGGTTGGTGCTTATAAAGCCTCTCTGGTCTTGGCGGAATTATTATGGATGATCCCGATGGCCTCGCAGAGAGTATTGTTACACCATGTCTCTGAAATGTGGAGTAAAGATAAGAAGGATGAAATCATAAATCTTGTAAATAAAATAGCCAAATATATAACGATGGCGATGATCTTAACGGGCTTTGGATTATGGGTCTTGGCTGACCCGTTCGTTAAAATGTATTATAGTCCTAAATTTGGAGAATCGGTGTTACCTTTGAGAATATTGATCTTTGGATCACTTGGATTTGGATTGGCACGGATCCTTAATCCAGTTATCGAAGGTACCGGTCATATCAAAAAAGGTATCAAGATCTCAAGTTCTATAGTCGCTCTTAATATAATATTAAATATAATCCTTATACCCATTTATGGTATCATAGGAGCAGCGATCGCTACCGGGATATCATATTTCGCTAAATTGATACAATATACTTATCTACTCAGAAAAGCAAAAATAAATGTTATGAGAAATTTCCCCTCAGTAAAGATAGTTATACTTGGTTCCCTCTTCCTTGTTTTGTTGTATTCTACTCTCTACCTTCCTATTCCAGAGAAGTTTCATTTGATAATAATCCCCCTTATCGGGCTGATCTTATTTGGGGCTCTATCCAAAGCCCTTAAGCTATGGAATCTAAAAGAACTAAAAAGTATAATCTCGCTTTTAAAATAGGCCTTCGTTTTCTATATGTGTAAAAACTTTCTCAAAATCCATATCATCCGGTATATAAACAGTACGGCAGTTAGAATTTTCATAAATATTTTTATATAATTTTTTAGTCCCTTCTACGAATGAATCGTACATTTTCCTATTATCCTTTTTTAGAGAACTGATAAAATCGGAGAACTCCTCCTTTATAATTTCTAACTCCTTATCGACAAATCTGGTTTTATCCATTGGTTCAATTTCTAATGTATCCCCTCTTCTCAAAAAGAAAACTTCAGAAATCCTAGATCTTTTTGTGATAGAATTACCAAATAATCTCCTTGGATCTACTCTCCTTCTTACACTAGACCCCCCTTTCAGAGTATATCTCAATCTCCACATGATCTTATTTAAAAGTGATTTGTTCTGGAAAAATCGTTTTTTTAGAGAGGGATCTACGTCTATGTTGTAACCATATATCTGAAGATTTTTAGGATAATGATAACAGAAAACATCGTTATCTACTAAGCTGAGGTCATCGTTCATGTAGTTCAAATCGTTTTTAATCCCCTGTATAGCTAGGGCAGTTTTACCGACGCCTCCTTCACCCGTAAAAAGAGCTGAACCTTCTTTTTCGGACCCCCCACTCACGGCACTAGCATGGATGAAACCACTTCCCTTCCCGCTCATTACCACATGAGAGATCGGTTCAAGGATATCGTAGACCGTATTTTTTATAAAGATCTCAGTAGGAGACATATAGCTCCAATCCCAAAATTTTGCGATCCTGTTGATGAGAGTATCATCTAAGATCCTTTTATCATAATGGATAGTTACCGTTTCTCTTTTCCAATCGATATCTGCTGAGTATCCCGTATCAAAAAATGCACCTCTTTCTTCTTTCTTTAACCTACCATCAATATCCTCGGCCAATAAATTAGGTTTATAATCGATTTTCCAGGAGACATCAAAATCTTTCTCATATATATCCTTTTTATTGAATTCTTTAATTAATATATTTTTAAATTCAGTCGGACCATCGATAGAAAATCGCACATCCCCTATGAAACATATTGATCCGTTATCCACGAGAAACGACCTCTTGAAAGATCTCTTCCATATCTTCTATCTGATTATCGATGTGGAAGTCTTTACAAACTTTATCTCTTGCATTCCTACACATGGATTTGATATCAATTTCTCCTTCGAGTATTCGTTCTATATTTTGAGTGATCTCTTCGGATCTTTTAGGCTCCACTATTATACCATTTCTTCCATCATCTATCAACTCGGGTATTCCAGAAACATCAGTAGATATCACAATCTTTTCCATCGCCATGGCTTCCATCAATACGACGGGTATACCGTCTCTATCCCCATCCCTCGCTATTACACATGGAAGTAAGAAGATATCGGCCTTTTCATATTCATCTAAAAGGTTTTCCTCTGATACTCTACCTAAGAGATTTATTTTGTTTTCCATACCATAATCTTCGATCAAATTTTTTAGTTCTTTCTTCAGCGGTCCATCACCAATTATGTTGTATTCTAACCGTGGATATCTTTCGATCAGATGAGAGATAGCTCGGACCCCATATCGTATACCCTTTTTTTCAACAAGTCGGGCTACAGTTAGTATGTTGGTAATATCTTGGTCAGGCGGTGATGGTGAAAACTTTTCTGGGTCTATACCCATGTGAATCCTAGTGATTTTATCTGACGTTATATTGAACTCATCCATCAGGTAATTTTTATTATAATCTGATATAGTTACAACTCTTTCAGATCCTTCCAACAAATTCTTTAGATTGACATACCTCTCCTTTGAAAATATATCTCTTGCGTGAGTTGTGGCTGTATAAGGTATTTCCAATTCTTTAGCTAGATAATACACGACTGAGTTTGTCGGAAAATGTCTGTGGAGTACTTCTAGGTCACTTCTGTGTTTTTTAAATCGACCCGCTATCATCTTATAATATGCTTCTAAAATAGATCTATTGATCAAATCACCCTTAATAATAGAACCTATGCCTTTTAGTCCCTGCTTGTAAAATTTATTTCCATATTGGACATCGAGGTCATTAGGTCCTTCACCAGATACGTCTTCTATAGAAAATATAGTGAGATTATTTTTCTTACTCAAACCTTCAACTTCGTTATAGATAAAAGTTTCGGAGGTCTTTGGAAATTTATCAAGCACGTAACCGATTCTCATCGGACACTCATATGTAGATTCTCTATTATAATTTATGATGAGTATAACTGTGAAATTAGAAGGTAGAATCAAACAAAGGTTTCAGATATCTCTATTAATGTTCTGAAGTATATTCCTAAATTTGTCCTCAGTTATGAACAAATAGACCATCCATAAAATCAAACTTGTAAAGATGATTGAGAATATGAAACCTAAGTAGGTAGTAATAACGCTTGGATATGCTGATGAATATCTTATCATCCTCGCACAGGTTAAGAAGATCATCATCCCTAAAAATATCGAAAATATCCTTTTATCTCTAACAGCATAAAACAAGAAAGTCGGGAGCAGCATAAGATAATATTCCCAGTGTATTTTTGGATACATAATCAAAAAGAAAGCTAAGGTAGAAGTGAAAACCAGCAGAATATCCCAGTGCTTCTTATAAGCTGTGTACAAGAGCCCCAATTCTACTATCCCTATGAATCCCAGTAAAATATTGGAGTCGAGGATAGACTCTGATATCAACGGTGTTGCGGATAAAGTAGACCATATAGATACACCTCCTAAGGTACTTTTTGAAGCGGAACCCCCATAAAAACTGATGAACCAGAGCGATTTTGGTCCCCATAACAAGTAAAAGAGTGAGATAACTGAAATCCCAACTGCTGCAGAGATGGCTACATGCATTATCCTTCTTTTGAATTCCTTATCCCTGTCAAACAGCTGTGCGGGAATCAAAAAACCAGCCCAGATCTTGGTTATCGAACCTAACCCGATAGAGATAGCTCCTAATTTCTTTCTTTTTTTGATAACTAATAACAGGGACAAGATGACCGTAAATGTAATTATTCCTTCATCTTGAAACAGGGTATAGAACGATATCGGATTAGCTATGAAAAGTAAAGACGATAGGAACGCTTTATCCTCGCCCCACTCTTTGAACAGCTGAAACATCATGAGCGCGTCTAACAATATAAACAAAGCAAAGTAAATGTAAAAAGAGAGAAAATATCCTCCATATTCCAATGAGGGAGCGAGAAGAGTCGGAGGTATGAAAAAGAAATTGATTAAAGGCGGAGGACCGGTTCTCACGTCTTCATAGAGATTACCTCCCTCGATTATCACTGAAGCTCTCTTGAAAAACCTAGGCAGATCACTTTTGTCCGCTCTGAAATAGTAACTCACTTCGCCATCTTGATGAAAAGTTTTTTCTCCCGCCCAAGTTTCATTCTTTCCCTCGCTTTCCTCGTTTACACGCT
Organism: Thermoplasmatota archaeon; assembly: GCA_036626005.1. Taxonomy (GTDB): domain Archaea; phylum Thermoplasmatota; class Thermoplasmata; order Halarchaeoplasmatales; family Halarchaeoplasmataceae; genus Natronoplasma. The sequence continues at coordinate 9,512 of JAZKSP010000011.1, read as the reverse complement.
TCAATCGAAGAATACCACTACTGTTCCAAGAGGTCTCATAATAAACGTTGACCTGTCCTATGTGGACCCGAGCTGTATAATTTTTAGCTTTCCACTTGAAATCTACTTTCCCTCCATCTGTAACATTGATTACATATCTATCTATCTCTTTCTCGCTTTCAGGGGAAGTTACAACGTCCCAGTCTTCTTGCTGTACCTCCATCGGAGAGGATTCTTCAGGATAGAAAGCAAAACTTGTTTCTCTATGGATCGAGGTGTAAAAAGCCACGGAGGGGACAAATATCAAAGCCCAGACTACTAAAAGAGCCAAGATCTTTTTCTTAGTGGACCACTTTTGGATAATTTTGGATAGATCTCTGAATTCATTCCAGATATTTTTCATCTGTCTTTTCAATAATAACTTTGCATATATCCTTTTTGCATATCATATATCCAGATCGATATTACTTATATTCCCATCTTCCTTATAGACATTTATCACGATATATATGAACAATAGTGTTAAGGAGACAGAGGTGATGAAAGGAAAGATAACGTATTCTCTATTCAAACTTCCTAGGAACATGGTAACGGATGAAATTATAGTGATCGCATAGAACAATCTCAGATAGACATCTTTCTCGGCCGCTAATATACTTAAGAAAGGTAATAAAAGTAAGATGTATTCCCAATGCACCTTAGGATAAAAAGCTAGAAATACAGCGAAAAACGCTACTATCGTGCTTATAGCACCCCAATCTTTTTTCCAGGCTGAATACCGAACGAAAAGTTCCACTAATACTATAATCGTTAGAATAATGCCGGTAGGCAGTAAACTTCCCTCTATCTTCAGCATCTTTAAACCGTAGTTCCAAAAAGATATCCCTCCGATATTCGCCTTACCAGCTGTTCCACCGTAAAATTTCAAAAACCATAGGACTTTCTCACCCCACATCAATGTGAAGAGGAGGAAAACGGATAGACCGGATAAAATTATGATGATAAGATACTTTATCTTTCTCAACCCTTTGCAGGTCATCATCACAGGTATCCAGAATGCAGCCCATATTTTTGCTACAGTTCCTATACCTATAGATAATGAGGAGGTAAATTTCCTATCACGACTCAATAAAAACAACGGTAAGATCATCAGGAACACGATTATCGGTTCGTCTTGATGGACGGTGAAGATCGTTATCGGATTCAATATGAATATCAGAGACGAAAAATAAGCTTTCGATTCATCGAAATTTTTAATGCTGTAGAACAGCAGCAGCGAATCTAAGAGAATAAAAAGAGAGAAGTAGATGTTGAAGGATAGAAAAGCTCCTCCTACTTCAATGGGAGCAGTTAGAAGTGTAGCAGGTATGAAAAAGAAGTGTATCAATGGAGGTGGTCCCGTTCTCGTCTCTTCATAGGGGTTCTTTCCTTCCAATATTATCGAGGCTCTTCTATCATACGTGGGTATGTCGGTCTGTCCGACTCTGTAATAAAATTTGATCTCTTTGTCTTCTTTGAATTCTATTTCTTTTGACCAGACCTCTTTTTGAGGAGTATTATTTGATCTTCTCAATCTGATCGATTTCCAAGCACCGTCTGACTCTTTAAAGAATACATCTACGGCCCCTATATGCGCTCCTTGAGATAGATCCTTATTCCATACCCAGGTGAACGTTACATTTTTTCCTTCCGTTTGTAATTTAAGCAATCCCTCCTCAGTAGTATTATCAAGTCTCACGGGAAAGGTGGTTACATTCCATTCAGAAGGACTGTAATTATCGGGTCTGCTTGAATCTGGATAGAATTGGTAGTGATCATTTCTTTGACTGTATGAATGATTGATTATGGAAGGTATGAAGATCAGGCTCCATATCACGATCAAAACCAATAATTTTTGCTTTAATGATAACTGTTCGATCTTCTTTAATATGGATTTCAGACTCAAAATGTGTCGATCTTCTTTACTCAACTATCGAACCCCCTTTTCCATATCTCTTTCTTTTCTATTTCTGAAAATTTTTCATCTGTTATAAATAAATAGACGTGATACAGGAGGATGACAACCACGGTAGTATTCAAGAATGCCATCAGTAATTTTGAGACATCGAAAGGTGCAGAAGCGAAGATCATCATTAGGTATATGGTTGAAACTAGCCCTATAAACGAGAAAAATAACCTCCTATCTCTCACTGAGAAATATAGTATGAAGGGAAAAAGGATTAGATAATAATCCCAATGAACTTTGATATACAATCCGAAGAACAGGCACAAGAAAGACGCCAAAGTCATCAGAGGGGGCCACTCTCTTTTATAGGCAATATAGAAGATGGCCAACTCTGATATCCCCACAAACAATAATATCGGGATTCTAGGAGGATACTTTGTAGCGGTGGAAAAAACACCCCACCATCTACCCCAAAACGAAAGTGGTCCTAAATTCATGGCCTCTGTAGTTCCTGAATATTGACTTAAAAACCAAACACTGTTGGCCCCCCACAAATAATAAAAGAACAAAAAGATAGCGACACTGATCGAGCCGGCTGAGACCAGATAAGCGAACCTTCTTTTCCAGGTGTACTCTTTTTTAAGCAGATATAGGGGGAAAATAAAGCCCCCCCATATCTTCACGGGGATGGATAAACCAGTAAATATTGAGGATGTCTTATCTCTTTTTTTGATCAAATACATCAAAGGGATGATTATAGTAAAAGCTACGATAGCTTCATCTTGATGGGTGTTGGAGATAGTGATGGGATTAACCAAGAATAACATTGACATGAGAAATGCTTTAGATTGGCCATATTTTCTGAAAGTGGAAAAGATCAACAAAGCATCGAAGAGTACAAAGAGTGAAAAATAGAGAGTGAATGAAAGATAAGCTCCACCGTATTCTGGGGCTACCGTGAATAAAGTAGGTGGAATAAAATAAAAGTGTATTAAAGGAGGAGGACCGGTCCTTACTTCTTCATATATATTTTTGCCTTCCAACAATACTGAGGTTCGCCTGTGAAATACTGATATATCGTTCTTTTCAAGAGTATAGTAATATGTCAGGTTTCCCTCTCTTTTGAAAGTTTTTTCAGCAGCCCAGGATCTCGTGGTATCGTTCCTATAAACATTTTTAAGCCTTATCAGACCTTCATCTCCATCCAATTCATAGTGAACATTTATCCTGCCTATATGATGTGAAGAGGTGTAATTATGAGCGGTCCAATTGAACTCCATAGTGGAATCTGTTTCTTCGATGTTTTTAACGAATCTATCTCCCGTAGCATTTTCTATTGAGATCGGTTCTGTAGTCACATCGTAATTTTTATCGGTTTGATTCCAGGGTGCGGCTTCCTCAGGATAAAACGTATACCGGTCTTCTCTTTCTCCATAAGAACTTGAAATAGCGTTAGGGATGTAAATTATCAACCAGACCAAAAAGATCAACAACATTACCTTTAGAACCGGATATTTTCCTATATTAGGGAGAAATCTTCCCAAGGCATCCCTAAATTTTTCAAATATCTCTTTCATCTAAGCTTACCTCATGTACCGTTGATAAGTACTCCCACCTATCAAAAAAATGTGATATAAAATTACTCATTATTTTAAATATTAGATCTCTCTTCAAAGATCTCCGTAAAATATTTGGTCATCTCATCTTCAGTTATAAAAAGCGATATGATCTTCAATCCGATCAGGGTGAACATCACACCAGCTATAAAAGATATCCAGATAGTTATATTGTATGGACCGGTAGGAAGATATTTTCTGCCTCTAGATATGATAAGGAATACATAAAACGCGACGAACAACTTAAAATTTCTTATGTTTCTCACTGAATAGAAAAGCAAAGTGGGCATGAGTAAAAGATAATAGTCCAAATGGATTTTAGGATAGAATAGCATAAATATAAACAATGTGGCGGTAAATGTAGAGATTGTGTCCCATCTTTTCTTGTAAGCTATGTAGAGCAGTAATATTTCTATGATAATTATGGATAGTAAAATAAGAGTCGAACTCGGTATTGGTATAGAGCCGGATATAGTTCCAAGGTGATTCCAAATACTCACATCTCTCGGCCGGAGCTTGGAACGGGCTCCACCATAAAATGTGAAAAACCAGAATACTTTTGGCCCCCACATCAAGTAGAATGATGATAAACCCCCTCCAAGGACCGAAGCTGCCATGATGAAGTTTCGGATTCTTTTTTTGAACCTTATATTTCTATCGAAAAGTTGGGCAGGTATAAAAAATCCAGACCATACTTTCGTGAGAGAGCCAAGACCAATCGTCAGTGCTCCTAGCTTTTCTTTCCCTCGGATCAAAATGAAGATAGTCAATATTATTATAAAAGCAATCACACTTTCGTCTTGAATTATCGTAGAAAGAGATATAGGGTTGACTATATACAATATCGATGCTATGAAGGCCTTATGTTCACCCCAATCTCTGAACGAATAAAATAACAGGATTCCTCCAAGTAGTATAAAAATTGAAAAGTAAATATAAAATGAAAGAAAATAACCTCCTATTGAAACTGGAGGGGAGATCAATGTTGGAGGGATAAAGATAAAATTAATCAAAGGAGGGGGACCGGTCGTAGTATCCTCGTACAGATTTCCTCCCTGTATTAGAGTAGATGCCCTACGGTGAAATCTCCCTATATCTCTCTCATCTATTCTATAATAAAAGTATACCTTTCCAGTTCCTTGAAATGTTTTCTTTCCTTTCCAAGTTTTATTCTCGTATTCTCCACTTTTCTCGACCTTTTGTAATATTATTACTCCATTTTCGTTCCAGGTAGTATTATAGTGGACCCGTACCTGACCCATATGTGGGTCTGGTGTATCCGGCAGTAGAAAATTTTTTGTCATCCAAGTAAAATTTACACTTTCTCCTTTAACCACTGAGGTCACATATCTGTCTTCAGACTGAGATAACTCTGCCTTTGAACCGTTAGCAAAAACTGAGACATCAAAATCCTCATTTATGTTGTTTATTGGAGATGAAGATTCAGGATAGTAAGAGAACATCTTCTCTTTTTGTATAGAGTTGTATATCATAACCGCTGGAACAAATATCAGAATCCAAACTACGATAAGAACCAATAATTTTTTCTTGGTAGACCATCTCTTGACAGCGTTTATAATTTGCATCGAGAGATTCTCTATTACTCCCATCAATCTGAGTTATAATTTACTAAATTAAAATATTTTTTGTTAATCTATTTCACATCACTATAAGCCTTCTTCAATCTATAGATTCTCAACTTTAAATATTTATTAAAATAACACTACCCATTACCAAACAAAATTACTCATCATTAAATACCTCTTCTTCAATTAGGGCTTAAATCATGGAAAATAAAACAAAAAACAAGATAAAAACCATCATAAAGATAATTGTAAGTATCTCTCTGATAACTTATGTTATTTATTCTGCTGGTCCTTATAAGATATTGGCCGAGATAAAAGGCATCAATATATTATATTTTATTGTTGTAATATTTATCACTATCATTAAGATAGGTGTAAGTGCAAAAAAATGGCAGATATTATTAAAAGCAAAAGGTGAGATCAAAAATTTTCTTCACGTTTGGAGGATATATTACATAGGAAATTTCTTTAATCTATTTTTACCTACGAACGTCGGTGGAGACATCGTAAAAGCTCATAAGATGTCAAAGGTATCTGAGAACTCAATAGAAGCTTACTCTTCTGTATTTATGGAAAGATTTACCGGTGTCATAGCCATCTTTGCGTTGGCCATAGTCGCTACCACACTCTTTTTCAATGAACTTCCTTATGAGATCTTGATCATAATCTATCTCATATTTCTTCCTCTGATAATCTTATCATTTATAATGATATGGAGAGATAGTTTTGTCCAAAAATTCAGAGGATTGATAAATATTCTCTTTAAAAGTTTCAATCCATTTTCGATAAAAGAAAAATTGATCAAACTTTACAAATCCGTTAACCTTTACACAAAAAAGAAAAAGACTTTAGGATACGCATTGCTGATATCTCTAGTTTTCCACACGATGCTTATACTTACAAATTACATCCTAGCGCTCTCTATCGGGATGAACATTCCACTACATTACTTTTTCATCTTCATACCCATCTCGGCCATCCTGCTTTTTCTACCGATATCTATACGCGGATTTGGAGTAAGAGAGGTCTTGTATGTTTATTTCTTCACTCAGGTGGGCGCTACAACAGCACAATCCGTTTCACTCTCTTTTTTGGTCCAATTGCTTGGGATCATCAGTTCTCTAATAGGTGGCTTTGTCTATCTCTTTTCTCAAACTAAAAAGATCTAGAACTCAAAGTGTTTCCATCTCGAACCACGGAACCTCATTTAAGGCTCGATGTTGAGGTAAATAGGAGTGGCCGTAGAATCCATCCTCTCCCAGATATTCTCCATGGTCAGCACTCACTATCACTTCACCGGATAATTCATCCGATAATTTATTTAAAGATTTCAAAACAGCTTTTAAATTTTCCTTATAGGCGTCTATTAATCCATCATGACCTATTTCTCTTAAAGTTTCGTCCATAGGGTTTATGGGAGGTAAATTGAGAGTCCCCAATAGTTTTCTAGTCATTTCACCTCCAAGGATTCTTCTCGTCCTTGAACCAAAGAAATTTCTGAGAGAGCGTTTGATATTGTCATGTGAAGTAGGTTCTTTGTTCTTAGGATTAAATGGATTGTCAAGAGTAAGGTAGGGAAAATGGGGCTGCATATAATGAGCTATTATCCTCTTTTTTGGATGCTTTATCTTTGTATCGATTATAGCTTGATTTACTTCATCGGGATAGACCGTTCCTTTTTCATCGTCCCATCTATTGTTCCAAACGTCAACTACTTTGAAAAAGTGATCAGAAGCTTTGAAACCGTTGACTTCGGAAAAAGAGTTAACGTGAGGTGTGGTGGAAACATAAATAACATCCTCATATCTCCTTGTAAACACAGCTTTACACCATTCTGATGTAGCAACTCCTTTCAGACAATCGACAGGGGAATTGGCCTTTTTCAGCCGACCAGACAGGAAATCAGGGTATAATTCTTCAAAAAAATCGTATCTACATGCATCTAAAATCAATAGATAATCCCAATCGCCTTCGTTTATCTGTTTTTTCTGGTCAAGCATCATTCTCACTTCTCTATCACGAACCAAGGAACTTCAACAAGCGTTTTTTGACCTTCAAAATCATGGCCGAATCTTCCGTTTTCTCCCAACAATTCTCCGTGATCCGAGGTCAACAGGATTTTACCGGATAATTCGGGAAGTAAAGTCTCTATTGAATCCAGTACTCTTAAAAGATTATCCCGATAGGCCTTTTTCACCCCTTCAGTCCCTACCTTTCTCAAGGCATCATCCATCGGACTCAAGGGTGGTAATCCAAATAGGCGCATCAGATCTACCGCAACTTTATCTCCGATACATTTTCTAGCTGTAGATACTGTCTTATTTCGGATTTTTCTCCAAAGAGATGTTCTAGACTCAGGTTCTCTCTTTTTCTTAGTAGCTGGTGGCTCCAATGATAGATAAGGAGTGTGCGGCTGCATGTAATGTATTATAAATTTCTTCTCTGGGTTTTCTTTAATAAATTCCTTAGATCTCTCTGTTACATCTTCCGGCAATACAGTACCATATTCGTCATCCCATTCATTATCCCAAAGATCGAAGACTTTTCCAAAATGTTCCCAACCTTTGAAACCCTCTACGGGAGTTCTAGAATTTACTCTAGGATGAGAAGAGACATGATAGACATCTTCATACATTTCTTCGAATATATTTATATACCAACTAGAAGTCGGAGCGATGTCATCTCTGTTCCTATTGAATGCCGGAGACTCTACCCTGTATAGATCACCTTCAAAGTCACAATATTCTTCAAAATAATCATACCTGCATGCGTCAAGAACTATGAGATAATCCCAATCAAGTTGTTTTATAAGCTGCTTCTGATCTTTTTTATCTACCATAACTAAGACCTCTATGGACTAACTTCACTATATCATTCAAGACCATGTTTTTTCTCAACTACGTATGGTTTCCTGTCTTCATAGTATATCTTTGAAAGCATTTCAGCCAAAATGCCGAACATGAATATCAAAAAGCCAAATAAAACCAATGCCACGGATAAAAGAAGCTGTCCAAGATGTGGAAGTATAGATTCACCGAACGCATACTTCATTATCACGCGATAAAATCCGATCAAAAATCCAAAGAACATGAAGAGTGAACCTAAACCCCCAAGAAAATGGAGAGGACGGCCGGAAAATTGATTCCAAAAGTAGCTGAATAAGAGATCAAAAAATCCTTTGAATAACCGATTAAAACCATACTTCGTTTTTCCATGTTTTCTAGGTCTATGATTTACCACCATCTCGGTTATCTTATAGCCGTTTTTGTGCAGCTTCGCAGGGATATATCGATGACCTTCTCCGTAAATATTTACGGATTTTATCGCTTCTTTCCTGTAGGCCTTTAATGTACATCCAAAATCATGAATTTCGGGACCGGTTTTCATAGATAGATGTGTTTGAATCCAGCTGGCTAACCTCTTTCCGATCGGGTCCTTTCTATTTTTTCTCCATCCAGAAACACAGTCATAACCCCCCTCTAATTTATCCACCAACTTAGGTATATCCTTCGGATCGTTTTGGATATCCGCATCGAGAGAAACTATCACTTCACCATCGGCATAATCAATAGCAGCGGACAAAGCAGCGCTCTGTCCAAAATTTTTTCTAAACTTTACGATCTTCACATGACTATCCTTATCTCTAAGTTTTCTCATTATCTCGTAGCTAGAATCAGTAGAACCATCATCAACAAAAATAACTTCCCACTCATCATAATTATCCGTCATCACCCCATATAACTCATCATACAGCTTTTGTAGGTTTTTTTCCTCGTTGTAAACGGGTAAAATGACTGATATATACATGCTATCCACCTTTGACCTTATTTCTCAGCATATCATCATCTGACTAGTTACTAACTTTATTTATTGTATTTATATTTAGGTGTATTTCTTATTTAGACATCATGTAATTGATACCGATTTCCGAAATATCTGTTGCGTAGGATCCTGTCCTAGATATACTCTCGATTATGTAAGAAAGAGGGGTAACGTTTTCTCTTTTTTCCTGTTTAATCTGGTTCATCAGTTCATCATTCTTTCTCAGAAGTTCTAGTCGCATTTCGATGGATCGATTCAATTCTTCTAGATCTTCACTGAAGAAAGCTTCGACAGATTTTTTCAGTATATCCATTGCCAAGTTGCTTTCCTCCACGATCTCAACTTTTAACGGCCCCTCGAATCCATTGTCTAAATTTAACACATTTTCAGCTATCCTAGCTGCGTGGTCTCCGATACGCTCTATCGCTCTTGAAACCAACATGTAACTGAGACTCCTTTCAGCAGTTATCTCCAAAGTCTCTATCAATCTTGGATTGGAGAGAAGCATGTTGTAATGTTTTGTGATCATCCAGAAGAGTCGGTCGACATCTTTATCCCTCTGGA
>JAZKSP010000109.1:0-5190 GCA_036626005.1 Thermoplasmatota archaeon | reverse complement strand
TTTTCCACCTAATTGCTTAACTAATTATTCAAATGGTAGTATATAACAGTTACGACTTTCGTAAACTCCTTTTTATATTTTAGGGGTGATTGTTTGAAGATGTTTCTATCGTCACAATCCGAAAGGTTATATACCTATTTTAGGATTCAATACTGAGAATGATGTTTGACAACATACTGATAGCTACTGACAACTCTCCGTTGATGAAAAAAGCTATCCAATATACTGCGACTCTCTTCCCCTATGCAGAATATCATTTGATAAACGTCGTCAATACCACCGACAGCAGTGTCCCGCAGACCAATCTCATGCAGACAAAGATGGCGAAGATGTCTCAGGAGGCTTTGAACAACGGCGAAGAGATCCTACATGAGATGGGTATAGATGATGTTCGAAAGAACAGTCCTGCCGGTACCCCTTCTAAGGAAATAATGAATCACATAAATGAGCATGAGATCGATCTTCTAGTGATGGCTACGCATTCGAAGACCGGAGCTCAAAAAGTTCATATCGGAGATACAGCTCTCCATTCTCTTCAGATCACTTCGATCCCTTCTCTGGTATTTTCTTGTGAGTGTAAAACCGTAATACCTGAAAAGATATTCAACCCGACTACCTTTAGCTCCTATTCGATCCATGCTTCTATGTTAGCATTAGAACTTGCAGAGTATTTCGACGCGAGCCTCACCACGTTTCATATAGGTAAGGAGGATCCCGGGTCCGAATCTCGTAGAATAGAGAAAAGGGCATCTAAACAGGATGTAGATTACGAATTAGAGATCAACAAAGGAGCCTCGGATAAAGAGATAATAGAGAAGGCGGAGGGATTCGATTTCATCGTTGGAAGTCGGGGCAGGAGCGGATGGCGTTACAAACTCCGCCACATATTCCGACAGTTCGCTCTTAGCAATCTGGAAAAGGAATTGATCGCCGAAAGCGATGTGCCATTCTTGATGGTGGGAGACTGATCAACTATTATTTTTTAGAAGCCGTATTCTCCTACATCCTCCAGCTTTTCCTCTATCCTTAATAATCTATTGTACTTCGCCGTTCTTTCCCCTCTTGAAGGAGCTCCAGTCTTTATCTGCCCCGAAGACAGAGCTACAGCTAGATCGGCGATGAAATCGTCCGTTGTTTCTCCCGAGCGGTGTGAGACCATTACGCTGTAATCGTTTTCCTTAGCTAGAGAGGCGGCATCCATGGCTTCGGTTAGAGAGCCGATCTGGTTCACCTTTAACAATACTGAATTACAGATGCCTTCTTTTATTCCTCTACTGATCATATCTGGATTACTCACGAATAGATCATCTCCTACGATCTGTATCTCATCTCCCCATCGCTCGGTTATCTTCATGAAACCGTCCCAATCTTCTTCATCTAGGGGATCTTCTATAGAGATCAGTGGGTAATCTTCTATCATACTTTCGTAAAAATCGATCATCTCTCCAGTGCTCAGTATCTCTCCACCGGATTCGTAACCCTGAGATGTTCTAAATTCCGTTGCCGCAGTATCTATCGCGAGCTTTATGTCTCCAGTATATCCACACTCTTCTATCGCTTCCATCATCAGTTCGAATGGTTCGGTAGGGTCATCCAATGGAGGCGCATAACCCCCTTCGTCACCCAAATTCGTAGCTGAGGGACCATATCTTTCTTCTATTATTTCTCCGAGGGCGTGATAAGTTTCCGCACCGATCCTCAGTCCCTCTTTGAAACTATCCACTCCGACTGGCGCGATCATATACTCTTGTATATCGAGCTCGTTTCCCGCGTGTTCTCCCCCGTTTAGAACGTTCATGAAGGGAACTGGTAAAGTTAGATCGTTTAACCGACCTAAGTACTTGAACAGGGGCATGTTTAAAGAGGAGGCTCCAGCCCTCGCTGTAGCGAGTGATACCGCTAGTATAGCGTTCGCTCCGAGTGAACTTTTGTCCTCACTCCCATCCAATTCTATCATCTTATTATCGATCCGAGCCTGATCTAAAACGTTATCGCCGATGAGTTCAGTGTTTATGGTTTCTCTGATGTTTTCAACCGCTTTTTGAACGCCTTTTCCTCTATATCTCTCCTCTCCATCTCTTAATTCTAAAGCTTCGTTGGAACCCGTAGAGGCCCCAGAAGGTACGGCTGCTCTACCAACTCCATCATCGGTTTTTACTACCGCTTCTACGGTAGGATTTCCTCTTGAATCTAAGATCTCTCTTGCGTCTACTGATATGATCTCGCTCATCTCGATCACTCTTATCATTACCTAAATGCCGAGATTAAAAGTTTATCGTTGATCGTTTAGTCTGTTTTATCAAATATGTTATCAGGGAAAACAAATAAATATCAAATAGAGCTAACCAATATGCAGGCAATGTTTTCCTGTTTCCAGCCGACCAAGCCAGGAAACAGAATATAGGTGTTCGTATGGAAGAGAGTATCCACGGCTGGATTAGTGAAAACAGGATAGTTTGGATGGTTATATTCGGAGTGATATTCATACTTTCTATAGACTTTTGGCACTGGGAAGTAGATACGCTAGTATTTGGCTTTCTACCGATCTGGATCCTGCGGTTAGTGATTTTACAGCTCTTATTATCCGTCCTCATCTATCTCTTTGTGATATTTTATTGGAGGGATTGATTTGAGTGTTACAATTCTAGTCCTGAGTATCATAACCTCTTATCTTTCTTTCACAATACTCCTTGGGATCTATGGATATAAAGTTTCCCAAAAAAGCATCCAGGATTATTTCTTAGCTAGTAGAAAGATAGGACCCATCGTTCTATTTTTTACCTTAGCCGCTACCAACTTCTCGGCCTTCACCTTTCTCGGATTTGCAGGGGAAGCGTACACTAAAGGATATGCATTTTATGGTATCATGGGATTCGGTACTTCGTTTACAGCTCTCTCTTTTTACATAATCGGTCGAAAGGTTTGGATATTGGGCAAAGAAAATGGATATATCACACCTCCAGAACTGATCGGAGGGGAAACGGACAGTCATACGTTGAGGATGCTTTACGTGGCTGTTATGATGGTATTCACTTTACCCTATCTAGCTATCCAACCCATGAGTGCGGGATATGTATTAAGTGCACTAACCAACGGGACGATCCCGTATTTTTATGGTGCGGTTTTTTTGACTGTATTTATCATCGTCTACGTTTTCCTAGGAGGGATGAGAACTATCGCTTGGACAGACGTATTGCAGGGGATTATGATAATCATCCTATTACTTACTGCTGTCATCGTGATCGCTTACAATCTTGGAGGTTTACAGGCGGCGCATGATCAAGCCATGGCTGAAGATCTAGGCCTATTTATCAGATCCGGTACTATCTCAGTGAAGATATGGCTCAGTTACTCCATATTATGGTCGCTGTGTAATCCCATGTTTCCTCAGCTGTTCCAGAGATTCTTTATTTCGGACAGTGAAAAGAGTTTGCAAAGAGCATCGATAATGTTCCCTATAGTCACAAGTTTGCTATTTTTACTACCTATCATGATAGGAGTGATGGGACGAGGAGCTATCCCAGGACTCAGTGGTAAAGAGGCGGACAGCATCCTTCCGATGATGCTGGAGAACTATGCACCTCTCTGGCTCTCGACATTGATAATGAGCGGTGGCTTCGCAGCGTTCATGTCCACTGCGGACAGTCAACTCCTCACCATGAGTTCTATGTTCACAAGAGACATCTTCCATCCTTATGTTCCATTTGATACTGAAGATTTTGATTACTCTATAGGACATATCATGGTTGTCTTACTCGCTCTCATCGGTCTAGCTATAGCCTATGACCCTCCTGCTACGATATTTACTATCGTTACGCTGGCTTTTACCGGACTAGCTATACTGTATCCATCTACTCTAGCCGTACTTTACTGGGAACCGGAGGCGATAGCCTGTATAGCTTCTATTTTAACGGGTCTGTCTATGTTACTTCTCTATCAGTTCCATCTCATCCCGGGTTTTGGATTTTTACCGGCTATCCCGATAGTACTCACTTCAGGATTAGTACTCTTCGGGAGTCATCACATGACAAGGATTTATAGAAATAATTGAATAGATGATATTCATCCCGCTTATTCATATTTAAGAGACTCAGCTCTAAAAGAGAAGATTTATATCGAAAGCGTGGTTAGGAAAAATTGAATGATGATCAGACCCCTACTGAGCCTTTAACGAGGCGATGATGAGGATCTTGAGTACTGATTTAAGGTTCTATGGTCTCACTACCTTCCGTATCAAAGGGCTCGAGGGTCAAAAGGAAAAACCCCATCCAAACGATGAAAAATATAGAGAGCATTATATTCCCTGGCCTGTATAAATGATTGATCAGGATCCCTGAGAGAGGGGCGATCAAGGCGATGATCAAATAAATAAAATTCCTCTTGCTTGAACGTTCTCTAACCATTGGGGCTGGAAGAATTAGGACAAATAAAAAGTTTTTGGAGGGGATAAGGATCTGTCCGAATTGGAAGGACGAAAATACGACTAAATTAAGAACCTCCTCGGTAGTAGAAAAAATTTTGATGTGGAAAGGGTTAAATACATCTTTTTACAATGACACAAATCCCGCTCACCGAATGAGTTGGGTTATGCATAAAGGGCAATCCAAAAAGTTAAATAGATGTCCCTTTGTGGAAGGAACGCTTCAGATGGGGATTCAAGAAACCCGGAGCCACGCTTCGTGAACTCTTGAATCCGACAGACGTATAATGAAAGGTGTAATTTGTTCACCCCGCTGTGCAGGGAAATTGCACATTTGGATTCTATTACTATACAACGAACCCGCCAATTCGTTGTACTTCCTTACTCAATTCCGGTTGATCCTGCCGGCGGTCACCGCTATTGGAGTTTGATTAAGACATGCGAGTTGAGGGTGCTTCGCGCGCCCAGCAAACTGCTCAGTAACACGTGGATAATCTACCCTTAGGTGGGGAATAACCTCGGAAAACTGAGGACAATTCCCCATAGATCTCGGAGGCTGGAATGCGCCGAGAGCGAAAGCATCTGCGCCTAAGGATGAGTCTGCGGCCTATCAGGTAGTAGTGGGTGTAACGGACCCACTAGCCTATGACGGGTACGGGCCCTGAGAGGGGGAGCCCGGAGATGGGCTCTGAGACACGAGCCCAGACTCTACGGAGTGCAGCAGTTGCGAAACCTTCACAATGTGGGAAACCACGATGAGGGAACTCCAA
>JAZKSP010000108.1:0-5204 GCA_036626005.1 Thermoplasmatota archaeon | reverse complement strand
GGATGGTCCGAAGAGAATTTAATGTCGTAATCTGTCACTCTTAAATCGGTTCTCTCATCCATTTTACCAAAGTTCCACAGTGATGTATAAACAAACTCTGTTCTCGCATTGCTCTCATTTGATGTATTCACATCTCCTGCCGGCCAATCATTGAACATACCTTCATCTACCAAAGATCCATTTATACGATCAAGATCGACTCCCATGTAAATTGTCTTCGTAGAACCGTCATCATAGGTGGAAGCAAAGTTATGAATTTCTCCGTTTTGATCCTCTTCACCTTGGAAAAGGACATCCCCGTTAGCATTAGGTTCAAAAGTTGTATAATTTAACCCATCATTTACCTCTTTAAGTTCATATCTCAAGCTCCGACCCATCTGATTGTCCTTCTGTCCTATCAAAGCCTGGGTTTTCTTCCGTTCATCATTGATGGAATCGATACCCATATATTCGATCAGTTGGGTCTCACCAATATTATCTAAAATATATTCACCCATGAACATCATGTTCGCCCCGCTGTCTTGCTTAAGATATTCTTTTACGTTATCGATATCGTCACCAGTAAAGATATTGGGGCCATCATCTCTATATCCTCTTTCACCGGTTATCCAAAAGATTGAATTGTAGTTTGACATATTGTTATAATCGGGACCAGTCACTAGGGAACCACCATCTAACTCAACTGTGTGTACATCATAATCACTTTTCTCTCTATATCCTAAAGAGTCTAATGAATCTATGACCTTACCAGTTGTATCGTGATAATCATCTATAGTACTATGGTCGGCGTGTGAGAGATCCGCATCAACAATCAGCGTCGAGTAGTGTACGTTGGCGTATATATCATCGCCCGAGACATCTAAATTTTTGTAGGTTATATCGTTCGTATTCGGATTTGCCTGGTCGATATCTCCGAAATAATCGGCCTTTACTATAAGCTCATGAACTCCTAAATCATCTGCAATCCATTCAAAAGTAACGTTAGCTGTCCCTCCATTTGCCTCCATAAACAGGTTCGCATCTTCAGGAGGAGTTATTATTTCCTCCCCTTGCTCTCTGACCAATCGGGCAGTATTGTTCAAAGTCAAATCTTGGGGCCCGTTGTTCCTAAAGGTTGCAGTTATATTGATCGGATCCAAGTACATAGGTGCGGTCGGTTTGATTTCTTGAGAAGTGACTGCAACATCTACTCCAGTCCTAGCGGTGATGTTAGTCGTCCATTCTATGACTTCTCCAGTCAGGGCAGTTCTCAAACCTGAGTCGATGATCTGTTCGAAGAGGAAGGAAGAAACAACGGTCCTTTGGCCATCACCGGTCTCATAACCTACTCCATAATTATCTCCATTATCACTTAATACATTAACCGGATCATGATCATCTTTTAGACTCATATCAAAATAGTTGTACTCAGAATTGATATCGAACTTGAAATCTCCAAAGGTACCTCCTTCTCCAGATAAAGTTTTACCACTATCAACAGAAGTAGAAGTATCACCATAACCAACTTTATCTTCTAAATCAAAAAGATAATCATCCCAGTTTGATCCTTTTATCCATAACGTACCATTGTCATCTTCAATATAATCGACGAGATCATAATCGTTGAGATCATCGGTTGCGGCGTCTTTCAACAATGGCTCTTTATCCGTCTTGTTACCGGTCATCCAGATCACCATGCTGTGCTCTTCAAAGTTCAATAGATCTAGATCATCTTCATTTCGAAGTTCTCGGGTCCGGTGATCGATATTCAATCCAGACAATGAATTGCTCATCATTTCTGCTTCGGATAAATCGCTCGCAGTTCTATCTCCAACAATAAGGATATGAGGATCAACATGGATGACAACACTTCTTTCTGCACCTTCCCACTCTTCGTCTCCAAAGACTTCTAGCTTGATTTCATGACGACCACTTCCATTTATCTTGAAGCTATCTCTGATCTCTGTAGGAGCAGGCCCTTGTACGATCTTTTTTGTCCCATTTGCTACCTCTACTCCATCTTCTTCTTTATGGTAATCTGTTATATTCCAGTCAGCGGTAAAATTCTCTGGACCCTGATTATAGACATCGGCGAAAATCGTCAGGTCATCTCCATGAGACGGTGAACTTATACTGTATCCCATGTGCCCAATTTCTAGTTCTTTCGGATACTTTTCAGCTGGTCTATTACCCACGTTCAATCTAATGTATTCATTTGATAACTCGGTAGTGCTGTTCTCGACCGTGATTTTCACACTGTGGCCTACAGTAGTTGCTCCCGGACTGACACGGATTTTTTCTTTGGTATTGTACCTGTTTCCAGAGGTCTTTTCAAGTTCAACTGAGGAAATGTTATTACCCTCTTCATCTATTAGGACCTCGTCTGTAGGTGTCGATGCTGTGATATTAATATTTTCATCTTTTGGGTTGTTGATCACAGCTATGATATCGATCTCCTCGCTCTGTTCAGCATAGTTTCTCCAATCATGGATGTAACTGATATAAGCGTTCGTTATATCCAATTGACCCGGGATCTCCTCTGACAGAATTGACTGGTATACAACTCTGTTTGTGTCCTCGTTCTGTACGATCAATTCAAGATTGGTAGCATCCTCATCAAATATATTCCCTTCTATCTTTGCTTCCTCTCCCACCGACCATGTGGTATCATCATCTCCCCCTATCGTCAAATTAACGTTAGGGTTTTCATCGTCGATACGGATTTGTTCCTCACTCGCGCCATCGGCTAGTAGATCAAATATCAAAGAATCAGTATCTAAACTCCTTCCGCTCTGATGAGTTACATTTATATAATCAATAGCAGCCTGTCGGTCATACTCAGCTACCATCTCCACGTGTGTTCTCTCTTCTGGAGCATCTAAAGTGGTCACGGCGGCATAGACGCTCGAAAATAATACCACCGTTATTCCAAGCGTCAAAATAGTCCCAACAACTTCTGAAACACCTTCCTCATCTATGAATCTTCTACAAAGAGTTGCCATAATATCTCAGACTCAAAACAACACAGATTTTCTAGCCTATTTAAAGATTGTCCGGAAATATCCATCTCTAGATGGAAAATAAGCTTCCTCAAAAGGGAAAATTACTATATCCAGATCTTTTGTAAAACACGATTTCCTTCCCAAAATCTAAAATTTCAAAGATAATAAAAAACTGACTAATATCCTCGAAATAAAAAGGAAAAGTTTATGTTTTGTGAAAACATTTAATTTACCATAATAAGGTGAATAGGTGAAAATATGGGAGAAGAATCAGATGTTGGAATCTTTGAGAGAACAAAGAGTTTTTTTCGCAATAGGTCAATAACTCCGTCTGATAAAGCGGATGAATTCATAACTGAAAACTTACCGGAGTATATTGATCAATACCGGTTAGCTACTCGCTCGGACCTTAACGGCGTAGATAAAAAGATAGAAAAGTTCGTGGAAGAAGTTTCAGAGATGAAAGAGTGGAAAGAGAAGACCGAGAAGAGAGTTCACGAAGATCTGCATAAGATAGAGAGACTGGAGAAAAAACTCGGTATAGAGGAGGAAAAATGATGGCTGTATATACTACTCTTTTGGTCATATTGGTTATAATCATACTGCTCGGCATCTACTTCTACTTTAGGTACAGAGCTAGAAAAAAAGCCTTGGAACGGAAATATGGACATGTACCGAGCCATACTGAACTTTATTTCGAAGAGTATTTCGAGGACATCATCGAAAGCTGGGACCTTGTCAAAGAAGGAGAAGCCCAAAGATGGGCAGAGAAGATGGATACGAGATTGGACGATCTTTCTGATAGGATCGATTCTCTAAAATCAAAAAGCGACCAGATCGACCAGGAATTCGATGTCATTGAGAACCGGATTGATAAGCTTGAAACACAGGAGGAGATGAGGTGAAAATATGGCTCTTGTAGAAACTATCTCTAATAACTTTTTACCGATATTTTACTCGATCGTCGTTATAGTAATCCTACTAATAATAGCGAAAGTTCTGCACACTAGAGAAAAATCGAAGGAGAGAAAAGAACTTGCAGAATTGAGATTAAAACATAAGAAACTAGACATCCAACAAAAGCAGAAACATATCGACAAGCTGAAGGAAGCTTCTGTGGTTCTAAAAGATGATGAGAAAGAGAAGATCGATAAGATCGAAAGAGACAAAGCGGTTCTTTCCCGAAGGTCTATAGAGATGATGAATGAAATCGAAGAACGTATGCAGAGGTTAGAAAGAGGAGCTGACAACGCAAAGTTGATGAGAACTATGAGGAAGGTAAATAGAGCAGAAGATGAATTGTTTGGAGAGGAGGAAAGATAATTATGAATGAATTTGCTAACAAAAGCGCCAAAAAAACCTCAGATATATTCGACCGCATAGAAGAAACGCTTTTTCCTGGAGAGATAGAGATAGAGGGGTCGGGGTACGATAGAAGGTTGCTTGATCGCAGACTGGAAAAGTACTTAGACCAACATTTCGACGAATATATCGAGGAATTCGGTCTGATCAGAGAACTTCATCTCGAGATATATGAGAGTAAATACGAGAATTGTCTGGGGGATGTCAATGATCTTGAGGACTTCCAAAAGGATATCGAGGCCGAACTGGAGTCGTTGAATAGGAGACTCGATAAGATCGAAGAAGAGTTGTAGGAGGGGGACTGATTGAAAACAGCGATCAGCAAAAAACGGCGTAAACGCCTCAGGCGGGCGATAAATAGTTATATACTTGCCCAGGAGGATCCAGCCGAAAATCTAGAACTCCTCCAGAAGTATCTAAAGAAAAAAGGAATCGGAGATTTTAGCACTAAGGTCTTAAAAAAAGAGATACAGTCCCAAATCAAAAAAAGAGGGGAAAAAAAGAAACTAGAAAAGATGGAAACGAAGTTGTTCAAAAAGAAAGAAGAAAAAAAGAAGTTTCACTACGGTTCCGCTTTCTGCGGTAACTGCGGGATGTATAAGGACTACCAGAAAGAGTGCCCATACTGCGGAGATCTTGAGATCACTAGATAGGAGGTTATCAAATGGATACGATCCTTTATTCGGAAATAATCAGGAAAAAGGTAGATACCCCGACCAAAGAGGGTAAAGCAAAGTTAGTCGATATACTAGCGAAACAATCTAGAGGTTACTGGGAGTCAGATGAGATCAAGATTGAAACTGGTCTGATAAATAGTGAAGGAAAATATTTCTCAACAGACGAACTTGGAAATATTGGGAG
>JAZKSP010000107.1:0-5249 GCA_036626005.1 Thermoplasmatota archaeon | reverse complement strand
GATACTGAAGGAGTTTCGGTAGAGAGATTGGAGCAGATCTCCGGAGAAAAATCCGAGAAGGTTATGGAGAACACTATCTTCTATAAACCTCACTCTTTTTCAAAACAAGAGGAATCCATCAAAAAAGGTTCAAGGTTGGCTTTGAACAGTGATAAAGACTTCGATCTATTCATCGTAGACGGTTTCACCACCTTTTACAGACCCCTCTACAATTCAAATGAAGAAGACCGCATCTCGTCGAGATTAGGACGCCTGTTGATCGAATTGATGAAAGTCGCTAGGAAAAAAGATATCCCTGTCGTTATCACCACCCAGGTATACGAGAGTGATAACGGGAAAAAACCTGTAGGGGGACATGTTCTTTATCACAACGCCAAGACAATAGTTCTTCTAGAGGTCCTAAAAGGCAATCTCAGGAGAGCTATTCTGGAAAAACACAGGTCTCTACCAGAGGGAAAGAGCGCTCGTTTCAAAATAGCTGGAAATGGATTAACCACACCCTGATTGAAACGTATTCAAAAGGGTTAAATAACCCAGCTAACTTTCTTTCAACATGAAACAAGTCCGGCCAGCCGATATCAAAGATGTATACGAACTTCGCGCTGAAACCATAGACTATTTTTTTCCTGAGAGGGATGATGAAATCGACTTTTGGGAAGAGATCGCCTCAGATTACGGAAAAGACATCCTTCACCTCATGTGTGGTACGGGCGAGATATCCGTAGGGCTGGCCAAGAAGGGTTTCAACATCACTGCTTTAGACTTAACTGAAGCTATGATCTATGTCGCGGAGGACAGGATAGAAGAAGAAGATGTGGATAATATAGAACTTTTGAACGAAGATGTTCGATATTTTAATTTGGATAAAAAATTTGACTTCGCATTCGTGTCTACAGGAGATTACCATCACTTAACCTCTAGGGAAGATATAGACAAATTTTTAGCAAAATCTTATGCCCATCTAAGACCGGGCGGTGCATTGGCGATCGAATTGTTCCCGCTTCCTGAGGAGGATTTTGAAAGAGAACAAAAAGAATTTGAACCCCTGAGAGCTCCTCCCGAAGGAGTCGACGTTTGGAAAACCAACCAGACTAGCTTCAATTCAGATTCGCAGATGCTGGAGATAAAAGAGGAATTGTTCGTCGATAAACAAGATGAAGCCAATAGTGGAGAATACGAGATCCAGTTGAGGCTTTTTTCAAAAGGAGAAATGAAAGATATACTGAAAGAGGCGGGATTTGAAAATATAAGGTTCCTCGATAATGAGCAGTTTACACCTTACCTTAAAGATGCGGATACTTGGGTAGTTATCGCCGATAGATGATATTTTATACGAAATCGTCTAGCGTCACTTCGTCCTTTTTTTCTCTCTCATCATCTTCAGATTTACTTTCTTCATAGTCTCTATCTATACCCCCATTCTCTTCATCATCGAAATCATCAGAGAAGAGGTTAGACTGTTTATTACCCGCTAATAAAGCCTCTTTATCCCAACCGAAGACCTCCGTAACTCTAGCTAGTGTCTTAGCTATCCTCTCAGCATAATATTTCCAATCGGCCCCTTTTTCTATCTCGTGATCCAGTAACCATGGTTCCACTTCTTGGGGCGTTTTTTCTGCATCGGTGACAACCCACGAAACCTTCATACCGGGGGTGAATTTGTGACCCAATTCTTTCATCTTTCTAGCTGCTTGAACATTCGGCATACTGTCCGGATTTTTGTAATACCCAAATCTTTTGCAGGTCCGAGAGATCACCAATTTTTCCATCTCTATCTGGCCATTTCTCACTTCTCTTATCCATTCCTTAGCTCTATCTACGGCTCCTTCGATATCGTCATCCAATATATACTCGAATATCTCCCGGAGCGCTTCATCCTGAGCCTGAAAAGAGTCACTCCGCCTCAACTCATATCCTCTGACGAGCATATCCTCTTCCGGCCATATCACGCGTCCAACGTACCGCTTTTTTTTACCGTGGCTGAAAAAAGGATCAAGGACCTTCTCGAATTCGAGTATTATCGCTTCCCTACTGTAGTCTTGAGCGATCTCCTCACTTATATCGATTGTCTTCTCTAAATCTTCCTCTGGTGATTGGAAGAACACGCTGTCTGTATCCGAGTATATAACCTTAAGCCCATCATCCTGTAATTCTTTTATCAGTTGTTTGATATTCTCTCTAGCAAATGAGGTTATGCTCTCTCCGATATCAGGATCAGTAAATCTATAAAAGGAAGAGGCGAAAACACCATAGAACGAATTCATTAGAACCTTTATCGCATTCTGAAGACCTCGGTAATATTTCTCTTCCTTACCTTCAGACTGTTTCATCTTCTCTTTAACATCGTCTCTTTCCCCCATCAAATTTTCCAGTATCCCCGGTAAAAGGCCTTTCTTTTCTTCTGGACTCATAAACCTTGTTCCCGTAGGGCTCTCTATATCCCCATCTTCCGAAAGTGTTGTGAAGCAAATATTGTTCTGGATTATTATACTCGGATACATGCTCTTGAAATCAAGAACGCTCACCCAATGGTAAAGACCGGGTTCAACGGAGTGAACATAACCGCCTTTGATCTTGCCCCGTTTCCCACCGTGAGAGGTTAGAGGTACGCCTACGTGGTTTTCTTCGGCTTTTCTGATCAAGATAGAATCGACCAAGGTGGAAGTCCTCGGATTTAGGCCTTCCTCCACCGGAAGCTTTGCAACAGTACCCATATCCATCGCTTTACTCAGCACCTCCAACTCTTTGAGTATCTCTAGTGCAAGTTCAGCGTCTTTTACGCAATACCGTTTCACCCTTTCCGGACTCTCTGCCCATTCCTCATCTATTTTGGATGAATCCACATCATCTTTTTCCTCACCGAGAAGCTCTTCAGACACATGGTTGAGCGTTTCTCTTTTGAGGTTGAGTTCTGACTTCACACTCCACCATGCGTCCGCGACTATTCTTCCATTTATTGACCAGTACCTCTGACCTTTTTTCCTTAACTTTCCTTTATCTCTTCCCAGGTTTATTTCTTCTATACCGATTTCTTCGGCCCTTTCCTCCAGTTTTGGCAGATCGTAACCATTAATATTGTATCCAGTTATTATGTCTGGATCTTTTTCCTGAACGTAATTTTCAAATTCCTTTATTATCTCTTCTTCCCTACCATCTAAACTCAAAGTTTCTCTTCCATCCTCGCTCTCCAGTACACATCCTATCGTCAGTAACCTGTCGTCCTCTAAACTATTTTCTATATCGAAACTCAAAATATCTAGGTCTGGCTTTATAGGATCGGCGTTTTCAAATCCCTCCACAGAAAGTATCTCTTCCGTCGTATAATCATCCTCCACAAGTTCCCCTTTTACCTTGACAGTAGAACTGAGGTCGAAATCATAGATAAACCTCTGGACGAAAGGTATATCCGCCGCTAGGACCTGACATCTATCCTGCAACTTCTTCCTGTACCCTGGAACCTTCCAAGGATAGGTCAAAACAATTTTTTTACAGCTTCTTTTTTCCCCATCTATCCAAAGTTCCTCATCACTTATCTCTTTTATTTCATCGTCCTCATCTAGCTCTTCCAAACAATCTTCTGGGGGCTCGACTAATTTAAAATAAGGTCTAAAATCGTCGTAGAGCAAAGTTATAGAAACGCCTTCATCGGTCCTTCCAAAAAGCTCTATAACAACTCCGTCTTCTATCTTGCTGTAAGATCCTGAGAGAATTCTCACAGTTCTTTCGACCATATTTCACTCCGATACTATCTTTATTATGTCCCCATCTTCAAGCTCGTGATCTCTACCTATTACCCTATCCGTTCTAGCATCTATAGCTCTTATAAATCCTTCCCCGATATCCGTATGGACTGTAAAAGCTAGGTCCTCAGCAGTGCTTCCTCTTCTCAAAAGATATGAGTCGGGTAGCACGCGCCCCTCTTTATCGGTATAATCGTTCTCGTTCTCAACAGGATAGACAACTATCATGTCTAAAACATCATATACAGCTTTTTCCAGAGTCTTCTGAACGCCTAGGCCTTCATTCTTTTTTATAAACTCTCTGATCTGCTCTAGAGCTTTTTTCTGTTCCTCGGAGATATCATCTCGGAGGATTTCAAAATCGTCATCCCCAGGGATATAATCTACGATGTCGTCCTGTGCAGCATTTCTAAGAGCTAACTCGTACTCTGCGGAAGTCGGGATCACGGGATAATCTAGATCCTTAAGTTCCGCCAATTGTCGATCACTACTGATATCGGCTTTATTGGCGGCTATTATCATGGGTTTGCTCTTTTTTCTTATCTTCTGGGCCAAAACGAACAATTCCTCAGAATCCCAGCTTGTTGGATTTTCAGGAAAGTCTAATTCTCTAAAAGCATTGGCCACCTCTCCTTCAGATACACCGAGACCCGAGAGTTGATCGTAGATCACCTTTTCTACTTTAGATCCAGTGACTTCGATCTTTCGAGAGACCTTATCCCAGTTCTTATCGAGGATGCCTTTCAACCAGTGATCTATCTCTTCCTCCAAAAATTCTAAGTCTTCTTTAGGGTTATGTTCACCTCTTTCACAGGGTTCTCCCTCTTCGTCGGTAGAGCCGCTTGCATCTATGATGTTGATAAGACTAGAAGCTTCTCTTAGATTATCTAAAAACTTGTTACCGAGTCCTCTGCCGGAATGGGCGTCCTTGACAAGGCCAGCTACATCTATCAATTCAACTGGAACCATCCTAGTTCCTTCTTTGCAGGGAGAATTGTTCGGATCGCACTCTTGCCCTATCTCCTCATGGGGACATGGATGGGTAACGTAGCCGATACCTCTGTTCGCATCTATGGTCGTGAAGGGATAAGAGGCCACATCCACATCTGTTTGGGTAGAGGCCGAAAAAAAGGTACTTTTCCCTACATTCGGTTTCCCAACAAGGCCTACTTCCATTTTTGCTTCCCTATTATATTCTGATACAAGCCCTGACTTAGACTCTTATATTTTACCTAATCGAGTTCCGTTCCACAGGAATAACACATCATCGCATCTGGTTCGAGTTCAGTTCCGCATTCTGGGCACTCTATCTTGTCTTTTTCGTCCTCTTCTTCTGAACCCATATCGGTCAGGTCTTCACCGCAGGCATAGCACATCTCAGCACCAGAGCTCAACTCGGTCCCACATTCTGGACAGGTGATCACTTCTTCTGCTTCACCACCTTCAAGCTCTTCTTCCTCTTCTTCTACTTCCTCTTCCGGTTCCACTTCTTCAGCTTCTTCCTCAGGG
>JAZKSP010000106.1:0-5309 GCA_036626005.1 Thermoplasmatota archaeon | reverse complement strand
TTACCATCCTATATTTTGTATCCAAGTCGTCTCTAGCGATGCCGCCCATTGCCAGTAAAGCACCTATGAAAAAGATGCCAATGTCAGTTATCATTCGACCTGTGTATCTCAATGCATTTTGAAATGCCTGGTCATCTTGCTTTTCTTTCTCCGTTAAAATCTTATCCGCGTCGTAATTATCTTGAGGTGATTCACCTAGTTCTTTGCCATTATAGTTGGTGATGAATGATGATGCATGGATCACCAACATACCAACGAGTAATATAACGAAACCCACTGCGATCATCTTCGTAAGACCATCGTTGCTTGTGATCCTTTCGATTAAACTCTTCTGAGGACCACGTCGTGGTTCTTGGGGTCTCTGGGATAGCTGTTCTCTTTGTGGTGGCTGTTGCTGAGGAGGCTGCTGCTGAGGGGGTTGCTGTTCCTGTGACCAACCTTCTTGAGGGGTATCTCCTTCAGGTGAACCCTCTCCTATCTGTTCTTCTTCATTCATATTTACACCAGTATAGAGATTGAATGATGCTATTTAAAATTTTTCTTGTATATATCATTCAAAATCTTTTTTCTAGAATTTACATATGGAGAATCAATGGTTTCCCATCTCTTTGCTAGAGATATATCGAAAAGACAAAAGAAATCTTTTAGAGGGATAAAATGAAGATATGCAAAAATAAAAGTATTAGTTCATCATAAGTAAAAACAGTGATAAATATGGTGAAAGAAAAGCTGAAGTATGAGAATGATGTTTGCTTTGAGATAAATATAGGGGAAGAGAAATTTCCAGAATCTAAGGTGTTGGTCGCCGGGTTTCCCGGCACTGGGCTAATCGGAGGTATAGCTTCAGAGCAGCTGATAAACACTTTAGATTTAAAGCAGGTAGCTTCAATAGATTGTGAGGAGTTTCCACCTACGGCTGTGATCTTTGAAGGGATACCTAGGAGACCTGTCCGATTTTTTGCGGGAGAAAAGTTCCTCTTAGTCAAATCGGATATGGTTATACCTCCAAATCTCTCTTCGAGCCTTGCAAAAACGATAATAGATTTTGCTATAGAGAATGGAGTAGAAGAAGTGATTATATTCGATGGGATACCTAAAAAGAATGAAGACGAGGAAGAGAAAGTATGGGGTGTTTTGAGTTCACACGCCGCTGAAACCGAGGCGGAAAAGTTGGATCTAGAGATCATATCTAGAGGGGCTATATCTGGCATCTCGAGTTCCTTGCTTTTAAATGCGCATGAAAAAGAGATCAAAGCGGTAGGTATGTTAGCTGAAGGAAAACCCAAAATGCCGGATCCAAGAGCCTCAGCAACTCTTCTTCAGAGATTTGCAGATTATAGAGAGATTGACATCGAAACGGACTCCCTCATCGATAGTGCAGAGAAATTAGAAGAACAGTACGCTCAAATGGTGGATCAAGCCAACAAGGCTCAGCAAGATATGGACAGGAAGAGCGCACATCCCCCTCTCTATGGATAAAATGCTAGAAGAGGTCTCCGCCGGCGTGTTGGTTTATAGAGAATCTGAGCCAATAAAATACCTCTTGCTCCATTACCCCGCTGGACACTGGGATTTTCCCAAAGGTCACGTTGAGGAAAACGAATCGATGGAGGAAACTGCCCTGAGAGAACTGAGAGAGGAAACGGGGATATATGAAGACGAGATAGAGCTCAGAAGTGGTTTCAAAGAAACCATAGATTATCTCTACAAAAAACGTGGTGAACTCTCTCATAAAAAGGTCGTCTTCTTTCTCGGGAAAACAGAAAAGGAAGAAGTGAAGATATCTGAAGAACATCAAGGATATCTTTGGCTTTCTTTTGAGAAGGCGAAACAGAAAGTCACCTTTAGAAACGCTAGAAAGTTACTAGAAAAATCTAAAGGTTTTCTCCATGAGGAAAATCCAAAAGGGACGTAAAGATTAAATACAAAACCTCATTGGTTTCCATAATTCCTCGGTGAAATATATATGAAAAAGTTGGTTAGGAAAGGAAAGGTTAAGGAGGTATACGAGATAGGTCCCGATGAGTTGGAATTTCATTTTACAGATAATATTTCCGTTTTTGACAAGGTAATTCCGGATGAAATACCGAGGAAAGGAGAAACCTTGTGTAAAACCTCGAGTTATTGGTTAGAAAAGGGTGAAGACCTAGGTTTCAACACACATTTTATCGAGAGGACAGAAGAGGACAAGATGAAAGTCGAGAGGGTAGAAGTTATCGATGATTACGATAAGATAAACGAAGAAACTACTAACTATCTCATCCCGTTAGAATTCATCTCACGATATTTCGTAGCTGGTTCTCTCCACGATAGGATAGAGAACGAAGATATTGATTATGAAAAGCTTGGATTCGAAGACAAACCTGAATACGGCGATCGTTTACCAGAACCCTATTTTGGAGTCACGACTAAGCTGGAGGAATTCGACAGAAAGTTGGACAAGGAAGAAGCGCTTTCGATATCAGGTCTGACTGAGGAAGAATTTAAGCAGGTAAAAGAGATGGTCTTCGAGATAGACGAGTTGATCGAAGAAAATGTTGAGAAGAACGGTCTTCTTCATGTTGACGGTAAAAAAGAATTCGCTATGAACCATAACAGGGAATTGATGATCGTGGATTCTTTTGGCACTGCCGATGAAGATAGATTTTGGGAAAAAGACGAATATGAAGAGGGGAACTTCGTTCAGAAGAGCAAAGAATTCGTACGCCAACATTATAGAGAAACTGGTTATCATAAAGAATTGAGGGAGGCAAGAGAAAACGAGAGGGAAGAACCACCTATACCTCCTCTTCCAGAAGACATGATCAAAAAGACCTCTAAACTTTACCTTGATCTTATGTATCGATTAACGAACGGAAACTATGGTGATGAAAAATGACGCAAGATCTAATATCTATATTGGACGTGAAAGATGAGTTAAAAGAGATACTCCGCAGAGCCGGAGAGATGAAGAAGAAATGCAAAAACGGAGAGTATCCGACTCCACTTGAGAACAAAAGTTTGGGTATGATCTTTGAGAAGCCGAGTACCAGAACAAGGATATCTTTCGAAGTGGGTACCACTCAGTTAGGAGGACACGCACTCTATCTTAGTCCGAAAGACCTACAATTGGGTAGAGGTGAGACCATCGCTGATACCGCAAGAGTCCTCAGCAGGTATGTAGACGGCATCATGTACAGGGCATTCGATCATGAAATGATGGTCGAATTGGCCGAGAACTCCTCTGTCCCAGTTATAAGCGGACTCGATGATAAAGAGCATCCCTGTCAGATACTCGCTGATCTTTTGACGATTAGAGAAAAGAAAGGGAACTTCGACCAGAAATTGACTTATGTGGGCGACGGTAATAACGTCTGTAATTCCTTGTTGTTAGGATCGGCTATCGTCGGGATGGATATGGTCGCTTGTACTCCTGAAGATTACAAACCGGATCAGGACATATTTGAAAAGGCGGTAGAACTCGGAAAAAAGAACGGGGCAGAAATAACACATCACGATACACCTATCGAAGCTGTAAAGGACGCAGACATCATATATACTGATGTTTGGATTTCGATGGGTGACGAGGACGAAAAGGAAAAGCGAAAAAAAGACTTCAAAAAATACCAGGTAAACAAAGAACTTTTGAAGCCTGCAAAAGATGATGTGATAGTGATGCACTGCCTACCGGCTCATAGAGGTTTAGAGATAACCAGCGAAGTGATGGACGGACCACACTCAGTAGTCTTCGACCAAGCAGAAAATCGTCTTCATGCCCAAAAGGGGCTGATGGTGGAGTTCATGAGTTAAATGAGGTCATCTATATGAATTCATTTGTCAAACGGATGTTAGACGTCTCCTTTTCGGAGACTATGAAGATATCGAAGTTAGCTAGCGATATGAAAGATGAAGGTAAAGACATAATATCGCTCGCAGTAGGAGAGCCAGATTTCGACACCCCGGATTTTATCATCGAGGCTGCCTATGAGGCGATGAACGAAGGATTTACCCATTACACCCAATCCCAAGGAATACCGGAGTTGAGGGAAGCTATAGCTGAAAAAGTTAGGACTGAAAACGATATAGATTTTTCTTCAGAAAATATCCTAGTGACTCCCACTAAACAGGCAATCTTCATGTCTGTATTGGCTCATCTAGATGATGGAGCTGAGGTTATAATCTCTGACCCGGCTTGGGTTTCTTATGAACCGATAGTCAAATTCGCCGACGGTATAGTGAGGAGAGCTCCAGTGGATGAAAAGGATTTCTCTTTCGATCCGGAGGTACTTAAAGAGAAAGTGACATCACGAACTAAAATCATACTCTTGAATTCTCCAAATAATCCAACTGGTAAAACACTGGACAAAGAAGATTTGAAAGCGGTAAGAGATGTAGCGATAGATAATGATCTTATGGTTCTTACAGATGAGGTATATGAAAAACTGATTTTCGAAGGTGAGCATATATCTATCGGTTCTATGGATGGTATGAGAGGGAGAACCATCACCGTGAGTGGATTTTCCAAAGCTTACGCAATGACCGGATGGAGATTAGGGTGGGCGGCCTGTACCGAGGAACTGATGGAAAATATAGCTAAGATCCAAACTCACTCAATAACTTGTGCTACTTCTTTTGCACAGAAAGCAGGATTAGAAGCTTTGACCAACGAGAAAAAATCACAAGAAGCTATCGATTTTATGATGAGTAAATACAGGGAAAGGAGAGAACTGATAGTTGATAGATTGAACGAGATAGAAGGTTTCAGATGTAGTAAACCGAATTCGACCTTCTACACTTTCCCTGAATATGAGTTCGACATGGAAAGTATGGACCTTGCGATGCACCTGCTTGAAGAAGCAAAAGTGGCAACTACACCGGGCTCGGCCTTTGGAGACCAGGGTGAAGGCCATCTGAGACTTTCTTTCGCCAATTCCTTAGAAAACATCCAAGAGGCGATGAATAGGATAGAAAGAGCTGTGAAAAACCTATAATGGAAAAGACTAAAAATATCGGTTTAATATTTTTGGTCTGATGATGAAAAAGAACGGATGAGCCCTTTAGGCGATGATTATCCCTATGAGTACTGAAAATTCATTCATTATTTTTTTTAATTTTATATCAAACCCGGGTTATCTCAATCATTATTTAAAAATAAAGTAAAAGATAAAGGGTTTTTTAGATAGCAGAAAGATTCTAGTGTCTATAATGGGCTCAATTGAAACTGCTTCGCTTACCCTTTTGCGGGGGTGGTTCTTCAGAGAACATCGCAGTATCCGGTCCCATAACTATCCATCTACTAGCTTGACCTTTTTCTTTTATTCTTCTTACCA
>JAZKSP010000105.1:0-5341 GCA_036626005.1 Thermoplasmatota archaeon | reverse complement strand
TATTAAGGGTCTGGGAGAAGGGTATGACGCTCTCCCCGAAATAAGGAGGAAAAAATATGAGTATGGAAAAAATAAGCGTAGGTAAAGCCAAAGAGATTGCGGAGAACAAGGATCTCAAACCGGGTTTAGTGAAAGGCACTGATGGTATTCAGTTCACTAAGGGCAATAATGACAGGATAAAAACGGTATCCTGGGACGAATTTGAAGAAAAACTCGACGAAAGAGATCTTGCAGTTTACGAATCTGGCGGCTGGATGAAGATAATGAGTGAAGACTAAAGGGGGCTGAGTAATACTCGGTCCTCTTTTCTTCTTTTATTTTTTCTTGTTTTACTCAAGCTAAATCTTTTTTACTTCGACTTATGTACTTAATCTGATGATCGAGATTACAGACAGATGGGGCCTTGCTAAAAGAGGGAAATGGAGTATAAAGGAACAAGAGATCGTATTACCCAATGTATTTTTTCTAGAAGGGAATTTATTCGATCCGCCGGATGAAGCGGAGGTGACTATTTCTACTGAATCTAACTCTACCTTCCAGACTCCTTCTTCTTTCTTTGAAGAGACTAGTGATGAGAATGATTTACCCTCTACTTTTGCTTATCCTGATGGATTATTAAATGGTTTGATCGAAGAAAGAGGTGGAAAGGGAAAAATACAGGTCATATTTGATCAGGATCCGGACCTAGAGGCAGAACTGTATGTGCTTGGTAATGCACCTCAACTGTTGCAGAGGAGCGGGAAGTTGTACGATAAAATAACTGAGTTGAGGAAAAAGATAGATTATCATAAGTTGGTCTACGCACCGGGTATAGCCCAGCCGAACAATATGGCCTTACTGGCATATCTTGGTGTGGATCTTTTTGATTCTTCTTTTTTAGAGATGATGTCCTTTGAAGGGGTAGAACTATCCGATTGGATAGGATTTCCTGGAAATACTGAAAGTAATTCTAGACATCTTTTAGACGAACTTGAACTTATCAGAAAAGGTATAATTAGAGGGCGGATCAGAGAACTTGTCGAGTCTAGGATCAGATCTGGACCATGGATGGTTGAAGTATTGAGGAAGTGTGACGATGACTATGAGATCTTTTCGAGAGGAGTACCTGTAACGGGAGACAACTTTTCTGTTACAACAAGGGAAAGCCTTGATCGTCCCGATATCGAGAGATTCAAAAAGAGGATCAAGGAGAGATATGAACCACCAAACAGAGATATTCTCCTTTTACTTCCCTGTTCCGCTAGAAAACCTTATTTCCAATCGAGAACTCACAAAAGATTTAGAGAGGCCACTCGAGATGTAAACTGGACCGATATCCACGAAGTATCTCTAACTTCTCCACTCGGTGTAGTCCCTAGGGAGCTCGAGTTATTTTATCCGGCTCAGCAATATGATATCCCTGTCACCCATAAATGGTTTGAAGAGGAGAAAAATATCATACTAGATCAACTTCAACCTATCATCGATAAGGGTGATTACGATCACATAATCTCTCATCTTCCTCCTGATATGTCCTTTGTCGGTGAAGAGATTGAATGTATTGATTCTGCTAAAGATACCCATCCCACTTCAAGCCAAGCTATAGATAGATTAGCCGAGACGCTAAGTAGAATGGTTGGTGAAGAAAGAGGCAGTGTTCAGGAGTTTTTGAGGGAGAATTTAGAATCTTTTGCTAGATTTCAGTTTGGAGAAGGTGGAGAGAAATTACTTGAAAGTTCAAAGATCAAAGGAAAATATCCCTGGTACAAGATAATGGAGGGAGAGACTCAGAGAGGTATGTTGGTACCTGAAAGGGGATTGATCTCCCTGACTTTAGATGGTGCAAAAGTATTAAAGAAAATAGGGATCAATCTTGTAGAGATAGACGATTTCGTTCCAAAAGGTAGCGTCTTTGCGGTAGGTGTTAGAGGCGCAGATGAAGATATAAGACCGGAAGACGAAGCGGTAGTGGTTCACGAAGGCGAATTGAGAGGTGTAGGTCCCTCAGTGATGTTTGGAGAAGAGATGAAAGAAGCTAAGAAGGGTGAAGCTGTCCGTCTTCGACATCATCTTTGAGCTGAAAGAACTCATATCTTTTTTATATTTGGATGGGTTTCTAGGATCATACCTTCTACTTTCAGCGGTTTCAAATGATTAGCGAGGTCACCAGCCTCCTTTAATTTCGATTCGTATTCCGAGTATATCGTGTATTTTTTCTCATCTTTCTCCACTTTATCTCCTTTTTTCTTGTTCAACAGTATTCCCGCCTTTTTGCTGTTCGGCCCTCCAGCCGCTCTCACTATCTTGATTATTTCCTCATTGTTTATACTATCTACATATCCCTCTTCATCCGAATATATTTCTTTGGAATATTTACCTATCTCGATATCTTCTGAGTTAACCTCGGGATCGCCGCCCTGCCTATCTATTATCTGTTTCATCTTATCAAGTGCTTTGCCACTTTCTAAGAGTTTTTTTGCTTCTTCTTTTCCTTTCCTTATTCCTCCCTGTTCTAGGACCATCCCTGCCAAGGTGGTAGATTTTTCTATAAGGCTTGAGGGTACTTTTTTCCCTTCTAGTGCCATCAACGCCTCCTTCGCCTCGATAGCCGGTCCGATAGTGTTTCCTATCGGCTGTCCCCCGTAACTCAGTGCACACGAGGTCTCTATACCTATTTCCTCACCTAGAGAAACGAAGTCTCTAGCATACTTTCTCCCGAGTTCTCTGCTTTCGACCTTCGTGTTGGCTCCGACTGGTATATCCATCACGAGGTATTCCGCGCCGGCTGATTTTTTCTTTGAAAGCACCGAAGCTAAGACCTGTGGATACGGATCTATCCTCAATGGATATTCTGCTCTTATTATCATGTCGTCGCTTGGAGCTAAATTCACCGCACCTCCCCATGCGATCGTACCTCCAACATCTTCTGCGATCTCTTTGATCTCTCCCATACTGAGAGTTACATCGGCGAGGGTTTCGAATATATCTGCCGTTCCTCCAGCACTAGATATCGCGCGAGAACTTGTTTTGGGGATCATCAATCCAGCAGAAGCCACGATCGGGACTATCAGCAGAGTTATCTTGTTGCCGGGGACACCACCGATACTGTGATGATCGAAGACTGGATGGCGGTCGTACTCGATGGTTTCTCCTGTCTCTATCATGGCGTTGATGAGATACTTTGTTTCCTGATTGTTCATACCCTGAGAATATATACCTGAAACATAGGCGGAAAGTTCTATATCGGAAAGACGTTGGTTCACTATATCTTGAATGATCTCCCTGATCCCGTGTTCCGAAAGCTCTTTTCCCTCCAATTTCTCTTTTATATGCTCCACAGATTCCGGTCTTCCAGTGGGGTTGACGGTGATAATAGAGTCTTCGTCTACATCGAGACCCTCCATCACCTTCTCGACAAGCCCGATATCACCTTTTTCTACGAGGCTTTTTGAAGTCTCGACTACTGCCGTAGAGGTATTTTCATCATGATTTACGCTCACTCTATCCTGGCTTCTAAGACCAATCTCATCCGCATCACTACTATTCAAAATCACCATTTGGTCCCGGGAATCGATATCTATACTTTTTACCTTGAGTTCCATAAAAGATCACATCCATTTCTCCAACGCTTTTCTTAATTCCTCATGGTCCTCGGCATATTCTTCTATATCTATACCTTTGAAAGCAGAATCTACGGCTTGCCTAAGCGCCTTAGCTCCTGATCTCACACCATCTGGATGTCCGGATACGCCGCCACCCGCTTGTATCTGAACTTCCATACCGCTCATCTCTGTCAGTTCTGGAATCAACCCGGGATGAAGCCCTCCACTTGATACTGGCATCATCCTGGAAAGCCCATGCATCTCGTCTAATAAAGTCTCTTTAGATTTGAGTTCTTCATCGACATCGGCATGCATTTTTCCTGCCCCATAGGTCCCGATATGTAGAGCGTCTCCCCCGGCCATCCTGACAATCTTCGCTATCACCGGCATAGAAATGCCGTGATCGGGATTTTTTGTTATAGCTCCGTGCATCGCTCTATGGACGTGTATCGGCACATCTATGGACGGGTCTTCTGCCAACGCCTGAAGGCCAGAGAAACCTACTGTCAACACGTCTATCATCAATTGCCTAGCTCCATTTTCCAATGCGGTATCGGCTGCTTCTAGGATCTTGTGAGTTGTGGTGCTTATATTGTGTGCATGTATCATTTTGTGTCCTTCCTCTTCTAACAGATCGAGCTTTTCACTGACTTCATTCACCCTCTCTTCAAGCGGACAAAAGTCTTGATCGACCAGCGTTTCGTCGTCTTTGGAATTGGTCAACCCTCCTTTTCCAGCTTGATATATGTAATCTCCAAATTCTTCTGGAGGAAGGCCTATCTTCGGTTTCACTATTGTTCCAACGAGAGGTCTCTCAGGCCTATCCAAAATCTCCCGCAGTCCGTTTATACCGAACTGGGGACCGGGGTATTGGTTTACTATCTTTGAAGGTAGTTCTAGATGATCGAGTCTAACACCCTCTAATGACTCTAGTCCAAAGAGGTTACCGGCAATGATACTCAATATCTGTGGGATACCTCCTACCTCACCGGAAAAGTCTATCACAGGGTAGCCTATTCTGACCCTATTTCCTTCAGCTTTCGTTACTTTTGCCCCATATCTTTCGAAGATATCTTCAGAAAGCGTAGTGGGATGAGTCCACGTACCGGTTGATTCTTCCTCCGCTATCCTTTTTCCTGCGGTTTTTATGTCTAGGTCACTCTTTACCGCATATTCACATATTATGTATTCTTCTCCATCTAGTTCTTCATCTAAGGCTAAATAATCTATACTCATTTTTCCATCTCCTTTATTATCCTATATGCCCCCTCCGGGGAGATCACCCCTTCTTCAGTTATGATGGAATCCACGTATTTGGAAGGTGTAGCGTCAAAAACAGGATTACTTATAGTTACATCAGGAAAATCGGATGGATCAACTATCTCGGAGGGGTCACGCTCTTCTATTTCCACAAGGTCTCCGACTGCGGTTTTACTTGAAAACTTGTAGGTCTCAGCACAAACGGTTAATGGAACTCTACTTTCGTGAGCACAGAGAGCGACCTGAGAGGTGCCGATCTTGTTTATAACCGCACCGTTGGAAGCTACAGTATCCGCCCCAACATACACCTTATCTACGTCTCTCATTTTGTGTCTCACAGCTGAATCGACTATAAGTGTGACCGGAATACCATACTCAGAAAGTTCTTCGATGGTGATATATCCTTGTTTTTTCGGTCTAGACTCTGTGGCTATGACCTCTAAGTCTTTACCCTGATCCCATGAATATTTTATCGCTCCGATCGCCATGGAACTGTTACA
>JAZKSP010000010.1:0-25814 GCA_036626005.1 Thermoplasmatota archaeon | reverse complement strand
AGTAAGTTGAAACCGCCTAAGAAAAGATTGACATATGCGACGAATGCCAATATGAATGGGAGGATTCCAAAGCCATAAAGATTAGCTGCATAGGAGGAAACTAAAAAAGCTGCACCGACTGCCCAGTTCGTTGCTGGTCCGGCAGCGCTTATCTTTCCGTTCTGTTCTCTTGTGATGTGGCCTCTTATCATCACAGCACCAGGAGCGGCAAAAACGAATCCGGGAGGAATCAAACTTAACAATAATGCGAGTATAAGCCCCCAACGCCACATCCTGAATTCGGCCCAACATCCATAGATACGGGCCAATTTGCGATGGGCAAGTTCATGGAAGATAAAGGCTGTTCCAACGGATAAAAAGGATATTATCAAAGTAAACGGAAAATCCGAGCTATAGATACCTACATAACCACCTGCAATGGCTATCGCGAAGGCAAGGGTCAAGACTCCTAAAGCCACCAGTAGATGTTTAATCTCTACACTACTTAGACCCTCTTGAGTAGGAGTCTTTACCCGGGAGTAGCCACGGTTCATCTTTCAAACACCTCATAATGGAAACGTTTTTTTATTTTTTCTACAGCTTCGTCGATATCTGTAAATTCATCCAAAGGCACTTCGCCTCCTCCCGCGTGAGGATGGCCCCCAGCTTCACCGATTTCAGAATAAGCATCTTCCATTATCTTCCCGACATTCAACTGTAAGTCCTTACTCCTAGCAGACATATGTATTTTATCATCTTTTATACCATAGACCAAAACATTGAGGATATCTCTTTCTCTCAACAAAAAGTTGGCAATCTGTGCTATGTCGTCCCTGTGATCTATGTCCCCGCAGAACGTTGTTATAACGCTATCTTTGAATTCTCTATTAGAAATAGCTCTACCCATAGCACTGACAGTCTCGGAATATATCGGCGTGTTTTCAAGAACATCTAAGATATCCTTATCCGCTACTGCATTCAGATAAGACAAAATTTTGTAATCACTTGCCGATATATTTCTAGTATAATCTTTGGTATCAACTTTTATCCCCACCAACAGTGCAGAGGCCAAAATAGAGGGGATCTCTATATCCATATTTAAAAGATGATTGGTCATCAAAGTGGAGGTGGCTCCCACATCGCTCCTTATCTCCGTGTATTCCTTAGCTCTTACATCTTTGTTGGTCTGGTGATGGTCTATTATCAGGTCTGGTTCTACATAATCCGGTATTGTATCACTCATGGAGGCTTCAGCAAAATCAACAAAAGCTATTTTTCTAGTATTCCCTAATACATCCTCAACAGAATCATCGTCTATATTCCCGATGACAAAGTCGGCATTTTTCATGAAGAGCTCTGTTTCGGGATGACCAAACGATCCTGCAAAGTACGTTTCTGCCTCGACACTTTCAACCTCACATATCTCTTCCAATGCCATAGCGGAAGCTATCGCATCTAAGTCAGGATCATCATGCATAAATATAGATATATTGCCATGAGTTGAAGAGATCGCCTTTTTCAGTTCTCTATTTTTTCTTGTAGAAAAATGCTCCTCTAATTTTTTAAATAAGTGTGTCTCGATCCATTCAGACTTCTTCACAATATCATCTATGTACGTCGCTAGTTTTTCGTCTTTTTTTCCATCCTCGAGTACTGCTAATTGATAGATATCCTGGTTTATCTTCTCGACTTTTTTCGAGAGATTGGACAATTCATCTTTCTTGATCTCGAGATAGATCAGTGAATCTATATCCCTATATCTATCTTCGATGAAATTTAGTAGGTCTTCCTTTCCTTTTTCATCGGACCTGTAAACTACAGCCTTTTTCCCTCTAGATCTGACCATATTTTGAAATCTATGTAAATCATCATCGGTGCTGTAGATTACATACATGCTTCCTCTTCTCATTCAAACGTTTGGTTGAATTCACCCTTGATCTTTTCAAAAAACTTTTCTTCAAAGGCACCAGGTGAAATAGAAGCAACGAGACATCCATCATTTTCCGTAACTTTACCTCTAGAAAAATTCAAGAGTTGAAGCACTTTATTTTCTTCGTTATAATTGGTCATGAGTGGAATACCAGAAAGGAAAACAACACCTTCCTGATTGGATTTTAAGTAGCTACCGATCGCATTTGAAAGCCCGGAAAGATCCGATGGTGATATCTTTTCGACAGAGACGTCATCTCCCAAGTCAGATAATCCTTTTGATCGAGATAGCCAAATGAATCTACAATCCTTTACAGATAGGTCGAACTGTTCTATCGTCTTTCCTGGATCTTCTCTTAAGACCAGAAGGGCAGAGGCG
The DNA here is from genome assembly GCA_036626005.1 of Thermoplasmatota archaeon. GTDB lineage: Archaea > Thermoplasmatota > Thermoplasmata > Halarchaeoplasmatales > Halarchaeoplasmataceae > Natronoplasma. The sequence continues at coordinate 23,527 of JAZKSP010000010.1, read as the reverse complement.
CCTCTATTCACAACATCCACTAACTCTCTGATTGATTCATCGAGCTTATTCTCTACGAAAAGGTATGCATCTCCTTTGTTCCAAGGTATCTCCTTTTTAGAAGGTGGCGGCTGGTCAGTAGGTTCTTCAATGATGAGTTTTTCGGGGTTTTGCTCCAACTCCGTTCTTTTAGAATCCACTTCTTGGTAAAGCGTTCCTATCTTACTTTCGATCCTGCTTCTCAGTTCCCATCCTTCGTATTTAGAAACCAAACTTTCTATTTCGGTCCAGGCTTCATTCTGACCTTCCTCATATCCCTTCAAATAAAGGGCTATCTTCTCTTCTTTTTTCATTCCTATCCCTTATTATATCATCCTATATAGTTGAGGTCCTCGCCTCCGGCTTCCTGTTGCTGCTGCATACCGCCCATATCTTTGACTTTATTAGTCAATTCCTCGACTTCCTCTGCTTTTTCGTCGAGTTTTTCATAGCTTATCTCCTCACCCAAATATTTCATCAATTTTTTTAGAACTACTTGAGCAGCACCTGGATCCACAAAATAGCCTGATGTCTCGCCCATGAGGCAGATGCCGGTGATATCGTACATCTTCTCCCCAAGGCCGAGGAGTAGTCCACTAGCTCCTATGATACCTGAAGAGGGGTGTTCTTCTGAAAACTTCACATCCAATTCTTTCATCTCTTCGATCTTTTGAGAAGTTGTCGCGGCTCCCAGGACCTCAGGTTTATCAACTATGTCTCCATGGCTGTAACCACCTAGAGAAAAAACTGTTTCCACTCCGAGCTCTTTAGAGACTGAGAGTATCTCATCAGTGAGTTGATATTGACCCTGAGGAGTCATCCCTTGATAGTCTCCGGTCAGGAAGACAAGATCAACATCTTCTAATCCTACATCTTTCTTATAATACAGCCGATTATTCACCAGCTTAGAAAGTCCATCCTCATCGACAAGGACTTGAGGAGGAAAATAAAGGGAATGTATCTCAGCAAATTGTTCGGCTTCAACCTCATCGATCAAATGCTCGACTGCTAACTTACCCACATTTCCCACACCTGGTAGTCCTTCGATCAGTATAGCGTTTTCTAAATCCGGTTTCTCTTCGAAATCTACGATTATATCATCCATATCTATCATCTCATTTTGAACATTCTTTTTGTCTTCTTCTGTATTCTCCAAATCGATCTTCCGGAGAATATTTAGGAGGTTTAGGATTAACGGTTTTTTCACCGCATTTTCCACAGAACTCCTTAAGCATGTATTCGTCACATGAAAGGCATTTTTTTATTTTTTCCATCGAAGAATCACTCTCTCATTAGCTAGGTGGGTTTATATATTTAAGGCTTCGTCATCACTCGACCTAGAAAAAGGTTTCCCCGTGAATCTAGAAAGTTTAAGACTCGTTGATCTTATTTATCATCATACCCATATCAGCTACTCGGTATCTTTTTAATCCTTTAGCTTCAGTAAAGTGGAAAAAGGCCTTGCTAAAATCTATGTTGTCGGCTAAGAGAAAGTGGTCTTCCTTCAAATTTCTCCAGGCTAACGAAAATTCAAACATCATGGTTTCATAAGAGTGGTCGCTATCGTGGAGGAAGATATCTATATCTCTCGAAATTTCCTCGAATATCTTAGGAAGTTCATGATATGTGTTCCCTATCTTCAAAGTCCATCTGTCCCTGAGATTATCTGGCACGGCCCATCCAGATTCTTTACCCGGCGGTAGGACGGCGCCGGTTCTCTCTTTTTCATTTAACTCGTCTATATTGGCCGGTAGGTCGACGGAATAAAGATGTCCTTTCCCGTTTTCTTCCATCGCCTTCAATATGACCGATGAAGAAAACCCATTACAAACCCCCGTCTCCACCATGATCTCCGGTTCGAGCTTTCTAATAAGATCGTAAAGTTTCTGTCCGCTTTCTTCACCTAAGATAGCTGGATGGTAATCCTCATATTCTTCAAATTCTACGCATATTTTCTCAACTATATCGTCGATATATCCATCTATATTTTCAGAACCCTCAATATTGTATTCTTCAAGATTTTCTCGAACCGAATCTTTCATCTTATCCTTCAACCCCTCAAACGGATTTGTCTATGAAATCCTACTTTCATCTATCTTCTAAGATCTCCTTGTATTCCGGTATCACGTCATCGTCGAAAGACTTCATCCCTTCGCTAGTTTTGTGATGGACCATCATATCCTCTATCACATCGAAGGGCAAAGTTGCAACATCGACACCGATCTTGGCGCAATTTCTAGCCTGTCTAGCCGTTCTTATGCTCGCGGCTAATATCTTCGTATCGAAGGAATAGTTCTTGAATATCTCCTTTATCGACCAGACGAGATCGACACCTGAGCGTACCCCTTGATCGTTGCCCCAGTCGTATAGTTTCATAGCCTGTTCATCTTGATAGATGATCTTAGATGGATCTAATTCGCTTATCCGTCTACGGAGTTCAGTTTCTCTTATCCTCTCGCTCAGCTCCTCGGGATAATGAGTCCCTTTAGGATAGTCCTGCCCCCTTTCGAGTCCGATCTGATTCCTAATGTAGTCGTCTATCCTTCCCAAGAAAGGACTTACGTAATCCGCCCCAGCCTTAGCGGCCATCAGCGCCTGATTAGGTTTCATGACCAACGTACAGTTTATAGGTATGCCTTTTTCGCTCAAAACCTTGATCGCTTTGACCCCTTCAAAATCATCGTGACCTTGATCCATGGCTGTGTTAATCGGTATCTTCACTACCACGTTATCGTTCACAGGATTGAATTTCTCGTAGAGAGTCTCAGCTTCTTCGATCATACCTTCACTGTCGGTCTTAGTTACTTCTAGACTAACAGGTCCGTCGACAGTTTTCAATATCTCTTTTATGTGTTTTTCTAGTCTTATATCCCCTTCTGCTGATTCTACAGCACTTTTTATCAGAGAAGGATTTGTGGTAACACCATCTAATATACCCCAAGATTCTGCTTCTTTTATTTCGTCTAGATCCGCGGTATCTACAAATATATCCATGATATCACACTCATACAAGTCATCTTCTTTCTAAAACGTCATGTGCACTCTCCACTATATGTTCTGCGGTCAAACCGTACTTTTCCATCAACTCATCGCTCTTACCGGATTCACCGAAGACATTAGGTATACCGACTCGCTTCATAGGCACATGATAATCGCTCTCTGAAAGTACCTGAGATATGCCGCTTCCCATTCCCTGGCTCACCACATGTTCTTCGGCTGTCACGATCCCGCCAGTATCTTTTGCTGAATCGATTATGTTCTCCTCGTCGAGAGGCTTTATTGTACTCATGTTAAGGACTCTCGCATCGATATCTTCCTGCTTATCCAACATCTCCGCCGCCTTCAAACATTCTGAAACCATTATTCCGGTACCGATCAATGTGACGTCCGATCCTTCCTTCAATACCGTTGCTTTACCTAGTTCAAAGGGGTCGTCCTCTTCAGTAACTATTGGAACACTCGAACGACCCATCCGTAGGTAGAAAGGACCTTTTTCTTCCGATACAGCAAATGTAGCTTTTCTGCTCTCATGGTAGTCCGCAGGAGCGACAACCTTCATATTCGGAAGAACTCTCATCAAAGCTATATCTTCTAACATCTGGTGAGAAGCACCGTCACCTCCAACGGTTATGCCTGCGTGGGTTGAAACTATCTTGACATCTAGTTCTGGATAGGCGATACTCTGCCTTACTTGGTCATATGCCCGCCCCGTAGCGAAGACCGCAAATGTGCTGGAAAAAACCGTCTTGCCAGAGAGTGCTAGTCCTGCTGAAACTCCAGTCATGTTCTGTTCCGCTATACCCGTATTGAACATCCTTTCAGGGAACTCGTCACCGAAGTTCGTCACTCTGCAGGAACCGCACAGGTCTGCTCCTACAACCACGATATCGTCTCTCTCTCTACCGAGTTCAACCAGGGCTTCACCGTACGCATCTCGCTGCTTAGCCATCTCCCACATCATTCATCACCTCTCTCCTTCTCTCCTAGGGCTTCTAAAGCCGTTTCTAGCTGTTCGTCGTTCGCTGCCTTGCCATGGAATGCCAAAGAGCCTTCCATGAAGGGTACGCCTTTGCCTTTGATAGTGTGAGAAACTATGATAGTGGGCTCCCCGTGTACCTCCTCTGCTCTATTTACCGCATCCACGATCTGATCCATATCGTGACCGTTTATCTCTAAAACATGCCACCCAAAGGAATTCCACTTAGATATTATAGGCTCTATACTCATGACCTCCTCGGTCGAGCCGTCGATCTGTAACTTATTTCTATCGAGGAAAACGATCAAGTTGTCCAATTTATTGTGGCTCGCGAACATCGCTGCCTCCCAAATTTGCCCTGATTGTATCTCACCGTCACCGCAGATCGCAAAAACTCTGTATGAATCTCTATCTAATTTAGCTGCTAAAGCCATACCTGATGCGATAGATAAACCCTGACCAAGAGAACCGGTAGATGCATCTACACCCGGAGTAGCCCTGACGTGAGGATGTCCCTGAAGTCTAGAACCCAGCTTTCTAAGTGTCATAAGTTCTTCTACCGGGAAATAACCGGACTCTGCGAGGACACCATACAGCGCCGGAGCGGCATGGCCTTTGCTTAGGACTAACCTATCTCTCTTAGGCCATTCGGGTTCATCCGGCCTGTGATCCATAACCTCAAAATAAAGAGCGGTCAAAATATCCGTCGCCGAGAGGGAACCACCTGGATGTCCAGAACCAGCCTCGTGAGTACTCTTTACGATATGAACTCGGACTCTTCTGGCGATCTCTTCCAATTCTTCAACTCTTGATTCTTCTAATGTAGGCATCTGATATGAAACCTCCAAAATCTTTCCTTTACTCTCTAATTGGGAAATAGCATAAGACTAATTATCTTTTTCGGAAAGGACAACCGCTTCTCCTTCCTTCAATTCAACCCTGTCCTCAGCGAATGCACCGACTACGGATGGTAAAAGTTCGTGCTCTTTTTCTTTAACCCTTTCGGCTAAACTGTGAATATCGTCATCATTTTTAACGGGAACACACCTTTGATCTATTATGGGACCACCATCCACTTCACTCGTTACAAAGTGAACGGAACACCCTGTCCTTTTCATCCCCGCTTCAAGGACAGCTTCGTGAACTTTCTCTCCGTACATCCCTTCACCTCCAAATAGTGGAAGAAGAGCCGGATGTATGTTTATCATCTTTCCATGATATCGATCAACAAAATCATTGGTCAATATCCTCATGTATCCCGCTAAGACAATGAGATCTGGATCGTATCTCTTTAGGACCTCTATTATCTCCTGCTCGTGTTCTTGTCGACTCTTTCCTTTATGGTCTAGCACAGAATGGTCGATATCATGTTTCTTAGCCCGCTCGATACAATAAGCTTCTGGATTATTAGTGATCAATAGTTTCACTTCTGCCTCGATCTCACCTGCTTCACTAGCATCGATTATCGATTGGAAATCCGTTCCGCCCCCAGAAGCCATTACCGCGACATCGATCATCTTATCGAATCGCTATCAATCTGATAATAAAAAAAGATTAGGATGTTTAATAGCTTTGAAAACAGAAAAAGCTTTATTAGTTCTTCCGTGATACCTAGGTACAATCCCGTATTAAGAGGTGTTAATTTGAGGATCCTCTATGTAGATAATGAAGAAGATAACAGAGAACAGACCAAGATGTTATTGGAGTCACAGAATGATGCTTTCAACGTAGATACAGTATCATCAGTAAGTAATGGGATAGAAAAATTAAAGGATGATATTTACGATGTCATAGTTTCCGATTATGATATGAGCCCGAAAAACGGGTTAGATCTTCTAAAGAAGCTTCGTGAGTCAGGGAAAGACTTACCTTTTATCATGTTTACTGGGAAGGGAAGGGAAGAAGTTGCCATGAAGGCACTCAATTTAGGTGCCGACCGATACATCCAGAGACAGGGGGATTTGGACACTGTCTATGAGTTCCTGAGCCGAGCTATAACTCAAGAGGTTGAACATCATAGTGAAAAAAGAAAAAGGCGTTTACAGGAAACTTACTTCCAGGATCTCTTTGAAACTTCACCAGAAGGTATAGTCCTTCTGGATACAGAAGATAAAATAATAGAGGTGAATGAAGCCTTTGAAAAAATATTCCAGTATGATAGAGAAGATATAAAGGGAGAAAAGATCAACGATCTGATTGTTCCTGAGGAAAAGATAAATGAAGCAAATTCCGCCTCTAGAAAAGTTCTTTCTGGAGATTCGATAATGATAGAGACCCGGAGGGCGAAAAAAGACGGAAGCATGATCGATGTCTCTATACTGGGATATCCTATCGAGTTTGAGGAGGAACAAGTGGGAGTATTCGGTATCTACAGAGATATAAGTGACCGTAAAGAAAGAGAAAGAAAAATAAAAAATTTGTATAGGGTACTGAGCGAAATGGAGAGGTGTGATTCCGAAGATGAGGTCTATGACTTCGTTATAGAATCAGCGAAAGAGATATTAGATTTTAAATCGAGCAGTATAATGATAGCAGAGGGTGAACAACTTGTTACCAAAAAGACGATCGCTAAAAATGTAGAGGTAGGAGATAAAGAGCCTATAGATGAAGGGATTAGAGGGTTAACTTATCAAAAAAAAGAATCTTATTTGATAGAAGATCTCAGCGAATGGGAAGAAGCGAAGCCCACAGACAAGGATTTTCAATCGGCGATCAGTATACCTATAGGAGACAAGGGTGTATTTCAGGCCCTTTCGTATGAAAAGGGTTATTTTGATGAATTCGATCTGGAGATGGCCGAGGGACTAATTTTCCATACAGAGCAGATTTTAGAAGAGATAGAGAGTAAAAAGAAAATACAGAAAAGCGAAGAAAAGTACAGGACGATATTTGAGTGTGCTGGTGATGCGATCTTCGTCATAGAGGGTTATAAATTCATCGACTTTAACGAGAAAACTGAAGAAATATTCGAATTGGAGAAAGAAGATATCTTAAACCGGAATCCCTGGGATTTTTCTCCCAAAAGACAGCCTGACGGAAAAAAATCTAAGACAAAAGCAAAAGAGATGATAGATAGAGCTCTCGGAGGAGAACCTCAGTTTTTTGAATGGGTGCATGAGAAGCCAGATGGTACGGAATTTTATACGGAAGTAAGTTTGAACAGGTACCAGATAGATGAGGAAGATTACGTGATGGCTGTCGTTAGAGATATCACTGAGAGAAAAAGGACGAAAAAGGAACTAGAAGAAAGAAATGAAAAGATAAGAAAACTACACGAGAAAGCTACAGAATTCGAAAAATGTGAGAGCGAGGATGAGATATGTGATTTGGTCGTAGAAACTTCTGAGGAGATCTTGGATTTCAACGTGTGTGGTATCGACTTCGTCGAAGAAGGAGAGTTCGTTCCTATAGCTATCTCTAGTGATATCAAAGATGGTTTCATAAGAAGGAAGGTCGAAGAAGCAGGGATCAGTAGAAAGGTGTATCAAGATAAGGAGAGTTTACTTATCGAGGATAGTAGGGATATAGATTTTTCGAGGCCTGTAGTGAGTGATTATAGGTCCTCCATAACTATTCCTCTTGGTGATTTTGGTATTTACCAGGCATTATCCACAGAGATCGGTAAATTTGACGAAAAGGACATGGAGCTCGCTGAAATAATCGTTAATCATGCCACAGAGGCTATAAATCGTTTGAGATTCGAAGAAGCTTTGAAGGATAAAAACAGGAAAGTGAAAAGACTCCATGATACAGCTATCCAGATGAAAAAATCTGACGAAGAAAAGAAAGTCTATGAATTGACAGTTGAAACGGCAAAAGAAGTATTGGGGATGTACGACTGTACACTTGCTATCGCAGATGAAGAGAATGAGGAATTCTTGATCAAGAAAACCTATAGGGGCGAATATGAGGAAGATGAAAGAGTCCCTATACACCTTGGATATTTAGGTAAGACATTTGAAGACAAATCTTCTTACCTGATAGAGGACATTCTGGAGGATGAAACGGCGAAACCTGCTACAGAAAAATATACCTCGGCTATCAGTGTGCCAATTGGAGATATAGGCGTTTTCCAGGCCATGTCAAGAAAGAAAGGGTACTACGATGATGAGGCCGTAGAGATGGCCGAAACGCTTCTTTCTCATACATATCAGGTTATCCAAAGGATTAGAGGTGAAAAAGAACTTGAAAAGAGTGAACAGAAATACCGGTCAATATTTGAAAATACGGGAACAGCGATGGTGATGATAGAGAAAGATAAAACGATATCTTTGGCTAACAAAAAGGCAGATCGACTTGTAGGATTCTATGAAAAAAGTATTGAGGGAAAAAAATTCCCTGAATTTGTGGTAGAAGAAGACATAGAGAGGATAGAAGGATACCATCGTGAACGTTTGAATAATCCGGAAAACGTTCCTAAAGAATACGATTTCCAGCTTTTAACTAAAAATGATGATGTTAAAGATATTCATCTCATCGTTAACTGGATACCAGGAACGGAAAAAGTTGTAGCATCTCTTATGGATATTACCGCAAAGAAAGAGATGAAGAAAGCTAAAGATCGTTTAGAAGGTTTGATCCAAGAGATAGATAATGATTTCGAGAAAATCGTGACATATATCGACTCCTTGAAGATGGATGAGTTAAAGGAAGAGCAAAAGAGAAATATAGAAAAAGTCAAAGAAATCGTTGAAGAAAATAGGAATACCCTTGAAAAGGAGTGAGGGGAAAAACCTTTTTTACATCTTTTTCCTGAGAGAAAAATGAGAAAAGTAAAATATATGCGGGGATAGCCAAGGGGTCAACGGCGAAGGATTGCTAATCCTTTGTCCCATCGGGACACGCGGGTTCAAATCCCGTTCCCCGCGCTTTTTTTCTAGTTCTAGTGTTTAAAGTAAAAATCTGTTTTTTATATTATTTCAGAGAAAAGAGAAAACCAATAAGGTAGGAGGAATCTTTCATTCCTCGCATTTTCAGATCCCCCGTCCCAATGAGTGAATACGAAGTGGACCCAGCGGGATTTGAACCCGCGGCCTCCACCTATCTCGCTAATTGACAGACCAATTAGATGCGAAGGTGGCGATCTGCGAGACTGATCTATGGGCCCTTTCCGGGCTGTTTTAAAGAGAGTTTTTACTGAGTGAATTTGAAAAGGGTTGAGGTATAACTGTTTTTTGGATAAAGTGGGTAGCGTCCTCACCATGAGGCGATGTGACCATCTGTCCTCGGTTCCGTTCCACCTGCATATACCCCGTCGTCCAACTTCCAGATCATCTCTCCTCGACCATAGCTTCCAGAGTGTAAGGAATATTGAATATCATGTCCCTTTCTCGCTAGAGCCTTACCGATGTGATGTGGGAATTTCTTTTCTAGATATACTTTCTTACCCTCGTCCCATCTCCATCTAGGTGCGTCCAATGCAGTCTGGGGATTCATTTCAAAGTCCAAAGTATTCATGATCACCTGAAGATGTCCCTGTGGCTGCATGTAGCCTCCCATCACGCCGAAAGGACCAACTGCATCTCCATCCCTAGTAAGAAATCCCGGGATGATAGTGTGGTAAGTCCTTTTGTTCGGTTCGAGACAGTTAGCATGAGACGGATCTAACGAGAAAGTGTTACCGCGGTTCTGTAATGCTATACCGGTCTCTGGGACTACGAGTCCAGATCCGAAGCCCATATAGTTGCTCTGTATGTAAGAGACCATGTTGCCCTCTTTATCCGCTGTAGACAAGTAAACCGTTCCTCCTTTGGCAAGTCGACCCGGTGCGGGCTCTAACGCTTCTTCTCCGATCTTTTCTCTTCTTTCAGCAGCGTAATCATCGGACAAAAGATCTTCCGGATCGACATCCATATGTTCCGGATCGGTTATGACTTTCTTTCCATCAGAAAAGGCAAGTTTCAATGCTTCGATCTGTTTGTGATAAGTCTCTATAGAGTCTTTGTGATCGAAGTCGAAACCCTTCAATATGTTCAGTGCCTGAAGGGCGATCATCCCCTGTCCATTCGGAGGTAATTCCCAGACCTTGTGACCCCGATAATCTATATTGAGTGGATCAACCCATTCTGGTGAGAAATCTGCAAGGTCTTTCTTTCTCAGGTAACCTCCGGTGTCTTTCGAAAACTCAGCTATCTTCTCCGCTATTTTTCCTTCATAGAAAGACTCTGCTCCAGTTCTACCTATCTCTCTGAGAGTCTCGGCATGATCTTCAGACCTCCATACCTCACCGATCTTAGGAGCTCTACCTTTCGGGGCAAAAGTATCGAACCAATTCTGAAATTTCTCTTCACCACCGATCGCTTCTTTGTAGGCTCTATATGCGCCCTGCCAGTACTTACCCAATATAGGAGAAATGGGATAACCTTCCTCAGCATATTGTTCTGCGGGCTCTAGGACTTCTTCAAACGGTAGATCTCCGAATTTTTCCGATAAAGAGGACCATGCTCCAGGGATGCCAGGAACCGTGACAGGTGTCCACCCGAATTTCGGCATCTCTTCGTGTCCCTCATCTTTCACCGTTTCTATATCGATATCATTAGGGGAAGGGCCACTCGAATTCAGCCCGTGCATCTCACCGTCTTTCCAAACTATCGCAAATCCGTCCCCGCCGATACCATTAGATGTAGGTTCTAAAACGGTCAAGCTCGCAGCCGTAGCTATCGCGGCATCGACCGCATTTCCTCCTTTCTTCAATATTTCCAAGCCAGCCTGGGCAGCGAGCGGCTGAGAGGTAGCGACCATCCCATTCCTAGCGTAATTGACCGATCGCCTCGACGAATACGGATATTCTAAAGGATTAAAATTCATATTCTATGTAATTGAACGGCGTTAAATTACTTTTTCGAATAACTATGAACAAATTATTAAAAGAATCAGACAATACAGAGTGTGATGGAGAAAAAGGATCTGATCCCGGTCATCATACTTCTGTCTGGTATATTTTTAGTGATATTTAGCGTGATGAATAGTGAAGTGGAAATAGAGCTCCTGTTCATCGTACCGGTCATCTACGGTTCGGGTATATATCTCGCCCTCGGTATACTACTTATATTTCTATCATTTATAGTAGGGTTCTTTCTTCTTCTAGGACGTCCTAGTATTAAAAGGAAAGACCAGACGATCAAAGAAGGGATACAAAAAGATTCTAGTTATGGAGGCGTCATCTTTATAGGGCCGATTCCCATAATCTTCGGTAAGGACAAAAGCATTGCTAAAAATATGATGTATCTGGGATTATTGATAGCTCTGATATTAGCCGCGATTTATGTGGCGGTAATTTTGATTTAAAAAAAGGAGATGTTAGAATGAGAGAATTTATAGAAGAAAATCTGCGTGAGATGGTGAAAGTCGAGAGCGAGAGCGAAGGACCGATGAAAGAGATAATAGAATTCACTACCTCTCTGCTTGAGGAAATAGGACTAGATTATGAAGTGGTCGAAGGCGAGGAGTTCAATCCGGTTATAATCGCTTCTCATGGTGAGGGAGGCGTATGTTTCTCCGGCCATCTTGATACGGTACCTAAAGGAGACGGATGGGAACACGAACAAGGAGAAATAGTCGATGATAAGATGTACGGCCGAGGCACTCTGGACATGAAAGGACCGTGTGTTTCGATAATTGCTACTGCAGAAAAACTACTCGAAAAAGATATTCCGTTTTCGATCATATTTACTACCGATGAAGAGATCACCATGAATGGAGCGAACCATGTCTCGGACAGACCCGAAGTCACTGAGGCTTCAGTAGTTCTTGTATGTGAGCCTACCGACATGAGAGTGGTCAATCAGGAGAAAGGTGTTTACCAATTCGAAGTCACAACCGAAGGTGAAAATGCTCATGCTAGTATGCCAGAAAAAGGTGACAATGCAATCGTGAAGATGCTCCCTATCCTGGAAAGTCTCAGCAGGAAGAACAACATCCCCGCGGCTAAGGATGAGATGACCTGTTGTGTGGATGTTATAGAAGGAGGAGAAGCTACCAACGTTATACCTGATTCGTGCAGGGCTGAAGTCGACGTGAGATTTCCGGATCACTTCGATAGAGATGTATTAGACAGATATCTGTTCGATCCGATCGATGAGGATTTTGAGATCGAAGAGATACAGTTCCTGGAATCCGTCAAACTCGACGAGGATAAAAAATCAGTGCAGACTCTCATCGAGATCGCCGATGCTGAGAAATGGGCCGTGCCTTATGGAACCGAGATGGTCAAATTTTATAAGGAGAACGAGGACACAATAATATTCGGTCCCGGAAGAGTAGATGTCGCACATCAGCCCGATGAATATATAGATCTGTCGCAACTAGTGGATGTGGTAGAAGTTTACGTCGATTATGCGGAAGCTATGGCCGGTAACGATTAGGTGTTCTCGGGAAAGCTATAGCGTCTCTGATGTGGTCTAGATCACACAGCCACATGATCACACGTTCTATCCCAAGGCCGTAACCCGCGTGGGGAACGCTTCCGTATCTTCTCGTGTCCAGGAACCATTCATATATGGATGGATCCTCACCTTCTTCATCCAATCTTTTTTCCAGCGATTCGATATCGATCTCTCTTACGCTAGCTCCTATAAGTTCTCCAACGTGTGGTACCATCAGATCATATCCCAGTACTTTCGATGGATCTTCCTCGTCTCTCTTCATGTAGAAGGCTTTGATCTCCTTTGGGTAGTGGGTGACGAAGACGGGCTTATCGAAAAACGAAGTCAATCTTTTTTCTTCCGGAACACCGAAGTCTTCGCCATACTCGACGTCCATCCCGTCCTCCTGTAATCTCTCTACAGCTTCATCGTATGTGATGATGGGGAAAGGACTCTCTAGATTCTCAAGATATTCTATATCAGCTTCTAAATTCTCGAGTTCCTCTCTATTCTTTTCTAGTACTTTTTCAACGACATTGAGTATGAGACCTTCACCGAGCTCTAAAAGATCCTCCAGGTCAAGCCAGAGACCTTCTACTTCCGCGTGCCAGTACTCCGTTAGATGTCTCGGAGTCCTAGACTTTTCAGCTCTGAAGCTCGGAGCTATGGTATAGATATCTCCCATACCGAAGATGCCCGCTTCTGCATAAAGCTGCCAGCTCTGGGTCAGATATACTTCGTCATCAAAATACTCAACGGGGAATAAGGTAGACCCCCCTTCACAAGCTAGCGGTGTCAGGATAGGTGATTGAAATTCTTCATATCCGTTCTCTCTGAAGAACTCATGGATCGCATTGAAAACTGTGGATCTAACGTTTAAGATGTCTCTCATCTTTGTAGATCTCAACCAGAGATGTCTTTTATCTAAAAGATGCTCGACACTCTGGTCCTTGTGTATAGGAAAATCTTCAGAGGCGTGAACAATCTCAACATCTGTAGCGGCTATCTCGTAACCACCTGGAGCTCTTTCATCTTCTTTTACCTCTCCTTTGACTTTCAAAGATGATTCGACCAACAGGTCCTTTATCTCTTCGAATTTCTCTTCATCGAATTCATCTTTCGCAAAAGTTGCCTGGACAACACCACTGGGGTCTCTAACATTCAAGAATGCCATATTGCCTATATCTCTAGTTCTGTGAATCCAGCCGCGTACTTTCACTTCCTCTCCCGTGTGCTCGCCTTCTAGTATCTCCTCTATATCTACGAAGCCTTCTTTTCCCAGTCCTTCTGTTTCTTTTTCTTTCGGACCCATCTTTTCACTTGAACTCTCTGAGTGAAGTTGTAAGATAAAAGAGTTTTGGAGAGTTGGATATATCTTTTAGGTGATTTTTTACTCTACCAATCTTTCGGAACTTTACCACCTTTTTCTAAAGATCTCATGATGTCCTCTTTCATGTCCAAAGCCGCTTCCCTTGAAGCTTTTTCGAATTCTTCCGGACCGTATTCATCATCTTCGTAAGCGTAATCTATACCTCTAGAGGAGTTCACTATAGCGCCGTAACCGTCGTCGTTGAAGCACGGAATCACATCATCTGCCGTTCCGCCCTGAGAACCGTATCCAGGCACCAATAACAGGTTATTATGCATGATCCCCCTCAATCTTTCCGCCTCTTCAGGGTAGGTAGCTCCCACTACAGCACCAACGGAGGAGTACCCTCTCTCACCCACTAGTTCTTCGCCCCACTCGTTTATCAGCTCTGCCATCACTTCGTAGATTTTCTTATCATCATCGGTGACAAGATCCTGTAACTCTGTCGAGGAAGGATTCGAGGTTTTATCCAGAACGAAGATGCCTTTGCCGTACTCTTCACAGACCTCGACAAAGGGCTCTATACCGTCGTAGCCGAGGTAAGGGTTAACGGTAACCATATCTCCGTCGAAAGATAAAGCTTCACCGTCTATCATATCTACCTCTCCAAGATGAGCGGAAGCGTAGGCCTTCGCTGTACTCCCTATATCGTTCCTTTTCACGTCTTCTATAACTATCAGGTCTTTCTCTTTCGCGTAATTTATTGTTTCCTTGAAGGCCTTTATACCTTCGAAACCGTACTTTTCATAGAAGGCGACCTGCGGTTTCACCGCGGGAACGATATCGTGGATTCCGTCAATTATCCCTTTATTGAATTTCACTATAGTTCTTCCCGCCGCTTCGAAAGGATTGTTTGCCTCCTCTTCAGCTTTCTTCTTAAGATGTTCTGGTATCCTCCAAAGCCGGGGATCCAAACCAACGACTGAAGGATTCTTCTTGTCATCGATCGCATCTAACAATCTGTCCGCTAAATTATCACGCTTCATATCGGTCTCACTAGTAAAAAGAAAAGAAGGAATAGATATAAGATTTTTTGATAGCGGAAATCAATCGTTTTTAAGTTCTTTTTTCGCTTTCAGGGCCCACTTTGGATCTTTCCACTGGCCTCTTCCCACTGCGACAAGATCGATTTTCTCTTCTTTTATCACTCGGTCCGCATAACTTGCATCCTTTATTCCACCAACACCGATCACCGGCACATCTACAGCATCTTTGATATTCTCGGCGATCGGAACAAAATAACCTTGTTCCCCCTCAAATTCATCCGGTCTTGAACCACATAGGTTTCCGGAAACGTCTAAGATATCGATGCCGTTCTCGACCAGTTCTTCAGCGAACACCTTTGCTTCGTCAACAGTCAATCCATCTTCATCCATGTCTGTAGCTCCCAATCTATACAGAAGAGAGATATCTTCTACTGCTTCATTTACTTCCTCGACTATCTTTAGAGGAAATCTCATCCTGTCTTCCAGTTCTTCCCCTCCATATTCGTCATCTCTTTGATTGGTTAACGGAGACAAAAATTGTCCCAACAGAAAACCGTGGGCGCCGTGGATCTCTACAGCTTCAAAACCAGCTTTAACAGCTCTTTCTGCAGCGCTTACAAAGTCCTTCTTTATCTTATCCATCTGTTCTAAAGACAACTGTTTAGCGTTCTCAAAATACGCATCGGAGGGAGCAATTGGCTTTTCACCGGTTATATCTTCATCGCACTGACCGCCGGCATGGTTAATCTGGATCGCCGCGACGGCACCTTCGGTTTTGATTGTGTTCGCTAGTTTTTCTAGACTTTCTACATGCTCGTTGGAATAGATACCCAATTGATTCTTACTCAAACGACCTCTAGTGTTCACATAAGAGTGCTCAACTATAACAAGTCCAGGTCCTTCAGACCGCTCCGCATAATGTTCATACAGCTCTTCTTTGGGAAATCCATCTTCAGTGGATTCCTCGGTAGCCATCGGTGGAAAAACAATCCTATTTTCTAATTTCAGAGAACCTATCTGTAGAGGGGTAAGAAGCCCTGCCATCAAATCACCCTAATTTCAAAGTCTTCTCTCCAGATAATCCTCCAGTATCTTGAACGCCCGTATCTTCTGACTTATATCCGTGCTGCCGTGTCCCTCTTCACCTAGCTCTTCAAGTTCAAAGTCTTCACCTTCTTCCCATCCCATATCTTCTAAAGCATCGCTGAAGATCCTCGCTTGCTCGATGGGACATCTTGGATCATTAACGCCGTGTATCATCAGGATAGGCCTTTCCATGTTCTCAACATGTTCTATCGCACTTCTGTCTCTCCATAATTCATAATTCTCTTCTGGGTCGCCCATATTCTCTTCAAGCATCGACTGGAAGTGCGGCATGTCCTCCTCGTAAAGCTTGTGCAGATCGGTTATGCCTATCCACGCTATGCCCGTTGTCCACAATTCGGGATATTTAACCATCTGCATGTAGGCAGAATATCCTCCATAGGAACCGCCGAATACCGAGATTCTGTCTTCATCGATCCAATCTTGTTCTTTTAACCAGCGGGCGCCTTCGGCAACATCGTCCTGTTCCTTTCCGCCCCAATCCATGTGGATCATCCTCTTGAACTCTCTGCCTCTTCCTATTGAGCCTCTATAGTTGGGTTGGAAAACCGTATATCCTCTACTAGCTAAAAACTGCGCGTAGAGATTAAAACCTCTTGTCGACTGGAAGTGCGGACCTCCGTGGACCATCACTACCGCGGGAGATGGTCTTTCACTGGAATCGTAAAGTAAAGCGCCTATCTCTAACCCATCTACTGACTCATAAGTGACGTAATCCGCGTCTACAAAACTATCAGGGTCTATATCGCCGTATTCCGCTTCCAGCAAAACTTTGAATTCCTCTGTATCAAGGTCGTATTTGTACAACTCCTTTCTCTCATCGGGCTTGGTGTAGGGAAGGATTATCTCGTTATCGGAGATGAATAGACCTCCGTTACCTCCCTGAGGGAAAGAAACGACGCCTTCGTTCAATTCGAGTTCTTCGACTGAACCGTCAGAATCGTACTTCAAAGGTATCCAACCCCCTTCTTTTATCCTGAATGCAAGGAAATCATCTCGTTCAGGTAAGAAAGAAACCGGTCTTTCTTCATACTCATTGGAGCCAAACCATTCTATATCTTCACTATCTACGTCGTAGATCCCGGTTCTCACCATATCTGTAGAGTTGTCGCTGATCAGCAAAGAACTATCATCGTGAGACCAATCACTTATAGAAGTTTCGTAACCATCTTCACTTATCTTGAGTCTTCTTTTTTCTGATCCATCAGACCTGCAGATATACACGTCTTGATTCTCGAGATCATCGGATTCGTTAGCTGCGTAAGCTATCATATCTCCGTTCGAACTGAATAAAGCGCTCATAACAGGCTGCTCGTATTTAGTGAGTTTTTCCGTAGTTTCTTTCTTCAAATCATATCGATAGAGGTTCATCTGTTCTCCCATATCGCTGGTGAATAAGAGATATCTGCCGTCATCACTCACATCTTGGAGTATGCATTGTCCGTCCGCCGTGACAACGGTCTCTAAATTGCCGTTTAGATCCATAGAATAGATGTCGTTCTGTTCGTTTCCGGCTTCGTCCTTGTGGAAGTATATCTTCTCGCTGTCACTGCCCCACATTATGAACCATCGTGCGTTCTTAGGTACTTCTCCATCGCTCAACTGTTCTATCTCTCCGGTTTTCAGATCCATGACGTATAACTCGTTCCTTCCACTTTTATCGTAGTAAAATGCGACTTTTTCACCGTTCGGTGAAGCTATTGGATGATAAAATTCAGGTAAACTAGCCAACTCTTCAAGAGGATATTCTTCTCCCATGTTTTCACGGTCATGCAAACGATCTCAAACTTATAAGTTTTTTCTTTGACTTTCTTTTTCTGACTGACAAATTTAAAATAAGCGAGAGCGGATACTCCACAACAGGTAGATAATATGGAGAGAAAGATCACTTTACCCTTATTACATGATCATCACAATCATCCGAGCCAATACGGAGCTTTTTTCGATTCAGCGGATATCTCTGGGATAAAAGACAAAGAAAAGGCCGTTTCGATCATCAAAAACAATACAGTGGAGGGAAAGCCCAATGTGGTTTTGGGTTGGAACAATTCTTATTTCACCTTCTCAGAAGAGGATCTACAGGAATTACCGCCGGTGATAATATGCAATCTATCGTTCCATGGCTTCTTATCAAACGATAAAGCTGAAAAACTGATAGAAAAGAACCACGGGAACACTAAAATACTCGAAAATATGAAGGATCCGGATTGGATGGAAGCCAATCTACCGAAGATAATGAAATTTCTCATCAAAATCGAAGGCCTAGATGTGGATAAACTTCGAGCTTTTTACGACTTCCTGCTTGAAAAGGGCGTCTGGAGAACGGAGGAGATGCTTTTGCCCTCTGAAGAAGCCTTTCAAGCCTTCAAAAAGTTAGACCTTACCGATAGAACGGAGTTTTGGACGGACCTTCCTACTTACCAAAACTTGAGCACCGAGGTCCAAAAAGAGATCAAAGGCATCAAAATATTCACAGATGGAGCGCTGGGACCTAAAACAGCCGCTATAAAAGAGTCTTATCCGGAAGGTGACGACGGTGTTCTCCTTCACGATGAAGATAGTCTAAAAAGATTGATAGAAGATATAGAAACCAAGATGGTCTCGATCCATGCTATAGGAAACAGAGCTACTGAAAAAGTTGTCGAGAGTTTAGAAACAGTATCTAGTCTCCCAGATATCAGGATAGAGCATGCACAGTTCATAGATAAAGATACTGCAGAGAAAGCAAAGTCCTTAGATGTTACATTGAGCATGCAGCCTAATTTTAGTTTGGACTCAGTCCACTACAGAGACAGGTTGTCTAAGAAGTATTTAAAAAGGAACAACCCCTTCAGGATGTTGATCGATGAAGTAGGTTTTGTCCCCGGCGATGATCTCATATTTGGATCCGACGGGATGCCGCACGGCGTAAAAGAAGCTTTGAGTTCTTCATTGTTTCCGCCTTATCTAGGTCAGGAATTGACCATCGAAGAATTCATCGACGGGTACTGCACAGACGAAGATGTCGGTGAAATAGAGATCAGTATAGATGAGAAAGAAGAGGTTGTAAGTATAAAAGATATCAGAGCTTGAAAGACATAGTACTTTCACTCACCCCCCTGCTTCCATTTTTTTAATCATGTAGTCGAATTTCTAGATATGAGAGATAACTGTCCCAACTGCGGATCGGAAAATTATCGGCCTTCAGAGGGTTGTGGAGTATGTCTTGATTGTGGTTTTGATCAATGTTCTTCTTCTAAAGGAAGATCTCATCAGAAGAATTAAATAACGTACCTTGAGTAGGTCAGTTTTGATGACCACACTAGTGATCTGCGAAAAGAAAAGTGCCGCGGCCCGGATATCACAGCTTCTTTCCGGAGGAAAGCAAACTCAGGATTCTTACTATGATTATCCTTATTTCAAATTTGAAAGAGATGGAGAGGATTTTATATCGGTCCCTCTGAGAGGCCACATTGTAGAATACGATTATCCGGATGAATACAACAGCTGGAGCAAAGTGGATGAAGAAGACTTGATATGGATAGAGCCTGAAAAGGAGGTAACCGCCAAAAGGATAGTAAATCTTCTCCAGAAGACCGGGAAAGGAGCCGATCGGATAATCGTAGCTACAGATTATGACAGGGAAGGCGAACTCATCGGTTTAGAAGCTGTTAGACTAGTCAAAAAGGAACTAGGCGATATCCCGGTGAAAAGAGCACAGTTCAGCTCTATATCGAAGAGTGAACTCGAAGAGGCTTTTTCTGATCTCAAAGATGTTGATGTGAATCTAGCAGAGTCGGCGGCGACCAGACAGGTGATCGATCTAGCTTGGGGAGCTGTCCTCACTCGTTTTTTATCCAAAGCATCGGGTCAGTACGGCAAAGATTACCTCTCAGTCGGAAGGGTTCAAAGCCCTACCTTAGCTATCGTGGTCGACAGGGATCTGGAAATAGAGGATTTCGATCCTGAACCCTACTGGAAGATAAGTGCCTTTCTAGAAAAAGATATCGAATTCGAAGCAAATTATGAGGAAAGTAAGATATGGGAGAAGGAGAGAGCGAATAAAGTCTATGAGAAAGTTGAAAGGGCAGATAAAGCGACCACACTCTCTTTTCAGGAGAATACCAAAAAGGATTGGCCTCCATCACCTTTCAACACTACCAAATTCCTGTCCGATGCGAACAAGTTGAACATGAGTCCTTCCCAAGCTATGAGCACCGCTGAAGACCTTTACACCGCGGGGTGGATCTCCTATCCTAGAACAGAGAACACGGTGTACCCGGATAGTCTTCACCTTGAGAATCACCTCAAAAAATTGAAGTCTTCCGAACTATCGGAGGAAGTTGAAGAAATATTATCTCAGGATAAGATATGGGCTACAAAAGGAAAGAAAGAGAGTACAGACCATCCGCCTATATATCCGATTAAACCCGCTACGAAGAACGATCTGAGCGGTAACAGGTGGAAAGTTTATGAACTTATCTTGCGTCGTTTTCTCGCGACTTTAGCTCCATACGGAATCAAGCGTTTAAGAAAAGCGGAATTCGATATTAAAAACGAGAAGTTCAAATCGAGCGGGACTGAATTGGTCAAAGACGGTTGGAGAAAATATTACCCCTATTACAAGTTCAAAGAGACCGAGATACCATCGCTCACTGAAAGCGAAAAAGTAGATGTTTCAGACGTGGATATAGAGGAAAAAGAGACACAGCCGCCGAATCGTTATTCCCAAGGTAAATTGGTCCAGTTGATGGAAGATAACGGTCTAGGAACCAAGAGTACGAGACACGGCATAATACAGAAACTCTACAATAGGAACTTCATCAAGGGAAAAGTGCCCAGATCAACGGTCTCTGGAAAGAGCGTGATAAAGACGCTCGAAAAGCACGCGGAGATGGTGGCTAAACCCGATATGACGAGGACGCTTGAAGAAGACATGCAGAAGATAGCAGAAGCTGACATAGATAGGGAAAAAGTTATCGAGGAATCTAGAGAGATGCTTCAAAAAGTCGTCAAGTCATTGAAGGAGGATAAAGAAGAGATCTCCAAAGAATTGAAGCGATCGCTGAGGGATCAAAACGCGGTCGGCGAGTGTCCGCGATGTGAAGATGGAACTTTAGTTATAAGAAAATCGAGCAATGGTAGATTCGTTGGCTGTTCGAACTATCCCGACTGCAAAAATACTTACAATATTCCCCGCTCCGGCACGGTAAAACCGTCAAAAGATAAATGTCCGGAGTGCGGTTCTCCGATGATAAAAGTTTACCACGGCGGAGATACCGAGAAACTCTGTATCGATATGAAATGCGATTATAACAAGGAGGAAAGGTACAGAGGCGAATGTCCGGAATGTGGCGGGGAGATGAGCGAGCAGCGCTCCTACAAAGGAAAAAGATTCCTTGGATGTTCTAACTATCCCGACTGCAAAAATACGTATCCTCTACCTCAAAAAGGCGGTTTAGAATCTGCGGGAAAGCAGTGTGAAGAATGTGGAGCTCCCATACAAAAGATGGCAAGAAAAACGAAGGAAGACTGGGAATTCTGCCCCAATCCGGATTGTTCATCTGAAGACGAAGAAGAAAAAGAATAGAGACTTCTTTCCTTACAATCTTCGACTTTCTTTAGCTTTCATACGGAGTTTTTTTTCACCGCATTTTCTGCATTTTTCGGCCTCTACCGGATTGCTAGCATAGCAGTGCATGCATATCTTCTTATCTAACAGTCTTTTTTCAGCTTCTGGAAATCTGGCCATTTTTACACCGTAAACTGGTTACGAATTAAAGACTCCTGTTATATAAATCATTAGGTAGTTAAAACTTAATACACTCTCTCTATTGCTGAATCATGTCAGAAAAACCCAACTATTTCAATGAGATGAATATGGATGAATTAGAGAATGAGAAAGATTCTATTATAATCCTTCCTATAGGGATCAGTGAAGGCCACGGTGAGCATCTACCGGTGGGAACGGATACATATCAAGCCGAGTACGTGGTCAAAGAGGTTTCTAAGCGGATGGAAAAAAGATCGATAATAGCTCCAATCCTGAACTACGGGACCTGTAAAGCTACAGAACATCTGCAGGGAACTCTATCGATAAGATTTGAGACTTTGAGAGATATTGTTTCCGATATTTTGAAAAGTCTCGTTGGGCAGGGTTTTGAAAAAATCGTGATGATCTCGGGTCATTCCGGTACAACTCATATGATTGCACTCCGGCTAGCGGCTCAAGATCTTTTAGAGAATAAGGATGCCCATATCCTGCTCTTATCCGGTTATGACTTCGCTTACGAACTGAGGGGAGATAAGGTTCCTGATAGAGATGGGCACGGCGGGGAAATTGAAACCGCTAAAATAATGGATATCAAACCGGACCTTGTAGGAAAAAACAGGCCTAACAACAAAGTCCATCATCCAGAATTTAAAGTAATCGCGGATTATGGAGATCACTGGCCTGAGGGGATGAGAGGTAGTGCCGATGAGGCCTCAGAAGAAGAGGGTGAAGAGATAAATGAATATGTGATCAAAAAAATAATAAAAGTGATCGAAGATTCGTTTTAGGAAAGATGATAATATGAATGCCGATAGGTCCAAACAGAAAAAAAATGCCGGCTACAGAGCGGCCGAGTATGTTGAAGATGGGATGGTCGTAGGTTTAGGCACAGGTTCTACGGCGAAGTACGCCATAGAGAAGATAGGTGAGAGGAAGAAGGAAGAGGACCTAGATATCGTTGCTATACCCACCTCTCTAGAGACGGAAAACCGGGCTAAACGAGCTGGCATCGATATAGTAGAACTCGATAGAGCCGACAAGATAGACCTTACCATCGACGGTGCCGATGAAGTAGATCCCGATAAAAATCTGATAAAAGGAGGAGGCGGCGCACTCCTCAGAGAGAAAGTTATAGCTCATAATTCAAAGGAATATATAGTGATAGTGGATCCGAGCAAGATGGTCGATGTTTTAGGCGAGAGTTTTGATCTGCCGGTCGAGATCTTATCACTATGGCAGGAAGGGATAGTGGATCAGATAGAAAAATTGGGCTGTGATGCACAGCTTAGAAAAGTCGACGGATCGATGTATAAAACTGACAATAGAAATAACATACTAGACTGCGACTTCGGAGAGATAAAATATCCGGAACAACTGTCAAAGAAGTTGAACTCCATACCAGGGGTTATCGAAAACGGACTTTTTTTAGACTTTGCCGATAAAATAATAATAGGGGATGAAAAGGGTTTTAAAGAAAAATTTTGAGAGCAAGAGTTTTTATAGGCAACTCTACGAGTTTTTAAAGTGTTTCAAAAAACTGAATCGGCTAACTCTTTGATCTCGTCTACGTTCTCTTTGATCTCGTCTATCCTTTCTTTTTCTTTCTCTTCAATCTCTTCTATTATTTCATTGACAGGTTTGTCTAATTGATAACCGTGAACGGGTCTGCCTTTTCCTTCTTTTTTGATGTCTCTCTTTGTAACCCATCCTTTCCCCCTAAGTTCTTGCATCGCTATCGATACTTCGGGTTGTCTCAAATCTGTAGCATCTTCTATCTCTCTGCTCTTAGTTTCATTTCTGCTAGCAACGAATACCATTGTTCTCGCTATGTTCTTCTGGAGTCCAGCTTTTATGAGTCTATCCACCAACTCCTCTTGCTCTTTTGTTAGACCTTCTTTTGCCATTTTTCCACCTAATTGCTTAACTAATTATTCAAATGGTAGTATATAACAGTTACGA
>JAZKSP010000104.1:0-5410 GCA_036626005.1 Thermoplasmatota archaeon | reverse complement strand
TGAAAGCGAAGTGTCCAGTGATAGCTAACGATCTTAGGGTGGAAGTCGGTGATTTGATATTGAAATGAGAAAAAAGTTATTTTAAGATTTACTTCCTCGCCCTAATTCCCACAAATGATCCTCTTCCATAACCTTCTTCAGATTCCTCCACTTCCTCTATGGAACCCACACTCTGAAATATCGTCTGGTAGTGTTGAAAATCCGAGAAACCCGATTCTTTTAACATCTGTTCAACTTCATTAACAGAATAAAATTCAGCTTCCCTGTAAAACACATTTTGCTCTTTCTTTTTTTGATACTCCCGACCAATGAGACTATCTTTGTCAATGAAACCGATGATGATTTTCCCATCTGATTTCAAAACCCTGTAAGACTCTTTTAAAGCTAATAGAGGATCTTCAAAAAAGCATATGGTAGTGACTATCAATAAATAATCAAAAACCGATGTTTCAAAAGGGAGTTTTTCTCCCCGCCCAAGGATAGTTTGAATATTTCTTTCCTCAGCTATCTTCAGCATCTCTTTTGAGGGATCTAAACCATATTGAATTGAAAAAGGTTGGGAAAATCTACCGCTACCAACACCTACTTCTATACCTTTTTCCTGTCGAGGCCGTAGCCTTTTTATCACTTTCAATTCAGATTCATAAACCGCTCTATTTTTTTCGAACCATTTTTCATAACGCTCGGTATGATCACCGAAAGATCGGAATTTTACACACATATTTTCTTAATATCGCCACTAACTTATGTATCCGTGCATCTTTCCATACACCTTTTCCCAGATTTCTTCGATAGCTTGATAGGTTTGATCCTCTTTTTTTAGATATTCAACAGCTGTCAAACCTCTCATCTGAGCTTCAGTGAATCTGTCATCATAAGGTATCTTTCCTAGAACCTCGCTACCTCTTTCTTTAGCTATTTTCATTATGCGGTCGGTCATTTCTTCATTTAGGTCTGCCTTATTAATAACGATACCAGATTCTATACCGAAATGATTAGCTACGTCAAGAACTCGTTTCATATCGTGGATGCCGGAAACCGAGGGTTCAGTTACAACAAGAGCATAGTCTGAACCGGTTATGGAAGCTATCACGGGACATCCAGTTCCCGGGGCGCCGTCTATCACCGTAGTTTCACTCCTTTCAGTACCCAGTTTATCGGCGTTATCTCTTACCAGCGTAACCAATCGGCCAGTGTTTTCTTCTGCCATGCCTAGCTTTGCATGGGACATATCTCCTAATCTGGTCTCAGAGATGTACCATTCTCCGTTTATCACCTCTTCAAGCTCGACGGCATCCTCAGGACATACTATCTCACAGACTCCACAACCCTCACATTCTAGAGAATCTATCTTGTATGTCAATTTTCCATCTTCTTTCTCGCTATAGATAGCGTCGAACCTACACTCTTCTTCACATTTTCCGCATGAAGTACACTTTTCCTGATCTATCAAAGCTTCGAAACCGCCAGTGAAGAGACCTTTCTCTTTCACCTCGGGATCTGTAAGTAGATGAAGATCGGCGGCGTCTACATCACAATCCGAAAGGACAGGTTCGTCGGCAAGAGCTACGAATGAAGCCATCAAAGATGTTTTGCCTGTACCACCTTTACCGCTGATGATGACCAGTTCTTTACGTTTCTTTGAGGATTTTGAACTTCGAGACTGGCTAAGCTCAGAAGACCTAATCTTTTCTCCTTCCTTTTTTGTCTCTCTCGTCCTCTTTACCTCTCTTTCCTTTTCACCTTCTCTCTCTATCCTTTCGGCCAATTCTTTGAACAGGTCTCTGTACTCTTCCATCCTATCTACGACTATCTCGCCCCTGGAATAGGTCTCGGCGATCTCTCTATCGTCAGGGATCTCTCCTATTATCTTCAGATCTTCATCTCTGCAGTATTCTTTTAAGCTATCGTCTTTGTATTCTGCCCTGTTCACTATCACGACTGGCTCTAGACCGATCTTCCTGCACATGTCTACGGAGAGTTTGAGATCATTGAGCCCAAAAGGCGTAGGATCCGCTACTAAAATGACAAGATCGGCCCCGGCTACACTTTCCACTGCTGGGCAGGCCGTTCCGGGCGGTGAATCTATTATGTTGACTCCCTTACCGGTCTCTTCTTTAACTGCATGTATCAATCTTGGAGACATACCACCTTCGCCGGTTTCTAGAGTGGCATAATCCACATTTACCCCGTTGGCATCTCCTTTTTTCAGATCGCCTATCTTCTTCTCCCTTTCGATTATAGCATCGGTGGGACAGACTATAGAGCATGCGCCGCATACGTGGCACAGCTCGGGAAAGAAAAGTACATCTTCGTTCACGACCGCAATGGCGTTGTAACTGCAAGCCTCTGCACATCTCCCGCAGGTGATGCACTTTTCGGTATCTACCCCATCAGGGGATTTGAGTTTTATCTCCTCTTCCGTTGTTGCCTCGGGGCTTAAAAACAGATGCCCATCAGGCTCTTCCACGTCACAGTCCAGATACGTCACTTCCTTTCTCATATCATTGAGCATAGTAGCTAGATTCGTAGCTATCAGGGTCTTCCCGGTTCCGCCTTTACCGCTTGCTATAACAATATCCAAATCATTCTCCTCCTATATCTAATTCGAGTCCCGCAAAACATTCTAGGGTCTTATCGGGATATCTATCCTTGATCTCATCTTTGTATTTTGTACAGTGGCATGGAAGAATGGGGAACATATGTTTAAGGGCATCTAAATCTTTGAACCCGTGAAAACCACCCATGACTCCCTCTATCTTCCAGTATCTTGAGGCTTCTCTTATGATCGATGTGACCCCGGGATGAGCACAGCCAGTGAATAGGATATATCCATCATCATATTTTATGAGCAGTGATTGTTCTTTCACGGATGCCCTAATCTCTCCTGTAGTTAGAATATCGCTAGAGATCTTTTGCCTACTAGATACTTCTACTAGATATGCTTCTTTTTTTACCTTCTTCTTTAGCCCCCTTGCGAAGGACTGGGGGACGAACACTTCCATGCTTTCATCTATTATCGAAAAAAGTCCGCCAGTATGATCATGATGTTCGTGTGAGAGGACCACTTTGTCAATCTTGGATGGATCGACATCCATTTTTTGCATGTTACTTTCCAATATATCTCCATCATTACCAGTATCGAAAAGTATCTTTTCTTCTCCTTCTATAAAAGCGGAAAATCCCCAGTCCGATTTTAAAGGGCGTTTAGCTTCGTTATCATAGAGTATCTTTACCTTCATCTTCGCTCCTACTATTCTGATAGGGTTACGAAAGCCTCTTCGGCCGCATTCACCAGTTGGTAAGCTATCGGAGAAGCCGTAACCGCTGGGTGTGTCCCGAGTTGGAATGTAGCAATATCATCGGCCGTCATTTTCTTCAGGATACAAGCGCTTATCGTGTTTACGGCTTCGCCAGTACTGGTTCCCCCCTTCACTTCCCCTCCGAGGAGTTCTCCGTTCTTTTTATTGAATACTAATCTGACCTTCATCTTGTGCATTCCTGGCATACCGCCTGGATGTCGATTTGCGGCTTCCGCTTCACCCACAACGACTTCAAAGCCTTCTTCTTTGGCTATATCGGGATCTAAGCCGGCTTTCCCGAATACCGTATCGCCTATTATCGTGGAGAAAACACCTATAGCGCCGAGGTTCTCCCTTCTAGTCGAGAAAAGGTTAGCTCCAGCGATCCTCGCTTCCGTAGTTGCGATGGAAGCCAGCCATAAGTCTGTATCCTTACCGGTAAAGAATGATTTTTTCTTAGTACAATCGCCGCAGGCAAATATATCTGGATCGGAAGTCCTCATGTTTGAATCCACGACTATACCGTTATCTTCGGCTTCGATACCCGCCTTTTCTGCTAACTCAGTATTCGGTTTGACACCTACAGCTACAATCAACGAATCTGCCGGCAGTTTTTCTCCATTAGACAACTTGATCTCTTCGACTTTTTCCCCACCTAAGACTTCTGTCAACTTTTTGTCCGTCAATAGCTCGATACCTCTTTCT
Source organism: Thermoplasmatota archaeon (assembly GCA_036626005.1). Classification (GTDB taxonomy): domain Archaea; phylum Thermoplasmatota; class Thermoplasmata; order Halarchaeoplasmatales; family Halarchaeoplasmataceae; genus Natronoplasma. The sequence goes on along the minus strand of JAZKSP010000104.1, from coordinate 1,403 downwards.
CTCAGCTTCTCCTCGGCCTCCTCGCAGAATTCTTCCCCAAAAGCACGCATCAGGCAGTGGGGTAGCATCTCCACTATAGTCACGTCTAAATCTCTTTCTTTATTACATTCGTCGGCGAATTCCACTCCTATGAAACCTCCACCTAGTATAACTAGATCGTCTATATCATCTATCGTATCCAATACCTCGTTTATATGGTCTATATCTTTCCTGATAGAGAAAACGTTCTCCTTGTCTATACCCGGGATGGGAGGCACCAACGGTTCAGATCCGGTTGAAAGGACCAGCTTTTCGTAAGAAATATCCTCTTCATCTTCCAGCTTCACCACCTTTTCTTCCCTATCAATATTTTCGGCCTCATCGATGAAAAGATCTATATCATTTTTATCTAAAACTGCGTCGGGTATCAGGTTGTTCTCCGGTTTATCTACAGTTCCAAATATGTATGGTATACCACACGGTATAAGGACCTGGTCTTCCTTTCTGACCAACCCTATATTCTTATCTGGATAGTGTTTTCTTGCAGTTATACCAGTAGCTATTCCTGCAGCACTTCCACCTATTATTATAACATCATATTCTTTCATAAAAATTCCTCCATCTAGATTTTATAAATCCATAATCAGGGATAATGCTTCCCCTGATCACAGGCGTCCGAGACTGAAGTTTTTTCTAATTTTTCTTTTTCCCACGACTCTATGGACTCTTTTACTGTGCCTCTAGCTCCACTGTAGACATCTATGCCCAATTTTTCGAATAAACTCACAGCCTTTTTTCCTAAATTCCTGCATATCATAACATCAACATCTTTCTTGGCTAATAACTCAGGGGGGTTTCCTTTTCCGCCTTTATGCCTGCTGTTGTTTGAGATTACTTTTACATCATCCTTCTCTGAATCGTAGATCGTAAAGGTGGAACAACGTCCAAAGTGTTCACCGACCTTTTCATCAAATCCACTATCGCCCATGGTGGGCATGGCTATTTTCATCTTTTTCCTCCTTTGCCATGATGACCTTTCACGGTTTGATTTTCTATCTCTTCAAGTTCTCCTTCCTTCAACTTTTCGACCGCTTTCGATATCTCGCCTGAATCCTTGTATGGTTTTATCCCAGCCGACACTAAGGTCCGGTATCCATTAGGTCCCACGTTTCCGGTTATGACCGCTTCGATGTCAATTTCAGATAAGTTTTGGACCACCTGTGGAGCGACGCCATGAGCTCCATCTGCGTCTTCATTCTCGATTGATTCGTATTTCATCTCTTCCGTATCCACTATCACAAAATACGGACATCTTGCAAATCTTTCGTCCACATTTGACTTTTCGTCATTTCCATCCGCCGATATTGCCACTTTCATTTTATTCACCCAATTCTTTCTTTAAATTCACAACTATATTTTCAAAT
>JAZKSP010000009.1:0-26032 GCA_036626005.1 Thermoplasmatota archaeon | reverse complement strand
TCTTTTAAGGAGCTAACAGTCGACTCTACGGTCGTTCTTGCGAATTCAAGGAAGTCATAATCATTCATACCTAAAACCTCATTCCGTGAATTTGATCAAAAAATCTTTCAAATCTCCAGCGGTCGTATCGAAACCACCGCCCTGGGCGAAATCTGAGGTGCCACCTCCACCTCCACCGAATTTTTTGCTAATAGTCTGAATGAGATCGTTAGCGTTTATCTCTTCAACATCCTTACCTACTCCAACGACTACGCTTAACTTTTCCCTTTCATTGATGATCACCATCGCCTCATCTTCTCCGACTTCATCTTTAGCTTTGTGAGACAGCGTCTCAGTATCTTCTGTCGAAAGGGTCTGTACTAAAAGCTCAAAATTTTCTCTCTCAAACTTCTCGAATTCTTCGAGCTCCTGTTCTATCTTCTCGGATTCTAGCTGTTCAATCTTTTCTTCCATGTCTTTCAATTTGTCTTGTAATCGCCTTATCTTCTTTGGCAGATCTTTCTTATTTGTATCTAAAGCCTCGACAGCTCTCAAAACGGCTCTTTCTTCTCGATAATCTCTTTTCAAAGCCTCTTCACCAAAGGAAAAGGTTATTCGGGTTACGCCTTCCTGGAGTTTCTTTTTACCCTCTACCCGTATCCTGCCGACCTCTAGGGTGTTGTCTAGATGGGTTCCGCTACAAACACCTCTATCCCAGTCCTCGACTTCGATTATCCTCACTTTTTCACCTTCAGGTATCTCTTTTGCGAAGGCGATCTCATCGGAGCTTTCGACTTCTTCTTTATCCAATATCTTCCACTTTACAGATCTATTTTCCAAGATGACTTCATTGCACAATTCTTCTAATCTCAGTAGTTTCTTCTTGTCGATGTGAGTCTCTGTTTCAAAGTCTATTCTAGCTTTTTTCTCTCCGATATCGAATCCAGCGTAACTTACCTTTCCCATTACCTCTCTACCGGCACCATACACAACGTGAGCCCCAGTGTGGCCTCGCATACATGTGTATCTGAAAACCTCATCTATCTTCCCTTCAACGACATCTCCAACTTCGAGATCATGATCTACTAGATGATGAACTATTTCCTGCCCTTTCTTTTGAACATCTTTGACCTCGTAGCCACCCAAAGTTCCCCTATCAGGTGGTTGTCCTCCTTCTTCGGGGTGAAAATATGTTTCCTCTAGTATGATCTCATCATCCCGAACCTTTTTAACTTCACTCTCAAAATCCATCTTCTTTGGTTCTTCCCAAAATGGAGGATGATATGTCATGAAATAAAAAAGAGGGTTTTGGACTAAAAACGTTTTGTTTTCCTTCTACATCTCCCAAATGAATTTTCCATCCTTCATTATCACTTCTTCATCGACTTTCAGGATGCCTTCACTCATATCTTTTATCATATCGACGTGGATCGCACTCTCGTTTTGTTCTCTATCTTCACCAACACATCTATCATATGCTCTACCTAGAGCTAGGTGTATGGTATCTCCCATCTTTTCATCGAACAGCATGTTCTTGGTGAACACATCTATGCCACGATTAGTTCCGATACCAAGTTCACCTAGTCTTTTAGCGCCTTCGTCGGTGCCTAGCGTCTCCTTCAATGCTTCCTCATTCTGTTCAGCGGAATACTCCACAACTTCGCCGTCCTCGAATTTCAGTTTTACACCGTCGATCTCTTTTCCTTGATGTATCAAGGGTTTATCAAAAAGTATCTCCCCGTCAACACTATCTACCACTGGGGCAGTGAAAACTTCACCACTGGGCATATTATGATCACCATCAGAATTGATACCTATCATCCCGTCTATACTCATAGTCAGTTCAGTCTCTGCACCTTCTATGTAAACTTCGCTTCCTTCATCTAGTTTATCTTTCAACTGTTCCTGCATATCATGTACTTCCTGCCAATCCCTCAAGATCGCGTCGTAAACGAAATCCTTGTATTCCTCTAAAGACATCTCCGCCATCTGTGCCTGAGCGTTCGTAGGATGCTGAGTTCCACACCACCTTTTCGACATCTGTTCTTCTTTTATCGGCTGTCTGGCCCTCGAATATTCCGCTAGTAAATCACCGGGAACATCATTCATAGCCCTTAGATTGGGATCAGAACTTATACCGATTATCACGTCTGACTCTTCCATCAAAGCTAGAACATGTTCCGGGGTTTCGAATTCACCATCAAAATTTTTCAAATATGCTCTTGAAGCTTCACTAGAAGAATACAAAGTGATCGGATTCGCTCCCTTTTTGGCTATCTCCTCTTGCAAAGCGACTACTAGTTCTTTCGCCTCTTCACCAGCACTAATCACCACATTGTCTCCTTCTTCTACCTCTGTACTCCATTCCACTAAGATCTCAGCATGCTCTTTTATCCTTTCATCCATATTATCTTCACCTTCATTTTCATTTGCATTTATCTGCAAAGAGGCAAATGTCAGGCATTATAAAATATCTTGGCAGATTTTCTTATGTCTTATGGAACAAAAATTGTTTTTAGTTCCCTCTACTTATACATGGCAGATAAGATGGTCAGGGAGCTACCAGAAAACATCGATGATGGAGATAGGATAAGGATAGAAAAAGATGATAGAAGTTATGAGGGTGTGCTGATGCCGCATCACCGGTTCAGCGGAGAGGACATCATAACTCTCAAACTCGATAACGGCTACAATATAGGTATAGAGGCAGAGGAAGACATCAAGATAGAATTGATCGAAAAGAAGAAGGAAAAAGCCGAAAGAGTAGAGAAGAAAGTGGAAAAAGATGAAAACAAACCAGATATCTCTATACTCGGAACGGGGGGAACTATAGCCAGTTATGTTGAATACAGGACCGGGGCGGTCCATCCCGCTGAGGATGCAGACGATGTCCTTTACTCCAATCCAGAGATCGCCGAGAGGTGCAATCCTGAAGTGGATATAGTGTTCAGTAAACTGAGTGAAGATATTGAACCAGAGGATTGGGTCATTATCGCTGATAGAATTATAGATAAGTTAGAAGAAGGAACGGATGGCGTGGTCGTATCTCACGGTACTGATACCATGGGTTATACAGCCGCTGCACTTTCATTTCTGCTGGAAGGTCTTTCATCTCCCGTTGTACTCGTCGGCTCACAGCGGTCGAGTGATAGGCCTTCTAGCGATGCACATCTTAATCTGTTAGGTGCTATAGAAGTTGCAAAGAGTGAGAATCCCGGAGTCTTTGTCGTCATGCATGAGAACATCTCAGACGAAGAATGTGCCGTTCATAGAGGTACCAAAGTCAGGAAGATGCATACCAGCAGGAGAGATGCCTTTGAATCTGTTAACGAAGACCCTGTGGGGAGAGTCGATCCTACAACGGGTGAAGTCGAATTTGATGAAGATATTGAACCCACAGAAAAACAGATCAATCGGAGAGGAGGTATCATGGATGATGTCTCGCTCTTATATGCGAACCCCAGTATAGATAAAGAAGATATCAGAAGAGCGGGAGAAAAGCAGGGAATAGTCATAGCGGGTACAGGATTGGGTCATATCAAGACCGATCTGGTCCAGGAAATCAAAGATCTGGTAGAAGGAGGAACTCCAGTGATCATGACAAGCCAGTGTATTTTCGGCACTGTTAACATGAACGTTTATTCTGCCGGGAGAGAACTCTTGGAAGCGGGGGTCATTCCAGGTAAGGACATGCTGTCTGAGACCGCGATGGTCAAACTGATGTGGGCACTCAGCCTTGAAGAAGATACTGAAGAGGTCATGAAGAGAAACATAGCCGGAGAGATAACCGATAGGAGGGTAAGGTGATAAGATGGAGAAAAATTACGATGAACTCGGTTTGAAAGTAGGTCTCGAAATACACCAACAATTGGATACGGACAAACTGTTCTGTGATTGCCCTTCACAACTGGTCGAAGAAGAAGGGATAGAGGTCACGAGGGACCTCCGACCTACCGAGAGTGAACTCGGCGAGGTCGACGAAGCTGCTCTTATGGAGGCCCAGAAAGGGCTCAAGTTCAGATATCAAGCTCCTGAAATATCTAGTTGCCTTGTCGAACTGGATGAAGAACCTCCCGAGGGGCCCGACGAGGAGGCTCTAAACCTGGCTTTGACGATGGCCCTTTACACTGAAGCGGATATCGTTGAGGAGATAGCCTTCATGAGAAAGATCGTCATCGATGGATCCAACACGACAGGTTTCCAGAGGACTGCACTTATAGCTACTAACGGAACTTTAGAAGTCGACGGTAAACAGATAGGTATCCCTACCATGTGCCTTGAAGAAGACGCCGCTAGGAGTATCGAGGAAAAGGAAGGCGAAAAAGTCTACCGATTGGACAGACTAGGGATCCCATTGGTCGAGATAGCTACGGATCCGGATATGACCTCGCCCGAAGAAGCGAAAGAAGTCGCTCAAAAAATAGGAGGTCTTTTCAGAGGGACCAAGAAAGTGAAGCGTGGTATAGGTAGTATCAGAGAAGACTTGAACGTATCTATCGAGGAAGGAGCTAGGGTGGAGATGAAAGGTGTACAAGAATTAGATATGATCCCGGAATATGTTGAAAAAGAGGTCGAAAGACAGCTCAGACTTTTAGATATAAAAGAGACTCTCGATTCGAGAGATGCTGAGGTAAAAGATAAAATCTATGATGTTACAGAAGCTTTCGATGGATGTGAAAGTGGTATAATCAGGGGTAATATCGATGCCGGGAAGGGAGTGTATGCGGTAAAACTCCTCGGTTTCGATGGTCAATTGAGAGGCGGAGAGGGTGAAGCTCTACTCGGACCGGAATTGGCGGAATACGCCAAAAAGACAGGAGTCGCTGGGATATTCCACAGCGACGAACTGCCCAAGTACGGTATAGAAGAGGAGGAGATCAAAGCGATAGAAGAGGAACTCAATTTGGATGATAACGATGCCTTCGCTCTAGTTACGGCTCATGAGGAACAAGCTAATGAAGCTCTCCAAAAGGTCATCGAGAGAGCGGAGATGGCGCTTGAAGGAGTCCCTGAGGAGACAAGACAAGCGCGACCCGACGGAACAACGATGTTCCTGAGACCACTTGCGGGAGAAGCCAGGATGTATCCTGAAACCGATATACCACCGAAGGATATCGATGAAGATAGATTGGGAAAACTGAGAGATGAACTTCCCGAAAGGCCTCAAGAAAAAATCGAAAGATTCCAGGAAGAATATGGCTTAAATCAACAGCAGAGCGAGCAGTTATTCAAAAAAGGATACGACATCCTGTTCGAGAAGTGTTTGAAGAGATGCGAAGATTCTTCTGTCATCGCCAATACGTTCTTACATACATATCCGGACCTGGAAAAAGAGGGATACGAAACTAATAAGATCGATAGGGAAGAACTCTTCGAGATTTTCAAGCGATACGAATCGGATGAATTCGCGAAAGAGGGTATTCCTGAACTGTTGAAAGAGCTTATAGAGGGAAAAAGCGTCGATGAAGCTGTTAAAAGCGCGGGTTTAGAATCGGTCGGCGAGGAAGATATCAGAGAGATCATCATCGAGGTCGTAGAAGACAGGATCGACTTTGTAGAGGAAAGGGAGATGGGAGCCGTAGGTCCTCTGATGGGGGTCGTGATGGAAGATTTGAAAGGTAAGGCCGATGGAGAAAAAGTAAGTAAGATATTAAGAGAGGAGATCCAGAAGAGAATCGGATAGTTATGATGGATAAGATAGAAAAGCTGAAAGAGGAGAGAGATGTAGAAAAGCTGATCGAACTTCTGGATGATAGGGACGTTCAGATAAGGGAGGAGGCAGTGAAAGCTCTCGGCATGATAGGAGCAGAAAAAGCTCTTTCCCGACTAATAGAACTGCTGAAAGAAGATCCAGCATCCACTGTAAGAGCTAATGCAGCATTGGCTTTGAGCAATCTAGAAAGTGAGAATTGCAAGAAAGCTTTGAAGGAAGCAGCGGAGGACGAAGGTTGGGAAGTGAGACACGATTCCGCCATCGCTATGAGAGATTTTCAGGATGAAGAATTAAAAGAGAAACTCTGCTCATTGATCAACGATGAAGAGTTAGAGGTCAGAAAAAAAGCGATCGATTCTCTTGGAGAGATAGGTGACGAGAACAAGATATCCGAGATAGAAGGATATCTAGATGATGAGACTTTAAAAAAGAACGCTGCTAAGGCTATAAGCAAGATAACCACAGAGAAAGCTGTAGAACCCCTTGAAGAAATTTATTACGATGGAGACCAGGAGATGAGAGAGATAGCGGTCCAAGGCCTAGGAAAAATCGAAACCGAGGAGGCTTCCTCAGTAATTCTAGATGCCCTTGAAGATGACAGCTGGAGGATAAGAGAAGAGGCATCCAAGATTTTGGGTGAAAAAGGAGATGATGATCATGTAGAGCCTCTCATTAAAAGACTAAAAGATGAGAACAAATATGTTGTAGAAGCTGCTCTCAGAAGTATGGGCAGGTTCGATAAGGACGGGGTGATGGAAGCGATAAAAGGGAAGATGGATGATAATGAACCCAATATAAGGATCGCTGTCGCCGACGCACTAGAAACTATCGATACAGAGAAGTCTGCTAAATTACTGTTAGATCAACTCGAAGAAGAGGAACATCCAAGAGTCCTTTGGTCTATCTCAGAATCCCTATCAGATATCTCTAAAGACATTTTGAGGGATCTAAAAACTGAGCTCGATTCGATAAGTAAAGATAAAAATATTTTCGTCTCAGCTTCGATGGCTAAAGCAGGTTTTTCATCTTATGCAGAAGATCTAATCCCGGCTCTTGAATCAGAGAGATGGAAAATAAGACAGAAGGCATCGGAAGCTTTTGGTCAAATAAAAATCGATGAATTGAACAAGAGGAATAGAAAAAAGGTCGTCAGCAGACTGCGTGATAGATTGAAGGATAATGACAAATGGGTGAGAGCTAGATCGGTCAGAACACTGGGGAAGATCCTATCCGAGCTGGATGGAGACATTGATCGAGAAGATATCAAAGAAGAGATCCTAGAATTGAAGGATATAGAAGCGGACGAAGACGTTTTAGAAGCTGTTAGAGATGTCAAAGATCTTTTAGACTGAGCGTAGGTTTAGTTTACTCAGGGTGAGAAAGATATGAATCTGAAATATATCATGGTTCTGACAACCACAGAGAGTGAACAGGAAGCAGAAAAGATTTCAGAGAGCCTAATCGAAGAAAATCTAGGCGCATGTGTTCAGGTCTATGGTCCAATCAAGAGCACATATCAGTGGGAAGGCAAGATGGTGAAAAGCGAAGAGTGGATGTGTTTTGTAAAGACGAGGTTCGTTAAGTTTGAAAATTTGGAGAGAAAAATCAAAGAGATACACAATTATGAGAATCCGGAAATCATAGCCTTTCCCATAATAGAAGGGAGTCAAGAATATTTGGGATGGATAGATAAGAATTTAAAGTAAAAGAACAAAAATTTATTTATCCAATCTTGCTTTTATCCTGTCAGAATGAATCAGGAGCTACTCATAACTGTTTCGATACTCGTTGGATCGGCCTTTATCCCGTCTCTCATATATCTGATATGGATAAGAAATGCAGAGATATACGTTAAGAAGAGCTGGTCTAAACTAGCAAGAACATTCTTTTGGGGAGCGGGTCTATCAGTCTCCTTTGGATTCATTTTATCACTTATATTTGTAGGGGTTATTTCAACTCCGGAGCTGCAGCGGGAATATGAATTTCTAGCTGATGAAACTATTCAATCACTTATAATAGTGGTTATCATAGCACCTTTCGTCGAAGAATTCACCAAAGTGTTAGGGGTCCTTTCCGTAAGAGATTCGCTAATAGACGTAGAAGCTGGCTTGATATTTGGAGCGGCTTGCGGTCTTGGATTTGCTGCAACGGAAAATCTTCTCTATGAAAGCTCAGTTTACCTGTCTGAGGGTTTCGGTTCCGCCTTCATCAGCATGGTGATCTTAAGAAGTATTGCAAGCACTCTGCTTCACGGTAGTGCAAGCGCGATGGCGGGCTATGGAATAACCAGCGCAAAGTTTAAAGGATGGTATCTGTTCCTGCCATATTATCTACTCGCAGTTGTTATGCACGGTGCTTTCAACCTATTGGCCTCCCTCGAATTAGTGGTTGCGGGAGATATTTCGTTATTCGCGGTGGTTCTAGTGGTTTTATTTTCCTTGCTTTCTATCACGTATGTACGCAAAAAGATAAAGAAACTAGATAGGGAATGAATAATAGAGGTGTTAAAGTGGTTCATGCTTTTACGATGGATGGAAAAGATCCAAAAGAAATCAAAGATAGATTAAAATATTTCAAGGAGAAGGATTTTGATTTTTCTTCAAGTAGAGTATTCGCCTCTATGTGTACTAAACCCCTAGATATAGCTAAAGAAGCATATATGGAGTTTATAGAGTCAAACTTGGGAAATCCAGGTCTTTATCCAGGTACTATGGAGATGGAAGAGGACGTCCTCGAGGCCGTAAGCGAACTTATCAATGCGGGAGGTATGAAGGGTTTTTCTGTTGGAGGAGGCACCGAAGGGAATATCATCGCACTCTGGAGAGCACGAGAAAGTACGGATAATCGTAAAGTAATTTTACCTAAAAGCGCCCATTTTTCTTTTGAGAAAGCGTGTTCTTTGCTCGATATGGAACCTGACTATGTCTCCTTGACTAAAGATTATACGGTAGATATAGATGAGATGGAAGAGAAGATAGATGACGATACCGCTGCAGTAGTGGGTATAGCTGGGACGACAGAACATGGAGCTATCGATCCTATCGAAAAGATCGCTGAATTATCTAGCGAAATCCCTTTTCACGTAGATGCTGCATTTGGAGGCTTCGTTATCCCCTTTATGGAGATGTTAGGGTATGATGTTCCATCGCTAGACGTATCTTTGAAGGGGATCGATTCTATCTCACTCGACCCCCATAAGATGGGTATGTCTCCTATCCCGCTAGGGCTTTTCTATTCTAATGGCGAAAACGAGATATCTATTGATTCCCCTTATCTAACTGGAAAGGACCAAAAGAGCATAAGAGGAACTAGAGCTAGTGCTTCCATACCGGCTTTTTGGTCCACCATGAACCTTTTAGGAGTTGAAGGGTACAAAGAAACGATCTCAGATTGCATGGAAAAAACGGAGTACCTGGTAGAGCTTATGGAAGAAAGAGGCTTTGAAACTATCACTGAACCGACGATGAATATAGCCTCTTTTAGGAGTGAGCAGCCTAAAGTATTGGTGGAAAAATGTGCTGAAAGAGACTGGTATATCTCGAGAACCGTGACTCCTCCCGGGCTGAGATTCGTAGTGATGCCTCACGTTACCGAACGATCGATTGAAAAGATCGTAGAAGTATTAGGTGGGATGAGATGAACGGTTTAAAAATCGGCAGTTTCGAATTCGATATAGAAAAGGCAAAGTCCGAATTAAAGGATATCGGAGCCGAGCGGATAATGATCCAGTTACCCGATGGGCTTAGAACGAAGGCCGATATGTTCATGGATGAGTTCGACCAAGAAACAGTGATTTGGGGAGGTTCTTGCTATGGGGCCTGTGACATCCCTAAGGATATTGGTGAAAACGATGCTCTAATCCATTTTGGCCATGCAGAGATCCCCAACCTTGAAGTGGATTATCCTATAATCTATCTTCCCGGAAAAAGTACTAAGTTTCAGGATATACCGGAAGAGATCTTTGAAAACCTTGAGGATAAAGTCGCTCTTTATGCGCCTATCCAACACGTACATCAGCTCGAGAAAATGGAGAATATATTATCTGAAAAAGGCTACGAAACGGTTATAGGCAAAGGAGATAACAGAATAAAATATCCTGGCCAGGTATTGGGCTGTAATTATTCAGTGAAAGTGAAGGATGCTGATAGCCATCTCTACATCGGTACGGGTAGATTCCATCCTATAGGCCTTTCCTTCTCGCTCATGAGTGATGTTTTGATCTACAATCCTTCTACTGGTCAAGTCGATGTAGTCGATGAACAAGAAAGAGACGATTTCCTGAGAAAACGGTTTGCAGCTATAGCTCAAGCTGAAGAGTGCTCGAAGATAGGTGTTTTAGTCTCCAAGAAAAAAGGACAGAGGAGGATTAAAACGGCGGAAAATATTAAAGAGATTGCAGAAAAAGAAGGCAAGGAAATTATCCTTATCGAATCGGACGGAATAAAGAAGAGCTCTATAGATGATCTTAGTTTAAAGTGTGCTGTGAATACCGCCTGTCCGAGGATAGCTCTTGATGATTCTTCAAATTATGATACGGTATTACTGACTCCGGAGGAACTTAAAATAACATTGAAAGAAAAAGATTGGGAAAATTGGAATATGGATGAAATCGATTAAGATAATTCTTCCATCAACTCTTCGGCTTCGATGAATTCCCCTCTTTCCTTATATGCGGTTACTATCATCAGAGAGGTGACGTCTTCGACCCCTTCAAGATTTGAGACCTGTTGGGTAAGGAACTCCTTCATATGATCGTAGTTCTGAAACCTTGCTTTTATCACGAAATCGACATCACCAGTGACGAGGAGTACATCCTCTACATTTTTGAATTTAGAGATCTCATTTGCGATTTTATCTGATTTTTTTGTATCGATGTCTATCGTTATCAGGGAACTTACGCCCCTGTCTTCATAGTACTCGGACAGGACCTCTTCGTATTCCTCTTCATTTTCGACATTTGCCATATAAATCACATCTCTTGTGTGGTTATCTAAGACTTTTAATTATACTTTCCGGTTCTTTATGAGCTATCTATATGGTCGATCCCAACTCTTCTTGAATATCTTCGTAGACTTGTTGGAGCAGGTTTTCGAAGTCCTCATTTTCGTATTCTACATATCTTCCTAACCCACTCTGAATCTTTGCTTTGTAGGAATCATTTTCTTTTATTATTTCTATCGAAGCGAGAGTTTCTTCCATCCAGGCACCTCTTATGACGGGGTAGAAAGCTATCTTATTTAAATCTTTTTGAGAAACCGTTTTTTAGCACATGGTACTTAGTAAAATTCCAATCCCCATCAAAGTTTTATAGGAGAAGAATCTAATAGGTGAAGAGAAACTTCGGAGTGTTATTAATATGGCAGAGTTTGAAGTAGTCATCTCAAATCCAAAAGACGGAAATAGTTACCAGAAAAAAGTGGACGGTCAACACGCTAACAGATTGATCGGCAAACAGATCGGCGGAGAAGTCGACGGTATATTCGTCGGACTACCAGGCTACAAGCTTCAGATAACTGGAGGTAGCGATATAGACGGTTTTCCGATGAAAAAAAACATTCCTGGGACCGGTAGAAAAAAAGTTCTCGGTAAAGACGGTGTAGGCTTCAAAAGTCAAGCTAAAGGTGTGAAAAAGAAGAAATCCATGAGAGGAAACACGGTCTCTGACCAGATAAATCAATTGAATATGAGGGTCATAGAGTCGGGTCCCAAGGAAATACCAGAACTTTTGGAAGAAGAGGAAGAAGAAGGAGAATAACCAATGAGTGCACCTGAACAACCAGAAGTCAATATCGGGATGGTAGGTCACGTTGACCATGGGAAAACCACGCTGACTGAAGCTCTCAGTGGTGAATGGACTGATAGACACTCTGAAGAGACCAAAAGAGGTATCAGTATAAGGCTTGGTTATGCCGACGTTTCATTTTATAGATGTCCAGAGTGTGAAGGAAAAGAATCTTATACTCCTGAAGAGGAATGTCAAACTTGTGGTGGGAAAGCCGAGTTTCAAAGAGCAGTTTCATTTGTAGATTCTCCCGGTCATGAAACTTTGATGGCAACGATGTTGACCGGTGCCTCCATAATGGACGGCGCTATATTGGTCATAGCGGCCAATGAGGAATGCCCTCAACCCCAGACCCGTGAGCATTTAATGGGATTAGACATCTCTGGTGTGGAAGATATCATAATCGTGCAGAACAAGATCGATCTAGTGAGTACAGAAAGGGCGAAGGAGAACTACCAAGAGATAAAAGAATTCATTGAAGGAACTACTGCTGAAGATGCTCCTATAATCCCTGTTTCAGCTCATCATGATGTTAATATCAACATATTGATCGAAGCAATCCAAGAAGAGATAAAAACACCGGATAGAGATCCAGATATGCCTCCTAAGTTACCGATAGCTAGGTCTTTCGATATAAACAAGCCAGGCACCGATATATCCGAGTTGAGAGGAGGTGTCATCGGTGGATCTCTTATACAGGGTACATTCGATACAGGAGATGAGATAGAAATCAGGCCTGGAATAGAGGTCGAAGAAGGTGGAGAAAAAGTTTGGGAAGAATTGACTACCACTATCAAGACGATGAATTCAGGAAGTCTGGAACTCGAAGAAGCGAGTCCAGGAGGATTGATAGGTGTAGGAACAATGTTGGATCCCAGTATCACTAAATCCGACTCTCTTTCCGGAAGATTGGCGGGATATCCTGGTGAATTACCGCCTATCAAGGATGCATTCATTATGGATGTGAATCTTTTTGACAACGTTGTAGGGATGGAAAAAGAGATAAATGTTGAAAATATCAAAACGAGGGAACCTTTGATGCTAACTGTAGGATCATCTACTACAGTCGGTGTAGTAACCTCCGCCCGTGAAGACGAAGCTGAAGTAAGGTTGAAGAGATCCGTATGTGCTGAAGAAGGGGAAAGAATCGCGATAAGCAGAAGGATCAAAGGTAAGTGGCATCTGATCGGTCACGGTGTCATAAAAAGTTAAAGTCATTTCTTCTTCAATATTCCATAAAAAAGCTTTAGTTTATTTTTTTAATATTTTTTCAATTCTGAGTACGAGAGTGTACTGTAGAAAATATTGATAATTAAGGTGAGCAACTGACAGCGGGCCGGGGAACGGTGACCTTCAAACAGCCAGGTTTATCTTCCTCCCCGAAGGGAGCAAGACTCCTGACCTAAGCCGTCGTTCCAAGGGTCCACACTATGGGACCTAAGCGTCCCGTGGGCTCGCGCACCACAGTACCACAGAGCACGCTGGTGGACTTAACTTCTGGGTTCGGAATGAGACCAGGTGTTTCCCCACCGCTATGGCCGTCAGTTGCTCGTTGGTTTTCTTAATAGCAAGAGGTATTTATGCCTTTCCATACCATCATCTTCCCTTCGACCACAATGCTTTTATTAGGGAGTCATTTTGTGATATAACACGTTAATTAAAGCAAGAGGCGATAAAATTGGATTTTATTTTTGAAATAGTACTCTGGGCCGGCGCTATCTTTTTGTTGCTAGGGTATTTATTTGAGCGTAAAAAACATCTGCTAAGAACATACGGATTTATTCTGCTCGGTATCTTTTGGATCGGGGAAGTCCCCTATTATTTAGGGATACATGATTATTTCAACGCTGGTTTAACCTTTTTAGCTCTACCCATTTTCGCTTATTTTGGGTACAATGAATACCTCTCTAAAAAGTGGAAAGAGGATCCAGAAGTAATGCGTTTTCTCGCCGGCGGCATCTCGATCGCCTCTCTGATATATTTTGGAGTTCAGAGGATACCTCTACTAACAGGATTCCTCATAAAAATAGTGTCGGAACATACGGTCTTTTTTACAGATCTCTTCGGATATGATTTTACCGTTGGAGCCATCGATTATGGTGGTAATTCTCTTTTATATCGCACGAATTATGAACCTATTCGGGCTTCTATTAAAGGTGGAAGTAAAATCTCAATCATCTTAGCTTGTACTGGTCTTCAGGTCATGGCTGCAGCCATTGGTCTAATAACATCAACAAAAGCGAAGTTGAAACCAAAAATTATCAGCTTATTGATCGTCCTACCTACGATTTATATTGCCAATGTAGCTAGAAATGTGATGATCATTTATCTGACATATGAAGGAATCGTTTCTTTTGAGATGGCTCACAACCAAATCGCAAAGACAGCTTCCGTGATCGTTTTGATAATATTGCTCCTAATCGTCTTCGAGATCATGCCGGAATTTTATGACAACATAATAAGTATAGTAAATCTTCCAAACCGTGAACCTATCCACCAGAAACAACAGGAAGAACCTTGAGAGTCATGTTTTCCTCGATCTTATCGTCTAAAGGGATTGGTTCTCCGTCGGAAAGAACTATGACAGAATCTATATGATGGTCTAATCTTTCTATCACAGTCGAGACTTCGCTTCCTTTAGGGACTTCCACTTTTCCTTCATCTTCGATATTCACTTTCATCGTCTTTCATCATTCAGAGAAGAAGTATTTAAATCCACATGAGACCTAACTACTTTTGCTAATGTTTATGCCTACTTTTCGAATTCAATCTAATGGAATTATATCCAACCTTCTTGGCCTCCTCCTCCGCCTGAATTATGAGGAATTGAAAAATCCTCTCATGACGAGGAAGCTGCGTTTCCTCAGAAAGACGGAGGCATTCTTCCTGGTTCTATGTAACTTTCTTTAAAGGTGGGTAAAACATATAAAGGGAAGGTAAGTGGGGGAACAAGGAAGGGACACTATGACCGAAGAGAACAATCTAGAAGAGAGTAAAAGAGATGCAAATCAAACCGGCGATCGAGATAGAAGGGATAGAGAAACAATGTCAAAAATCAATAAAGCTCTTTCAGAACTCAAGGTCCTTTTAGAAGTAATTACATATCTTGGGATAAAAGCCGAAGATGAACAGGGGAAAGAAACGATCACTTCTGCTGTCGATAATGTCAAAGCCGGAAATCTTGAGAAGGCTAAAGATTCACTTAATGAAAGTTGTGAATTTCTTAAGGCAAAGATAGATAAAACTATTGAAAAAGAACTCGAAAAGATGGAAACCCAAGCAGGTCTAAAAGAAGAGGGAAAAGGAAATCAAGAGATAGAGAGGGCTATATCTAAACTAAAAAAGTCTAAGGAAAACAATGAGTACGAAGATTTACCCGATCTATTCTTCCAGGCATGGGACAAAGTGAAAAAGAGTTGAGACAAATTGGGAAATAAAAATATATCAAACTGAGATTTATTAGAATACAGGTAAGCAAGTAAAATTACATATAATCAGTATTCTATAAAGAAAATATAGAAAGGATGAGAAGGACTCTTCATTTCACAGGAGATTCGGAAGTAAAAATAAAGGAAGAGCCTGTACCATCCCCTAAAAAAGGACAGGTCCTGATCGACTCTATTATATCTTCTATCAGCCATGGGTCAGAGAAGCTCGTCTTCAGAGGAGAATTAAATGAAGATATCGTTCTCGATAAAGAGATCGAGGCTCTTAACCACGAACTACAATACCCAGTTAAATACGGTTACTCCGTTATCGGCGAAATAGTCTCCACGGGAAAAAATGTTGATGAAAATTGGATCGGAAGGAAAGTTTTCGCTTTTCATCCTCATGAGAGTGAATTTGTAGCGGATCTAGATGATCTTATCATAGTGCCTGATAAGATCGATTGTAGAAATTTTGTTTTTCTCCCGAATGTAGAAACAGCTGTCAACCTAGTCCTTGATGGGGCACCTCTAATCGGAGAAAACGTGATGGTGATAGGTCAGGGAATAGTCGGCCTCTTGACGACGGCCATTCTCAGTAAATTTCCTATCGCGAATCTTATTACCATGGACCTGCTCAAGTCGAGAAGAGAAATCTCTAAAGATCTGGGAGCCGATGTGGTGTTAAATGAGAATTTTTCAACGGACGGATCAACTAAACTATATAAAATTCCTGAAGAAGGTTTAGATCTGATCTTTGAGACCTCAGGAAATCTATCGGCACTAGAAAAGGCTGTAGAAAATGCGGGCTTTGAAGGTAGGATAATAGTTGGATCTTGGTACGGGGATAAAAAAAGAAAAATAAATCTAGGAACGTCTTTCCACCGGAACCGATTGGAAATTAAAAGTAGCCAAGTGAGTTCTATCGATCCGGAGATCTCGGGAAGATGGAACAAATCTAGAAGGATAAACCAATCAATAAGGATGATAAAAGAGATAGAACCCAAAAGCTTGATAACACAAGAGATACCTTTTTCCGAGGCAGAAAAAGCCTATAGATTATTAGACGAACATCCCGAAAAATACATTCAAATCATAATCAAATATGATTAAATAGGTTGAGGTGTATATTATTTATAGCTTATCGTTAAACAAAAATTTCACAGCTGAACACTTTTTACCTATGATAGAAGGAGATGAAAACCGTCTTCACTCTCACGATTACAATTTAAGTATTAGAATCGAAGGAAACGAACTTGATAAAAACGGCTTTTTGATAGATATAGTGAGATTGAACCAAATAGTCGACTCCATGATAGATGGATATAAGGGGAGGGTATTGAATGAATTGGAAAGTTTTGAAGGTGAAAATCCGACATTAGAAAATTTTTCTAGAATTTTGTATGATGATCTTGTATCTAGGATGAAAGTTCAGGCAGAAAAAGAGATAAGACGAATCTCTTCGATCGAGGTGTTCCTCTGGGAAAGCGAAGAGGCTAATGCCTCCTATCAAGAGGAGGTAGATTTTTGAACAGTATAGCTTTTATAATGTATGAAAGAGGGAATCTCTATTCTGGCGGGTACTTATATGATGAAAAACTCATCGAATATCTTAAAAGTAAAAATCATCACTTACAGATAATCTCTTTAGAAGATTTTTCCTATCTGGAGAATATAAAACATAATTTTTCTAAGAGTCTTCTTGAGAGATTGGACTGTAACGATATTGATATGATCCTCCAGGATGAACTCTGTCATTCATCTCTATTTCGCTTGAATCAGAAAATAAAAGATGACATACCGATAATTTCGATCGTCCACCATCTAAGTTATTTAGCGGAGAGGGATAAATCCCGATCTGATATGTACAGGTACTTTGAAAAAAAATATTTGAAAACAATAGATGGAGCGATTTGTACTAGCAAAAGTACAGGAAAAACGGTGAAAAATTTGGTCGGAATAAAAAACGTTACTACAGCTTATCCCGGAAAGGATCACATATCTAATGATCTTTCATCGGTCCAAAAGAAAAACACTAGAGAGGAAAAAGAATTGAAGATACTCTACGTCGGGAATGTCCTGCCTCACAAGTGTATAGACACCATGATAGAGGGGATACAAAATTTAAATGACGTGAAGCTCACAATCGTGGGGAATACAAATTTAGATAAAGAGTACAGCAAAAAGATCGGAACTATGATCAAGAAAAAGAATATCGAGTCGAAAGTAGATATCCTAGGTTTTGTGAATACTGAAGTCCTTGTAGAAAAATATAAAGAAAATCATCTTCTGATGCTACCCTCGAAATTTGAAGGTTTTGGAATAACTATCATAGAGGGTCTAAAATACGGTCTACCAGCGTTGGTAACAAAAATGGGCGGTCCAACAGAGATCATAAGAGAGGGAAAGGAAGGTCTGTATATCGAGCCGGAGGATCCTTCCATCATCGAAAGCAAAGTCAAGCAATTAAAGAACGATCGAGACCTTATAAAAAAGATGAGTAAGAACGCTAGGAAGAGATACGAAGAGCTTCCTACGTGGGAAGATAGTATGGAAAAAGCATATCAATTTTTAGCTAAAATCCATTAGAAAAAGCCTAAAAGAAAAAGATAAAAGTTGTTTACCGAGCGTTGTGACATCCCCACCGTTGATGTATGGCTGAACTTTTTCGTGCTCTTTCTTGAGGACTTCTAATTTGCCTTTGTTGGACTTGACGATTCTACAGATTATGGTTTTTTTAGTTCCCAGCCAAGTCTGAAATTTTTTCTGTGCATATAAGTTTTTATTAGAGAGGGCAGTTAAAGTAGAATTATAACATCTCCAATTCATCACCCAACTATCCGCAGTGATAACGAGGATGAAGAGGAAGACAATCCTCGCTAAATCAAATATTTCTTAGGAATAAATTCCTAACCATCCTCACTTTCGTTACGGATAGGAAGGTGACTTCTTGAGTAAAGTGTTAAGCGGTGATCAAAAAATTTGTGAGAAGGATTCTACTTTAAATTGGTTCCCATGTTAAAAAATCACAAAAGTTATGTAAGACAACTTCAATCTCTATCTCAAAAGAATTTAAATACACCCGAAAGAAAAGGTGAAAACTTGTTGAGTGAAGAAGAAACGATTCAAACGTTAAAATCTATTAGCCAAGGAGATTTTCAACAGATCTCATCAACCCTTCTGGAAAATATGGGTTTTGAAATCTCCTCTTTGGAAACAAGAGATGAATCTATACTGGTCGAGGGAAACATCGAGAGAGGAGGTAAAATACGAGATTACCTGATCAAATGCACTCGGACTAAAGAAAAACTTCAAGAAGAAATAAGAGAACTGCACGAACTTTTGGGTGGGAAAAAATATGGGTTATTCTTAACAACTGGTCTCCGGGATAGAGGGGTAGAAAAAACTGAAAGGATCGAGGTCGTAGGAGGCTCTCCTCTTTACAAACTTTTGAAAAAGTTTGATATGCTATCTCAGGTTGAAAAATACCGAGAAAAATTGATGGAAGAAGAAAAATCTGAGGAAAGTCCAGATGAAGAAGCCACTTCTGAGAAGGGCGATATCGAGGAACTGGGTGAAAAAGGAAAGAAGATGTACAAGGAAGGAGAATACCAAGATGCGATAAAATATTTCGAGAAG
The DNA here is from genome assembly GCA_036626005.1 of Thermoplasmatota archaeon. GTDB lineage: Archaea > Thermoplasmatota > Thermoplasmata > Halarchaeoplasmatales > Halarchaeoplasmataceae > Natronoplasma. Next base: position 7,494 of record JAZKSP010000009.1, on the reverse strand, counting down.
GTTCTAGAGAAAAATCCTGAAGATCACGTTGCCTTGAATAATAAGGCCCTCTCCCACCTGAAGGAGGGAAATCATAAAAGAGCTCTTGAATCTATAAATGAAGCGATATCTATACATCCAGATTTCGAAGACGCTTACTTGAATAAGGCATTCATATTAGAGAAGAAAGGGGAGCTAGAAGAAGCGAAAGATACTATAGAGAAATTGATCGATTTGAATCCTAATAAAGGTGAGTACAATTATATTCATGCCGCCTATCTGAGGAAGATAGACTCAATAAAAGATGCTTGGGTATCTACTCAAAAAGCTTTAGAACTCGATCCGAACCACGATAAAGCAAAAGAACTTCGATCCAGCCTGCGCAGTGAATTAAAAGAAAAAACTGGGAAGGAACCGGAAGAATTGGAAGAAATAGAGGTTGAAGAGGCCGAAATTGACATCAAAGAGAAACTTGATAACCTGGAAAAGGAAAATGAAGAACTCAAAGAGGAACTCAAAGATAAAGAATCGGAAATCTCTGAACTACAAGATGAGACCTCTGAGCTTGAAGAGGAGAAAAAAAAGGTAGAGAACAAGTTCGAAATGGAGAAGAACAGGCTTCGAAACACTATAAAGCTAAAACAGGAAAGGATCGACAATCTACAAAAAGAAATAAATGAACTGGAAGAAGCTTTGGAAGATACCGAGGTAGAGGGAATAGAGGATACTAGAGAGGAGGAAAGTAAAGAAGACGAATCATCTCAAGAAGAGATAGAAACAAAAGAGAAAGCTGTCGAAGAATTTCAGGACTTAAAATATGTCGGGCCTGAGCTAGCTGACAGGATCTATGAGAGCGGCTACAAAAGTGTAGATGATCTGAAGGAGGCCTCTCAAGAAGAGTTGAGTGAAATAAAAGGGATGGGCTCAGCTATAACCGAAAAGGTTTTTGAATATCTTCAGGAAGAATGAGTTTTTAGCTCGATTAGGTTTCGAAACCAAGAAATGAAAAAAGACAAAATCACTCTTCAAATGCTTTTTCGATCTCTTCCAACACTTTTTCTTCATCAAATGGTTTTATTATATACCCAGATGCCCCTTTATTCATCGCTTCTGTAACTTTTTCATGCTGCCCGACAGAGGTAACCATTATCACTTTCTGATCCTCATATCTTTCTTTAAGTTTGGGAAGAGTTTCTAAGCCGTCCATCTCCGGCATTATCACATCTAAAGTGATCAAGTCAGGATCGTGTTCCTCCACCATCTCTAAACATTCCTTTCCATTTTCTGCTTCACCGACAACTTCATAATGGTCAGAAATCAGATCCCTTAACATCTTACGCATGAAATTGGTGTCGTCAACTATCAGGACACTTTTGGGCATAGCGCTGTCATATTTCTATAGGGATATTTATTATTTCTGCTCGACTCTTAATCGATAGGCCGAGGATTAACATGAGATTGTGCGATAGGAGATCGATAATATTGATCATATAAACCAATTATATCTCCCTTTAAAATATTCTTGATCAACAAAATATCTATATGTGTGGGAAACAAATATATAAATGTAGTTGATTATCCCACTTATATTATGGAGAACAAGCAAACAGAAGAAACAAAGATGGAACTAAACGAAGACAATATCTTTCTTTTAAGAGAAATTCTAGAAACTGCCGCACGCAAGGCTGCGGAATCAATATCTAAGATGTTGGGGACCTCAGTCGATACAGAGATACTGAATATCTATACCAATCCCATTGAACTGGTTGAAAAGGAAATAGAAAAAGAAAATTTAGGAATAATACTCTATTCTGAGCTTAAAGAAGGGGAAGGCGGAATCTCACTTTTCGTCATGGACGAAGACAGTGCTATGAAGCTTTCTGGAAAACTACTCGGGAAAGGGGACAAAAAATCTGAAGAGTTGGGAGAAGCCGAGAGGAGCGCCTTAAGAGAAGTTGGTAATATCCTTTTAGGAAACTTTCTAGCAGAGATTGGGGATTATTTTGACCTCCCTATACTCCATACCCCGCCAGAATTAAAACACGATATGATAGGTGTTTATTTAGAGAACCTCTTGAGTTATTCTGAAGGTCTTGAGAAGAATGCTATCATATCCGAAGTAAAACTGGTCGCTCAAGGAGTGGGTGTCAAAGGTAGGTACATATTACTCCCAAGTGATGCTCTTACAGAAGATTTTATGGATAACCTATTTTGAGATGATGGGTGCCAAGATGAATGTAAAAGATGTATACAGAATCACAGCCCTAAAACTCTGAGGGACCATACATGACCGAAGAGGAAGAAATTAAAATTGGAGAGATGGAAATAACAAAAGACAAAAAAATGATAGTGGCTAGAGCTTTAGGGTCATGCGTAGCAGTCGCTATATACGATAGTAAAAACGAAGTCGGCGGGATGGGCCATGTACTTCTTGGGAAAGGAAATAAAGAGAGAAAGGGTAAAACTGCTCTTTATGCTGACAAAGCTATAGATCGGATGATCAAAAAGATCCAAAAGTTAGGAGGGAAAGGAGAAAACTTAGAAGCAAAGATAGCCGGCGGAGCAAGCATGTTCTCTTCCCAATCGAATGGGGATGTCGGTAAGAAGAACGTCCAATCCGTCATTAAAGAGTTAGAAGATAGAGAGATTCCTGTAAAGGGAAAGGATATAGGTGGAACCCATGCCAGGAACGTAAGATTTAAGGTGGGTTCGATGTCGATGTCGGTTGAATCCAAAATATAGATTTATTTGTTTTCAAGGAAATCTCAAAGTCAAAAATTTTTTTATTAGATGATTTTCATGACAAAACTTTTCTTTTTTATAACATCTCAAGAGATCTAATATTGGATAGATAATTATAACATTGATCGTTATGGATAAATAATTAATAATATCTATTCTTATTGTTCTTTGTGATATAATATGATTGAGTTCATCATTCAAGTAGGTCAACTTAGTGTATTCACATTAGCACTGATTATAGTATGGTATTTATTATATAATGGTAAGGTAATTTTTAAGATACTAGTGATGGCTACCTTACTTTCAGCTATCCTCTATCTTGCAGGGTCGACCTTTGGAGGAAAATCCACCTTGATAAGATTAGGAATCATGCTTCCTCTCGTAGGTGTTATCGCACTATCAGTGAAATATTTTGTTGAAAAATATATCACAGGTCCTTTGACTCGTTTAACTGAGGTTTCTGACAAATTAGCTAAAGGCGATTTTGAAGAAAAAGTTGATATAAATCCTGGAAAAGATGAAGTAGGTAGATTAGTCTCATCTTTTCAAAAGATGAAAAAAGACTTCAGAAGTAGTATATACAGGATCCAGAGAGTGCTAGATTTTTTATCAGAAGGCGAACTAAGTAAGAGAGTAGAAACAGAGGATCTCCAAGGAGAATACAGATTGATGGCTGAAACCATCAATCAAAGCATCGATGGTATGGAGGAGTCGTTGAGTGAAATCAAAGTCGTGATGGAAGATATAGAGAAGGGAAAACTTCAGTCTAGAATAGATACTGCTTCATTAGAAGGGGAATATGAAGAGATGGGGAGATCTGTAAATGAAAGTATAATCACTATACAAAGTTCGTTAAAGAGCATAAATAAAACGATGGATGGCTTAGCTGAGGGAGATCTAAATGCCCATATAAACACAGATGATGTTAAAGGAGATTACAAAAAAATGGCCGAATCGGTCAATGAAAGTATCGAAGGCGTTAGGAAGTCGATTGAAGACATAAAAGAAGTCATGAACTACCTTGCTTCAGGAGACCTAGATGTGGAAATCGACGAGAAAAATATGAAAGGAGATTACAAAGAAATGGCTCTATCAGTGAACCAAAGCTTAGAGACGCTTAGACTATCGCTCGATCAGATCAAACGAGTTATGAATAGTTTAGCTAAAGGTGAATTGGGTGTTAAAATCAATACCGAGAACCTTTCAGGAGATTATAAGGAGATGGGAGAATCTATTAATCAAACTCTAGATGCAATAAACAGTTCGATCAATAACATAAAAGAAGTGATGGAGGCTTTAGCCAATGGGGATTTAACCCGGGAAATAAAGACAAGTGGTCTTAGAGGAGAATATCTGGTTATCGGCAAGGCAGTTAATCAGAGCGTGGGGAACATGAGGGAAAATATTAGTGAACTGAAAAAGGCGGTGAGAGAACTCAGAGATTCTTCCGAAACAGTAGCAGCTTCATCAGAAGAATTGAGTTCCTCCTCAGAAAACGTGTCCGAAGCAGTGCAAAATATATCCCAAGGAACCTCAGAACAATCAGAGATGGCTGAGGATTTATCCCACACCATTGAAGATAGCGCCGCTAACATGGAAGAGACCTCTGCTTCAGCAGAGGATATAGCTGCATCTTCAGAAGAAGTGGCTGCTCAAACGGACGAAGGACAAAAATATGCCAAGGAAGCTTCAAAAGAGGTAAGAGAACTCAAAGAAATACTCGAGATAACGGCAGAGAAAGCAGTCAAACTGGATGAGCAATCCGATCAGATCGGGAAAGTTGTAGAGACCATCTCAAACATAGCAGAACAGACCAATCTATTAGCTTTGAACGCTTCTATAGAAGCAGCGAGGGCAGGAGAGGATGGTGAAGGCTTCGCTGTTGTAGCGGACTCAGTAAGAGAATTAGCAGAGGAAACGCAGGCAGAAACTGATAATATCAAAAACATGATAGAAAAAACACAGAATAATACCTCAGAAGTGGTCAAAAGTGTCCAGGACGTGACCGAGAAGGCGAAGAATGTTGATGAAGTGACCCAGGAAAATCTAGATGCATTAGAACAGATAAGAGGAGCAACTGATTCCGTTTCTCAATCCATACAGAATATATCTAGGGCTGTAGATGAAGTTACAGAACAACTCCAGGAGGCTTCTAGAAAAGTAAAATCAGTCACTAAAATAGCCGATAAAAACTCCGGTCAAGCGGAATCTGTAGCCGCCTCTGCCGAAGAACAGAACGCCTCGGTGGAAGAATTATCCGCCTCGGCTCAGCGATTATCAGGCTTGGCAGAAAGTCTAACTGACCTACTTAACAAATACGAATCCTGAAAAAAACTTACACCAACTCTTTTTTTTTGATTACGCATCACTATTGTCTGTTTTAGCCCTTATATAATAACAAGTCTTAAGTAATGTAGGAATTATTGTATTATCTGATACTATGCAATTGAAATTACCCACGCTTGGAGCAACAATCGTCCTTATCTTGGCCTTCATTTTTATATGGTATCTAATCTATCGAAAGAGTCTTGTACTCAAATTGGTAGCCTTGGTCTTTGCGATCGCAGGTTCATACTATTACGTTGGTTCTGTGATGATAGATTACAACCAGACCATTAGATTAGCCGTTATGGTCCCTGGTAACCTGTTTGTAGCCCTAGTCGTAACATATTACGTAAAAAAATATATGATAAATCCTTTACACGAACTAAAAGAAGATTCAAAAAAGGTAGCCGAGGGTGATTTCAGTCAAAAAATAAGCGTTAAGCAAACAGATGATGAAGTGGGTGAGTTAGTAACAGCCTTCAAAAAAATGAAGCAAGATTTTTCAGGCAGTATAAAAAATATCCAGAGAACACTTCATTCTCTTTCCAAGGGTGAATTGAAAGCAAGGGTTTCGACGGAGGAACTCCAGGGAGATTACAAGAAAATGGCCCAAACAATCAATCAAAGTATAGATGAAGTAGAAAACTCCCTGCAGGAGATCAAAAATGTTATGAAACAATTAGAAAAAGGCAACTTAAACTCCCGGATTGATGATGAAACGTTAGAGGGGGAATACAAAGAGATGGGAAAATCGGTAAATAAAAGTATAGACACCATCCAGGATTCTATGGACAGTATAAACTCAACGATGGAAAATATTAGGGAAGGTAATCTCAAAACAAACATCAATACTAATGTTCTTGAAGGAGATTATAAAGAGATGGGTAAGTCAGTAAATGAAAGCATAGAAAAAATCGGGAGATCAATGGATGAAATAAGAACTATCATGAATTCCCTTGCGGACGGTGAATTAGATAAACAAATAGATGATAGTAAGATGAAAGGTGATTACAAAAAGATGGCTGAATCTGTTAATCAGAGTATAAAGAGTGTGAAAAACTCAATAGATCAAATCAATCAAGTGATGAATAATCTAGCCGATGGTAGACTAAATGTCAATATCGAAACAGAGGATCTTTCTGGAAATTATAAAGAGATGGGAGAATCTGTGAACAAAACCTTAGAAGCTATCGAAAATTCCATTAGACAGATCAAGCAAGTTATGGAATCTCTAAGCGAGGGGAGATTAGACGACGAAATAGATGTGACTGATCTGAAAGGAGAATATCAAGTTATCGGCAAGTCAGTAAATCAGAGTATAGAAAATACTAGAGAAAATATTAAAGAATTAAAAGATGTTATCAGAGAACTCAGAGACGCATCCGAGACCATGGCAGCGTCATCAGAAGAATTGAGTTCTACCTCAGAGAGCGTATCTGAATCAGTGGAGAACATATCAGAAGGGACCTCCGAACAGTCTAAGATGTCTGACGAGTTATCAGAGAGCATTGAAGACAGTGCAGCCGGTATGGAAGAAACCTCGGCCTCAGTGGAAGATATAGCAGCATCTTCTGAAGAGGTGGCTGCTCAAACAGATGAAGGACAAAAATATGCCGAACAAGCTTCAGAAAAGGTAAGAGAACTAAAAGAGATACTTGATACGACTGCCGAACAGGCGGTCAAACTAGATGAACAATCAGATCAAATAGGAAACGTTATCGAAACTATATCAGATATAGCGGATCAAACGAATCTACTAGCTCTGAATGCCTCAATAGAAGCAGCTAGAGCCGGTGAACATGGTGAGGGTTTCGCGGTAGTAGCTGATTCAGTAAGAGAATTAGCAGAACAAACCCAAAAAGAAACCACCAATATCAAAGAGATAATAGAAAAAACACAAGAAAATACTTCTACAGTAGTAAATCGAGTGAAGGAAGTAAGCGAGAAAGCAAAAGATGTAGATGAAGTAACTCAAGAAAATCTAGACGCATTAGATCAGATAAGAGAAGCAACTGATTCTGTGTCTCAGTCCATACAGAATATCTCCGGAGCTGTAGACGAAGCCGCAGAACAACTCCAGAACTCTGCTACAAAAGTGAAAGCTGTCACAGAGATAGCCGATGAGAATTCCAAGGAAGCCGAGTCCGTCGCCGCTTCTGCCGAAGAACAGAGCGCCTCAGTGGAAGAACTATCCTCCTCAGCACAGAGATTATCAAGCTTGGCAGAGAATCTTAGCGGTCTAGTAAATGAATATAAATCCTGAAAAAGGATATGAAAATAGAAAACATTTTTACATAGTGCTTTTTTTATCTATGTTGGACCTTACCATGGGATTGTTCGACAACAAAGAGGAAGAACTCCGGAATGAACTTAAAGGTGTGAGAAAGAGACTAAGAGAGACAAATAAAAAATTAGAAGAATGTAAAGAAAAGAAACAGTTCTATCGAG
>JAZKSP010000103.1:0-5502 GCA_036626005.1 Thermoplasmatota archaeon | reverse complement strand
CAGAAAGCCCGATTGTTGTAGTTTGGATATCATGAAGGCTTGCGGAGCCTTCAACCGGGGTTCGAATCCCCGATCGGGCATATCTAGAATTATATAAACAAATGTAGTTCTTAGAAAACTATTTCCAAGTTCCAGAGAGCAGAAACCTTTAAATACTATCTAAACCATATCATAACACAGTAATAGAAATCCCTTCCATACAGATTTGGGTGAGGAGGAATTGATCGATTATTGTATACGGGTGAGATACTTCTAACTTTCGACCGTTAAATAATGTGATTATTACCCAAATCAGTCCAAATTAAGGAGTTTATCTTGCCGTTTGAAAAGGGGGTTAAAAAATGAAATTAGTAGATGAAAAGAATATAGGAGATAATGTCGATAATGAGATAGAATTGGTCCGCAAGAGAGTATTTGAAGGACCTAACGTTCATGCGCTTTTTCCAGTTATAGAAGCTTACGTAGACCTTGGAGATTGGGTGGAGACGCCTTCCAACGAAGATTTTGCCAAAAAATTGGTGAACTTATTACCGGAGTTGAAGACGCACACCTGTTCTAGAGGTTATGAAGGTGGATTTATTGAAAGATTGAACGAAGGAACTTATCCCGCACATATAGTGGAACATATAGCTTTAGCTATCCAGAACACTGTAGGATCGGACGTCACTTTTGGAAAGAGCAGAAGAGATGAAGATAGTGTTTACAAGGTTGTCATCTCTTACGAGTATCCGACTCTTGCTTCTCAGGCGTTGGAAGCATCAATAAAACTCGTCAATAAGCTTTTAGGCGGTGAAGAGAACTTGAAGGGCTTCGTGGATAACGTTTTAGAGGAAGCTAAAGATGCTTTTATCGATGAAAAGATAGGACCCAGCACGAGAGCTATATTGGATGCGGCTGAAGAGAAAGATATACCCTATAAAAGAGCCGACGAGAAGTACAGTCTTTTCACCCTTGGCTGGGGTAAAAATCAACAGATGATATGGGGGCCTGAAACTTCCCATACTTCTCTGATAGGTACTGAGATAGCACAGGAGAAAGATATCAGTAAAGATTTTCTATACAATCGTGGTCTACCCGTACCAAGAGGCGAAGTCGTGACTTCTTTGAAAGAGGCTTTGGAAATAGCCGATCGAATTGGTTATCCTGTTGTGATAAAACCCGTCAGTGGTAATCATGGTGAAGGTGTTTTCATCAATCTCAAGAATCCAGATGAACTGGCGGAGGCATATTCTTTGACAAAGGAATATGAAGATTTTCAACTTGTAGAGAAATATTTAGAAGGAGATGATTTCAGAGTCCTTCTTGTCAACAATGAGGTAGTTGCTGTAGCGAAAAAGATACCTGCACATGTGATAGGGGATGGTTCCTCTACGATCAAAGAATTGGTTGAACTGACTAACCAAGATCCAAAACGGGGAGACGAACATGAAAACATATTGACGAAGATCAAGCTGAACGAAGAGGTCTTGATGAAACTGGAGCGACAGGGCTTGACTTTGGATTATATACCTGACGAAGGCGAAACTGTTTACTTATCCGATACCGCGAATATCAGCACTGGAGGTACGGCGGAAGACTGTACCGACGATATCCACCCGAGTTTTAAGTTCGTCCTAGAAAGGATAAGTGAGATGCTCGACCTCGATCTTGTAGGCATAGACATTATAGCTGAAGATATATCCAAACACGTAGATGAGATCAATTGGGGTGTGATAGAGATGAACGCCAGTCCCGGCCTCAGGATGCATATACATCCATCTTCCGGAGAACCTCAACCCGTGGGAAAAAAGATAATCGACCATCTATATCCTTCTGGAGAAGGGCGTATACCGCTCGTAGCTATCACTGGGACTAATGGTAAAACTACAACTTCTCGATTAGTAGAATGGCTCGGTAGAAATCAGGGTCATCATACCGGTCTCGCTGTTACTGGAGGTATCTGGTCGAACGGGGTGAAGATAGCAGAGGGGGATACGACCGGTCCTTGGAGCGCCAATACCGTCCTACAGGATCCAAAGGTGGATTATGCCGTACTAGAGACGGCTCGAGGAGGTATGGTTAAGAGAGGCCTTGGGTTTGACAAATCTTTGGTGAGCGTCGTTTTGAATATAAGGGAAGATCATATCGGTTTGGACGGCGTGGAGGATAGAGATGATATCTTTTGGGTGAAATCCCTATTGCTTGAAGTGACCGATGAAGACGGCTACAGTGTTATCAACGGTAATGATGATTATGCTGAGCGGTTGATGGAAAAGGCTGAAGGAAAGATCGTACTGTTCGGTGTGGAAAAAAATCAACTCATAGAGGAGCACATAAACGACGGTGGAAACGCTTTCGTTTTTGTAGATGGCGACCTTGAGGCTTACTTAGAGGAAGGCAAGAAAAAGATAGCGAGTGTGAAAGAACTTCCTTATCTTAGAGGGGGCGTCAAGATGCTCCTGGAGAACACTCTAGCCGCGATGGCAGCCGGATACGCTAGCGGGCTCGATATCGATAAATTTAAGAACGCACTTATGAAATTCCAGACGGACGAGTGTACTACACCAGGGCGTTTGAACGTCTTCGAAGTGAAGGATAGAAATATTATCTTAGATTACGCCCACAATGCTGATGGATTAGAAAACCTCAATGAGTTTGCAGATCACATCTTAGATGGTGGCAAGAAGCTATTAGTTTATACGGGACTAGGTGATCGACCGGATGAAGATCTATTGGAGAATGGTGAAGTAGCCGGACAAAATTTTGATGAGATAGTCTTCACTGAAAAGAAAGATATGATACGTGGAAGAGAACCGAGGGAAGTATCTTCCCTGTTGGAAGAAGGTGCTAAAACGGCTACTAATAAAGAACCTGTGGTAATAGACGATCCTATCGAAGCACTATCATTTGCAATAGATAAGAGTAAATCAGGTGACGTAGTGGTCTGTGCTAATTTAGATTTCTCGTCGGAACATCTAGAACAGATTTTTGGGAGTAAAGATATCTGGAAAAGTAGTACTTCTAAAAATATAAGGGAATGTGAGATAGATCTTCGACAAGCACAATCTTCCGATGGTACAAACCGTAAGGCTTGAAAAACATCAAAAACTTTTCTTTTATTTGTTATTGTTTTCTGGAAAGATCGGTTTTTTGTCCTCCAGGTCGTACTCACATCCATTTGAGAGTATATGGACTGTGATACCTTCTGCATGGAGAGGGGTATCCGGTTCGATCTCAGAAATATTGGTATGTTTTATATTTTGACCGTCTACCACCATTATATTTCTACTTCCGACTACTCTAAATTTATCATCTTCAAAATCCCATATCGCCGCGGTATTTTCTCCTAGACCAATACCAAGTGTGATCGGATTTTCTACTACCACATGGACCAATCTTGGGAATCTACCCCTAGCTGTGAAATGGGTGTCTACCACCGTCTTGGAAAGGAAATGCAGTCCATGAGTAAGTTCTACTACTCCGGCCATTAATGCATTTTTGCTCTCTCCATAAGCTATCATCAGATTTGTTAGACAGACAGCACCGGCACTTGTACCTCCTACAGGATGACCTGCGATGTGTTTTCTTCGGATTTCTTCTGTGAGAGAACTCCCTCCAAGGATAGTTGTTATCCTCAGCTGATTCCCTCCTGAAAAGAAGTATGCATCCGCCTCTAGTGCCCTTTCTATCATCCTTTCGCTGTTCGCTTCCTCTCTACTCTCCGGGTTCAATCTGATCGAGTTGCCTCCCATCTCTTCAAAAATCTCCGAATAGCTATCTAATGTTTTTTCTGGCCTCTGACTTGCGGTGGGTAATATTCCGATGTTGGGTTCATCGCCACATCTACTTTTGACTACATTCATGAACTCCCTCAGAATAGAACCGTCTAAAGACAGATCCATCTTGCCTCCAACGGTTATCAAAGGGCCTTTAGTCATTTTTCCAATCACCGATTCTTGAATTTAAAATATTTAACCACTGTATAAACTTTCCTATCTTATATTAATAGTTCAGAGTAAGATGTAATGGTCGAAAATATAAGAATATCACATTTTTAAGAGAGGGGTTTGATAAAAAAGAAATTTTTAGGTTAAATTTCAGTAGGTTTTGCTATCACTTCTTTAACTTCCATATCGAAGAACCTTCTGCTGTTGTTTCCATCTATCAGAAGAACGGTGTCTGCTCCATAACCGGTTCCCGCTATGGCCAGAACAGGCTGCGGCGGAATCAGACCCGCATCTGTGGCCATCGAAACTATTTCAACACAGACTTTTGTTCCCTGGCCAAATAGACGTAAAGTGTCGGCTATAATGGTGGAAGGCATTATAGAACCTTTCTTCTTGCGGTAATAGTCGTTCCAGGAATGGAAGGACATCGGACCTGTGAATATCTCGACTTGGTGTTCTTCCATCTCCTTCCTATTCTCTTCTTCAAGTTCCTGTTCTCCCTCTTCTCTAAATCCTGTTGAATGGGTGACCGCCACTACATTTGTGTCTTCATCGAACAGTTCACCCGCTTTTACCCCGGTCTCACCCCGTGTTGTAGCTACGACTATGTTCTCTATCTCGTTTTCTCTAACATATTCCTGAGCAACTTTAAGGATTTCCTCCGTATCCATCTCGGTCGTATCTATCATGTTTTCACCTGCCTCAAAGAAAAGTTTAGTGGTTTAAGGTTTTTACGAGATATCAACAGGCTCTTCTCCCACTCCTAAGAGATACTCATTCCATTTTTACTGTTTTTTTAGTTCTTTTAATCCCTACTTTCCATCAATGTTAGACTCTCGAAGAAGAAACAGTTAAATAGTTCCGAGAACATAAAAAGAGAGGAGGAGGGGTTAATGGAAGATATTGCGTTGGTATTTATACTTAGGTTATATATCCAAATACTTTTCTGAGCATATCTGTTGTATTACTCAGAAAAGTTGATGCTCGTTTTGAACCATTGAGAACTAACCAGACTGTTGAAATAAAGAATATCGGCATCTCTATCATCGCCTCTCCGTAATAGTTGAAGTCCATTGTTATAATCCAGGTGCTTTTGTCGATGTGCCAAAGCATGATCGCTGACATATATCCGAACCATAATGTGGTAATGAACCACAGGCCAGCTTTGGCTATCTCTATCACCTCATCCCTATCCATCTCTTACTTGTTCTCCCTTTCCTTACCATGATATTGCACCCCCACCTATTATATACTCCGAGAAAATCGCTAGCATTATCGCTCTTCGATATATATTAAAAATAGTTCTATATAGAAAATATTAGCCCACGTAGTTTCTATACAGTTGGTGAAGAAGAATGTACAAGGTGAAAACACTCGAGATCTTTTCTCTAGAAATATCTTTGCCTGTTCTCGGGCACCACTTTCGTCATCTACGAAGAGGATCTCTATGAGCCTTTGGTTGTTTTCCTTTTTTTCTTCAAACTAGAACCCTTCATAAGACGATCCTCGGATATGGTAATGAAGACCCAACATAAATTTGTAGGATATTGAACGTTCTAAATTAGTTTATTCTTAA
>JAZKSP010000008.1:0-26416 GCA_036626005.1 Thermoplasmatota archaeon | reverse complement strand
CTTCCGATCTCCTTTCTGTCGAATTTAGTCACTTCTGCAAACTCGTCAAGAGTTCGAGGTAAACCGAGTTCTCTACATGCGGTATAGAGAACGGCCGTGGCTATAATCTTTACGCTCCTACCGCGGATTAGGTTTTTCTCCACAGCTCTTCTATAGATAGAAGCGGATCTCTCTTTAACATGCTTGGGTAAACCCATTGTCGAGGCCAATCTTTTTATCTCACTCAGTGCTGATATAAGAGTACTCTCTCTAGCTCCAGAAACTCTACTTCTTCTCTGCCATTTTCTAAGCCTATACATCTGAGCCTTTTTACTGTTTGACAGACTCCTACCCTGAGAGTCTCTATTGCTCTCGTCTATTTTAGTGGATAAACCTTTGTCGTGCATCATCTCAGTCATCGCTGGACCTGCTCTAGCTCGATTTTGCTCCTGTTTCATATCAAAGGCCCGCCATTCGGGACCTTTATCTATATATTGATCATCTATAACTAAACCACATTCTTCACATATCAATTCGCCTCGATCATAATCTTGAGCGAGCTGACTACTTCCACACTCTGGACATTCCGTTACCCTCTCGATTACGGGCTTATCTTTTCCCTTTGATTGCGTTCCTGTCGACATACATATCCACCTCTATGATTTATATTATTTTTTTCAGCGGGATGAATCGAAATTTTGTCTTCATCCAAAAATTAGTCCGACATCTGAGATTCGAAATGCTAATTTCAGATGTGGGATACTAATTTCGCCTCTCTCCACCCCTTTTCGTATTTCGCTACCTATTACTGTCTGTTCGTTTTTAGTATATAAATGTTTTGATTGTCTACCTGTCAGAAAATGGATAAAAGATCAGATGTTCAAATACCCGAAGTACAAAAGAGTTGTGATGATAGTAAATCTTACAGTTGCCGAAAAAGTGACTACACTCCATACTCTTTTCCATTCGAGACCTAATAATCTACCAACGAGCGTCATAACATTAGGTCCTGTTCCATAGAGCGGTAAAAACATCAGCCAAAATATGCTAACATATCCCACATTTTTAACCAACTCTCTCTCCTCGATGGTTTTGCTAGCCTTTCTACGGAGTCTTTTCATATAAAGACCTAAATAGGGTATTTTCTCCAAAAGCGGATAGTTTGCACTTACTATCAAAGAACTCTCAGAAGATATAAACACTAGAAAAATCACCACCCCTATCGGGTTCATTCCGGAAGCTATAGCCAGGGCTGGAGCTACCACCCATCCCACTCCTAGAGCAAAGTAAAAGGCCAAAAGAACACTTACAGCGGGCATATAAATATCTGGACCAAGAATATAAAATACAATGATGGCAAAAATAGCTGGTATAATAGATATGAAGAATCTGCTGAATTGATTAGATATCAATACATTTCTAGTCTGTACTTCCCCATTCAAATTTCAGACTCCCAAGCATTAAGATATTTCATAAGGTTGAGTTGAACTTGGTAAAAACGGTATGCTGAGGAAAACGCCAATTGATATATCCGATACGGAGCGAAAAAAGGTACATGAGCATTGTTTAGAAAATGAGATATGACGTCCTGGTCTCCATAGGATTCAAGGATAAAATCTATCAATTCTTCATCATCTAAGTCTATCTCTTTTTCCTCTTCTTCGAACGCCCCCATCATTGAGAGAAGCATCTGTTCGAGGTCTTTAGCTTTCTTTTCGATGAGAGAGAGGTCCTGATGATATTCTATCTCGAAATCGATCCAGTATATCTCTCCCTCTTCATTTATAAGGCAGTTCTGAGTATTGGGTTCTCCATGATAAAGATTTTTTTGGTGGATAGCTCTCAAACCTTTAGATATTTTCTGTATCGTGTCCAATTTCTCTTCACCACTTATCTCGTCAGACGTGAGGATATCGTAAGCAACTTCTCCATCGATTTTTTCCATCAATATTGCGTTCTCATGAACTGTATCGTCTATTTCAAAATCCGGATTTATACTCTTCAAGTATTCTTTTTCTCGGATACTCCACCGCCTATTATCAAGTATTTTTCGAGACCCGGTACTGGACAGTAATCGAGATAGATTGCTCAAGATACCGTTCAAATAAAAGAGTGGAGGTCTTATCTTGACCAAGTGGCTAGTTCCTCCTTCGCCATCCTTTATCTCTTTTATTACGCTGCTGAAATGTCCGTAGCTATTGTTCTTTTCTTTATTGAAAAAAGTATTTTCGAAGGTACACTCGTCTATCTTCTGGGCTAGATCGAGTTTAGAAACCTTTTTCCCTGAGTCCTCTTTACTGCCCATGTGTACCACCAAGCATCCAATAAATACATAGGGTAATATACTTTTTCCTTTTTTTTGAAAGAAAGGTGAAATGATAATTAGATATTTAATAGGCCATCAAGATTTAGAAAACATTTATAGAAGAGTTTCATTCTTTAGGACTAGAATATCAAAATCTAACATTTACTTCTCGAGGGTAAAAATGTTCAAGAAAGGTCAAAAATGGTACAGGGAAGAAGAGATAGCAGAGAGCTACGACGAGAGTAGATTCACAGGTGGAGGTAGAGTTCTCGATTTCAGAGAGAAAGAGATGCTTCTATCACTGGTAGATCCAGAAGATAAGGAAATCCTAGATATAGCTACAGGTACCGGTAGATTCGCTGAACTTCTCTCGAGAAAAGGAGGACACCTCACAGGTCTGGATGCGAGTAGAGAGATGTTGATGCAGAATGGAGTAGAAAGCGTTCAGGGTGATGCTTTGAATCTTCCTTTTGAAGATAAAAGCTTTGATATGACCATAAGTATGAGGTTTTTTCATCTGTTGGACGAAGACGACATAGAAGATTTTATTCTCAAAGTCGAGAGGGTTACTAAGGACAAATTCGTATTTGAGAGTCTTCATCCACTGAGTATGAGGATTCTTTACCAATGGATACTGCCCCAAGGAAGCAGTCTTTATTCCAATTCGCTTCTGAAGAAAAAATTCTCTAAGTTACCAGTGGTTAAAGAGGTGAACTTTTATCAAAAATTCATCTTCCCTTATGGGCTTTACCAATTTTTACCTTTAGATATCGGAGAGAAGGTGAATGAACTCGATGAAAAAATATCTGAAGATCAAAAATGGCTCAACTCAACGGTTTACTGGGAGATCTATTTCGAAGATTGATCTATCGAGGAATCAGTGATTTTTTTATATTTAAAATAAGAAAAATCCACGTTATCTTTATATAGAACCTCTGAGTAAATTGGAATGTCGATGAACCGACTTCAACTTATCAAAGAAGTAAGGGAGGTACTTTCTAAGGCAGGTTTCTATCTCTCCAAACGAGAGTACCAAGATACCATGCCCTTTGATATCATAGCCCGAAAAGACGACCGTCTGTTTGTGATCAGTATATCAGTGAACGCGGACAGCTCTCGGATGAGAGAGACTGAACAGTTGAAAATCTTGAACGATGCTCTCGATGCTTTTCCTTTATTTATTTCCTGGATCGGAGGTCAAAGAAAATTGAAACAGGGTGTGGTTTATTCACGAAAAGGTATACCTCTTATGTCACCCGAGACCTTTAAAGATATGATACTTGAAGGAGTACCACCCTACGTTTTTTCTGCCCCTGGAGGACTATATGTCAAGATGGATTCGAATCTCCTGAAAAAAGCTAGGAAAGAAAAAAAGATACCTCTAAGCAGGCTGGCAGATATAGCTGGAGTTTCTCGGAAATCGATACAAAAGTACGAGAAAGGGATGGGAGCGGACTTAGAAGTTGCATTGAAGCTTCAGGAATTCCTCAGTGAAGATCTCATCCTGCCGATAAATCCCTTCGAAAGAGAAGATTACGAGAAAGAATATGAAATCTCACTAGATCATTATTCCGGTGTTGAAAGGGTTATCTTTGAATCACTTCTATCGATAGGTTACAGCATAGTACCTACTTGCGAATGTCCCTTCGAAGCGATAACAGAAGACGAAGAGAAAGTCTTTTTGAGCGGAATAGGTGCCAAGGAGGACGGTAGATTGAAGAAAAAAGCAAAGATCGTTTCTAATCTCTCAGACGTTACTGAAAAGGATCCCGTGATATTCATCCAACATAAAACCTCTCAGATGAACATCGAGGGCATTCCTTTGATCCAAAAAGATGAACTTTCTAAGATAGAGGATAAAGGAGAAGTTTCAGAACTTCTAGCTGAAAGAAAGGGTTGAAGATGAGCGGCCTTAGTTCTTATCAA
This sequence comes from Thermoplasmatota archaeon, assembly GCA_036626005.1. GTDB lineage: Archaea > Thermoplasmatota > Thermoplasmata > Halarchaeoplasmatales > Halarchaeoplasmataceae > Natronoplasma. The sequence goes on along the minus strand of JAZKSP010000008.1, from coordinate 22,206 downwards.
TTCGATAAAAATGGATCAAAAGTATATATTTTTGGTGTGGTCAAAGGATTGGTTTCTGGAGCTGATAAATTAGAAAAAAAAGTGAAAAAACTAGAATTCGAAATCGGTGGATTGCCGATATCTGAAGAAGAAAAAAAAGGTCTTAAAGAATTCATAGAAAGTGACGATATCGAGACAGAAGTAGAACCCTCTACACCAGAAAAAGCATATGCAGAAAAACTCCAAAAATTCGGAGAAGTGAGTCTTCCCCCTCCTTCTTATACTTTTTTCATGAAATACTGTTTAGAAAATGATATCGAGATAGAACCTTTAGATATGGATGAAGAACATTATACAATGGCTTACTGCGACCATGTAACTGGCGTCCAGTGGATACACCAGGCCCTGAGAGAAAAAGGGTTGAGAAGGAAAAAAATAGAGGCAGAAAACCCAGCAGAATTTGCAAATGAGTGGGACCACTTCATAAACAAATTGAAAGGTTTTCAGAAACTTGAAGCTCACCGTGAAGAAGTCATGGCAAAAAACATCGACCGGATTTCCGCAAGAGGTAACATGGTGGTTCTCTTGGAAGAAGAAAGGATAGAGGGGGTTTGGAATCGTTTAAACGAGCGGTAAATAATATATTTAGACCGGAGAGTATACTAGACCTTATTCGATATGGAAATCTTAATAACGATGTAGCGTCATCGTTTTATATGAGAGGACTTTAACAAAAAATAAGTGAAACTCGATATGGATTTTGAAAGTTCGACCGGAAACGTGATCAAAGATCAGGAAAAGCTTTCCTTCGATTTCATCCCTGAAGAACTTCCTAACCGGGAGAAGGAGATGCAGGAGTTATTCGGACTTTATCGAGGCATAGTTTCTTCCGATATATCTCAAAATGTTCTGATATATGGGCCGGTTGGAACTGGAAAAACGGTCACTGCTAAACGGTTCTGTATGGACTTTGAAGAATGGGCAGCAAACAAAGATCAAAATATTGATTCAGTTTTCGTAAATTGCCGTAAGAGAAAAAACAATAGTTCTGCGATGTGGAAGATCGCTCATCACTTCGATAGAGGGTTCCCCGATAGAGGTTTCTCCGTCGAAGAGATGATGAAAATCGTCAAAGAAAAGGTCGAAGAAAAAAATCTTCATCTTTTTGTAGTTTTAGATGAAGTCGATCCCCTCATCCAAAAAGAAGGTTCTGATCTGATTTATCTGCTTTCACGATTCGATGAAGAAGAGCTTTCACCGGAAGGTAGTGTCTCTTTGATCTTGGTCTCACAGAAAAATGTTTTTGAACTTCTCGAAGAGAGCGCTAGAAGTTCTTTCAAAAGAAGCAATCGTATCAGATTTTCTAAATACACTTCGGAGGAGATGTTTCCAATCCTCAAGGATAGAGTAAAGGGGGCATTTCACCCTGGCTCTATAGACGACGAAAAAATACAGCTCGTCTCTGATATCGCGGGCAAAGGCGAAGACGGAAATGGTGACGCAAGATTCGGTATAGAACTACTTGAAAAATCTGCTTTGATAGCCGAGATGGACGGAAGAAACGAGGTCTTAACCGAGGATATAAGATCAGCAAAAGGTGAGATAGACCCTTACTTTACCGAAGGCAAGTTGAAAAATTTGAATGAACAAGAAAAGTTGATCCTCCTCTCCGCTACAAGAAAGTTGAAAGAAAAGGCTTACACGGTAACGGGTGAAATAGAAGAACTGTATAAGGTGTTATGCGAAGAGTACGATATAGAAAAATTAGGTCATACACAGTTTTGGAAGTATCTAAAATCTCTTTCAAACGAGGGACTGCTTGGGACCAAAACCACCTCTGATAACTCCGGAAGAACGACGAAGGTCTCACTATCGGATATAACGGCGGAAAAGCTAGAAAAAAAATTGGAGAACTTTATAGGATAATGGACTAAACAAGATGTTGAACAAACAAAAAATCCTCACAGTTGCGGTAATCTTTTCTTTGCTCGGTATCTCGACCCTTTATATATTTTCAGCACAGAGTTCGACTAGAAAGATGAACGTAGCTGAAATAGATAGGGATCTTCTAGGTTCACGGGTAAGAACTGAAGGGATCATATCAGAGATCTCATGGTTCAGGCATATGGTCATATTCGACATCAAAGAGGAGGGTCGCGAAGACAGCTTAAACGTGGTCTGCGATAGAGAGATCATCGAATCAGATGAAAATAGAAACGCGATGGTAACAGGAACGAAAGTCACGGTCGAAGGAAAGTTAGAAGAATACGAAGGTGACATGAACTTAAAGATCGATTCGATCGGTGAGTTATCTATAGAAGAGAGAGCGATTTCCAGCTTTACACCTCTATCCGAAATACTAGAAAATCCAGAATGGTTCGAAGGTATGAAAGTCAAAGTCCAAGGTGAAATAATAGAGATCGATAACTCCTCTGAGGGTGCTACGGTAATCTTGACTGGTTTAGAAAGTGAACAATACGAAGTGCGGACTGAAATCGCTGATGATCTATATAATGGCGAAAGAAATCTCGTGGGTTATCCGGCGGAATTAGTGGGTTATGTAACATACGAGAGCCATTCGGGCACTTGGAAGTTAAGATGCACAGATTCTTTCCAAGTGAATTCAGTGGAAGTTTGAGTGTTTTTTAGGGATGAGCTCAAAAACGTAAGGATTATATATATCATCACAGCAATCTATTTTTGACCAGGAGACCGTGGCCGACCGACGGGATCTTTCACTGGGCTTAATGGCCTAGTGAGATAAGCCTGAGGAAAGTCCCCTCTCCATAGGAAAGGTGGATCAGTGCAAACTGGTGTGGTGAAAGCCACGGCTCAGGGCGCAGAAACGACACGTCCTTCAAGGAGCTGTGATGCGAGCGAAATTTGCCGCAAGGCAGATGAGTTAACCTGCAGAGCTCAGAATTGAAGGGAACGATGAAACGGCCACTTTACCTCACCGGAGCAAGTCCAAAAATGCCGAGATGACCTTTCCGAGATCGGCAGGTAGGACGCGTAGGTGAATGTCGGCTTATGATCAAACAGAAAGGGGCTTACATCGGTCACCTGGTCTTTAAACAAATTAATGAGAATTTTTATCATCTTTGGTTGAAGGGGCTATCGATTTTGAAAGTAAAGCTTTAATAGTCTTTCAACAATTCCCACCTGAGTGAGGAAAATGGTCAAGGCGTATTGCGTTAAATGTGGAGAAAAAGTTGAAGTTAAAAATGCGGAAGAAACTGAGATGAAAAACGGGAAACCCGCGATAAAAGGCGAATGTCCTGACTGCGGGACTGGCGTCTACAGAATAGGGAAACCTGAATAAAAACACTTTTTTTCTTTTATTATGTATGTGTTGGGGCTCGAGGGTACCGCTCACACGATCGGTAGTAGTGTTATTAACGATACTGGAGACGTTCTGTCTAATGTTTCAAAAACCTACAAGGGGAAGGAAGGGATACATCCTCGGGAAGCGGCGAATCACCACGCCTCTAACATCCTGAAGATACTAAAGGACAGTATAGATGAGGCGGGTATAAAGAAGAGCGATATAGACGTTGTCGCCTTTTCTCAGGGCCCGGGACTGGGACCTTGTTTGAGGACCACAGCGACCGCAGCAAGAAGCCTGTCTCTCTCGCTTGGAGCCCCTCTTGTTGGTGTAAATCACTGTATAGCTCACCTTGAGATAGGCAGGCTGACAACCGGAGCAGAGAATCCTGTCCTATTGTACGTCTCTGGCGGTAATACACAGGTCATAGCGTTCAGGAAGGGACGATACAGAGTCTTCGGCGAGACTCTGGACATAGGATTGGGGAACATGTTAGACAAGTTCGGCAGAGAGAAGGGCATGACTTTCCCCGCTGGACCGCTAATAGAAGAAAAGGCGAAAAGTGGTAAACATTTAATCGACTTCCCATACAGCGTAAAAGGTATGGACGTAGAATTTTCGGGTATAATGACTTCAGCATTGAATAAAGATGCGTCGCTCGAAGACCTTTGCTATTCTCTGCAGGAGACAACGTTCGCGATGCTGACGGAGGTGACGGAGAGAGCTCTAGCCCACATAAGAAAGGACGAAGTACTGCTCGGAGGGGGCGTAGTTCAGAACAGGAGACTCCAAGAGATGATCGAAACCATGACTGAGGAAAGGGGAGCCCAATGTTACGTACCGAATGCGGAGTACTGCGTGGACAACGCAGCTATGATCGCCTGGACCGGCTATCTCATGCATGAAGCAGGCATCTCGATCAGTGTCGAGGAGAGCAATATAAGACAGAAATTCAGGACCGACCAGGTCGAAGTGACGTGGCGATGAGTTTTTGATTCTGATAAATAAATCTTTATTAGATTAATTGTTCAAGTCCCATTATCTATTTATAGTCTAATCCATTTCTAGACGAGATGCGATATTATGGGTAATGAAGAAATGACTAAAGAAGAGCTTTTGGAGAAGTCCAAAGAACCCGCTAAAAAAGCGATGAAATGGCATCCGTTTTACAAAGGAAAAATAGAAGTTTCACCGAAGGTCCAGATAGAGAGTCTCGATGACTTCGGCGTATGGTATACACCTGGTGTCGCTAAACCTTGTGAAGACATAGATGATAATCCGGAGAAGGTCTACGAACACACTAACAAGTGGAACAATGTCGCTGTAGTCAGCGACGGAAGCAGAGTGTTGGGTCTGGGAGATATAGGTCCAGAAGCAGGCATGCCAGTTATGGAAGGTAAAGGTCTGCTTTTCAAGTACCTAGGAGGTGTAGACGCTTTCCCTATCTGTCTTGACGCTCACGATCCAGACGAGATAGTTCAGGCCGTTAAATGGATGGCGCCCTCATTCGGCGGTATAAACCTAGAAGATATTGCTACGCCCAAGTGTTTTGAAGTTCTGGACAGATTGAGAGAAGAACTAGACATACCTGTGTGGCACGACGACCAGCAGGGAACCGCAGCTATAACTCTTGCAGGAATAATCAACGGACTTAAGGTAGTTGAAAAAGAATTAGAAGAAGTAGAAGTAGGACTCATCGGAGCCGGAGCTGCTAACCTATGCCTGGCGAGGACCCTCCTCCAAGCAGGAGTGCCCGAAGAGAACCTGTACTTATGCGATTCGACCGGTCTTCTGCATCCCGGTAGAGATGACCTAGACGAAGAAAAGACGCCTGAAAAATGGAAATTCGCGCAGAAGACGAACAAGGAAGAAAAAGAAGGTGGGATACCCGAATTGATAGAAGGCAAAGACGTTGTAGTTGCTGCTTCAGCACCCGGTCCAGGTACCATTAAGAAAGAATGGTTGAAGGGTATGAACGACGACGGCATTCTATTCGCGGAAGCGAATCCGATACCGGAGATTTATCCGTGGGAAGCGAAAGACGCCGGCGTCAGAATAGTCGGTACAGGACGTTCCGATTTCCCGAATCAAGTGAACAACTCCATAGGATTCCCAGGAATATTTAGAGGAACTCTAGACGTGAGGGCAACCACAATAAGCGATGAGATGCACATCGAAGCCGCATATGCTATAGCAGAGGTAGCTGAAGAGGACGGACTAGACGAGGAAAATCTCGTTCCTACGATGGAAGACACAGAAGTCTATATCAGACAAGCGGTAAGGGTCGGTATGAAAGCTATCGAGCAGGGATTGGCTAAAAGAGAGCTTTCAAAAGAAGAACTCAGAGAGAGAGCCGAGAAAACCATCAAAGCAAGCAAAAGAAAGACAAAGAATATGATGGACGCGGGCGACATCGAAAAAGCTCCAGATGTCGATCTGAGCTAAAACCCCTTTTTCTTTTCTCTTTCAAAAAGACTATATTTCTAAAAGTAATTCTTAGAGATGTGAAGATATTAGGAGTGGCGACGGATAATTTCGAATTTTATTATGAGATCGTGGAAGAGTTGAAACAGCGAGATATCGCATTCGTGAGTCTTTCCCCGACCGACCCGATACCTTCGAACGTTGATTTAGTTATAACCACCTCGAAGGAAGCCGAAGGTATAGATTTTCCAAATGTAGTAGGTATAGAAAATGATGTCAGAAAAGGTGTACGAAAAGCTCTCTCCATATTGAAAGGTAAACAAACTTATCAAAAGATGCTAGTCGGTGTAGACCCCGGAACGGAGCCCGGGATAGCTTTGGTAGGAGACGGTAAAATCCTAGAAACCATGCATGCTGATTCTCCTGAAGATGTCAAGGAAATAATAGAAGGGGTTATCGAAGACTACAGTTTTCTAAGGATGACCGTCAGGATAGGTCATGGAGACAAAACTAACAGAAATCGGACCATCTCTTCTCTTAAAGGACTTGCAGTCAGAATCGAAATCGTAAACGAAGAGGACACGACCAAGTTGACTGAAGCCCCAGATATAGAAGCGGCTAAAAAAATAGCACTGAGTTCTGGTGAGTTAGCAGAGGGAACCTATGATGTCGAAGCTACGGAAGGAGAGATGAGAGAGATGCAGCGTAGGAGTCGGATCAAAAGTGGTGATATAACTATCTCTGAAAAACTAGCTAAAAAAGTCGTAGAAGGGGATTTAGAGATGAAAGAAGCTATCAACGAGCAAAAAGAAAAAGAAAAAGAGGATTGATCAGTCTATTCTCTTAAGGTTGCCTAGAACCGGTTCGTATAATTTTCCATCGTTTCTTAAGCTAGTCACCGATTCCTCAAAGTCCTCTTGAGTTATATCCTTCTCTTCCATAACCTCTTCTTTCACTCTCTCATAATCCACTCCATTCTCTAGATTTTCTTTTTCCTCGATATCCGCGATCACTTCTAAGATGAAATCTTCAAGTTCCTCGTCTCTTTCGTCTTCACTTTCCTCTTCGATCTCCTCTATAGATTTGCTTTCATACTCTGGCAATACGTACCGGAGAGAATCTTCCAACATCCTCTCATATCTGTCGAAATCGATAGAGTCATAATGTTCAGATGCTTGTTTAAAACCTTCAGCCAATTTCTCATCAAAGCCAAGTTCGATCAGTTCTTCAACAGAGGTTTCGTCCATCTTCGAAGCTTCTATAGCGACTTCTAATCTTTTCTTTAGGGAACGGGCAGCTTCTATGACCCAGTTATCACGCTGTTCTTCGGATACCTCTTTGATGATCTCCGCTCTGATAGAAGTCAAAAAGGTCTCATCGTCTGGTTCGTAAGTGCTAGCTTTTCCAACTACTGCTACAAATACCGGAGGTTCCATATTGGTAAGAGTCGTAGTGACTTCAGGCTGATACTGGCCAGCGGAAACGAAAAATGTACCTGTCTGATCCGTGACTCTTGCTCGCCACATAGGTTCTTCTGGATCCCCGATATTCTCTTTTTCAGTGAGAACGCCTACAGCATACAATCGGTTGATCTTTGCCCCCAAAGGCGTGACCAAGTAACTAGGTGCTCTCTCTTCTGAACCTTCTATTTCTAGAGTAGACTCATTAAATTCACTAGCGAAAACTCTCCAAGCAACCTCTCTATTAATCATACTCATCTTAAAACCTCCTTTAGTTTTAAGGATGAAAGGATGTTAATCCTGCTAATCCGTAGACCTTTCGAGGATAAAAGGATGTTAATCCTGCTCATCTTAAAACCTCCTTTAGGATATCATTGAGAAAAAATGATGAGGGAAAGGATGAGTTTCCGCTCATACTCTCACCTCGTCTAACATTTCTCTAGCTTCTTTTTCCACATCGATACTCTGTCGAGATACTTCTTCGGCTATGAGCATAAGACCATAATCGTCACTGGTCACATTACCTCTCACCTTCAATGGTTGGGCTATCAATTTTTCCTCGATCTCATCTCTTATTACATCCTGATTCATCTCATCCTTCGCTATATCCATAGCTTTATCTATATCATATTCCAGGATGTCTTCTGTCAGTTCTCTGTTGATAATCACGGTCAACGCCCCTGTCCCATCATCTAAAATTCCTTTTACTCTTAAATCTGCTTTGCCGTCTACTTTGCCGTGGACTCTACAAGCCCCTTTCTGTATAACTCTATTGCATTCTGGACATCTGAATATCAATCCACTTCCACTCTTTATATCTATCATCACCGCTTCAACGATTGCATCGACTGCACCGCCTCTCTTAGCTAGGTCAGAGATGGTGTAAACTGAAGTCTCTTGAAGTTCTTCAGCTGGAGGTAGTTCGTCGTCATCTAAAAATTGAACATCTGCACTTTCGTCAAAACTGTACTGAGGCACGCCTCGCCAGCTTCTTACGTATCCCCCTTTAACTCTAATGATATCGTCTTCACTTATACCGAAGTCGTGCCAAGCACTGAACTGTGCTTTACCCGTTTCGTCGGCTATCACACCTGAATGAAGTTGTTTTTCTTCTCCATCTTGAGTGTTCACCGTCTTCTCTTCTATAGACATGACTCTAGCGGTTATCTCTAGATCCCGCATATCTTCCCTTATATCTTTGAGATCTAGTTTTTGCGGTTGTCTCTCGAATTCTGGAACTTCCTCTTTATCTATCTTTTTAATAGAGGTTTTAGATCCTATATTCACTTGAGGTTTCTCGTTCCACATATTCACATATGCGTTCTCTATCTCGATCGTGTCTCCTTTTTCTAAATCTATGGATTTAGCTTCCCATAAGGTATAAGGAATCGTGCCTGTGTTGTCTCCAAGTATTCCATACCATATTTGTTTGGGCTGATCATCGACTTCGATCTCCTTATCATCTATAGAAACAACTCTACACTTGATATTCAGTCCTTGCTCATCACCCTCTATATCCTCGATTTTCCTCTCAGTACTGATATAGAGTTCTTGAGGATCACCATCGTACTTTTTCACGATGGATCTTTTTGCGCTTCCTAAGGGTACTCCGTATCTATCTGTGTAGGTACGGAGTTCCTCTTCGATCTGTTCTTCGCTTAACTTTTCGTTTAACGCCCGGTTTATATCTTCTATATGGGGCGTAAGGTTTTCGTCTTCTTGCATTTTATCACATCTTGGTCCGTCTTATTTTTGTTGGACCGGTCTTATCGAAGGAGGCCTAATATTTAATAATTATCGGGAGGGGTTAGTGAAAGTGAGAACAGTAAATAGAACCACCACGAGTGGAAAATCAAGATCAAATAAAAAATAAGAGTTTTTTTGCTTTATTTTTTACTCTGGATATTCCTCGACCTTATCGTAGTTGGATTTTATATAGTCTATAATCATATCTCTATCTCGCTCAAGATGAGAACTGTACCAATTTTTAACAACTTCCTTTAAAACGCTGTGAAAGTCGTCCATCTCTTCGTCTTCGATCGGGAATTCCTCATCGAAAAGAGAGTATCGTACATAAATCCGCTTCCATCCGCTGTATTTGTAATACCTTTCGCCCTCGCTGAATTCGAAGAACAACCCAACGTTCAACGTATCGTCTTCCCTGTGATACTCGAGAACCAGGCTGTCTCCTGTTCTTTCATTTTCCTGGGTCTTATCCATAAGTTCTATCTTGTTAACGTTGGAAAAATCAAAGTCATTTCTGAATTCCCACTCTTCCGGAAATTCATCAAAATGTGCAAAAGAACTATAGTCCGGTCGCATGCTGAAGTGGACATTCAATTTGTTTTCAAATTTAATCCATACCCGCCAGAAATCCTTTATGAATTGCTTATTAAGCTCTGCCATTCTAGCGTCCTTTTCACCCAGATCCCTAAATACCTCCGAGGTCTTTTTATCTAATTCTTCGTCCAGTTCATCGAACCAGTCACCTGCTTCGTCTTTAGATTCATCCTTTGAAGCCATGAATATCACTTTTTATATTTTTAAGACTCCTTAATTACATTAGGTAATGAGTGTAGGGATATAAAAGTTTTCTCAATAAAGGAAGTGATATTTATAGAACATATTCTACAAAAATAAGTCTACTGATACAACATCAAATTTATGGTTTTTTACCCTTAAGCTATCACTAACGTTGGTTTTATTAATCCGTAGATAATAACTCATCTGATGACCTACTACGAAATTATAAAGTTAGAAGAGGATGGGGAGATAGAATTACCCTCAGAGTCCGCTTACGATATCGGAGCTTCAAAAGGAGCTTATTTTCTACTTGAGATAAGTCCAGAGGTTAGGGAAGCACGTCTAGAAAGAGTCGCGATGCCAGGAAAAGAATTAGTAGAATTCGAACTTATAATGAAGAATGAACCAGGTGCTCTCTCTAACATCAGCGGAAGATTTGCAAATCATAATGTTAACATAATGTTCAATGAAACAGAAGAGGTGAACTCTGAACAGGGTATTCTCATAACGGTGATCGATGTAAGTCAGATGGATACAAGTTTAGAAAGCTTGAAAAAAGAGATCTCTGCATCAGAAGACGTGATAGATGTTTCAGTGAAAGAACTAGATTAAAATACTTCTTACAAATATCCGATTATCAAATTTTATAAATTCTACCACTAACTCATCAAAAGCTTATCAGATCATATAATATCCCAAGATAGTCAGGAAATACAACAAATAGAAGGAACAATATATTTATCAAAATGAATACGGCCGTGTAAAAATTGATCTGTTTTGCTAGACCTTCAATATTTTCCCTATAAAATCTGGGTATCTTCCACTTGAGTACTTCAGTATATTTTAACGCTGAGAAAACGAGGACGGCTATCACGATGAAAATTATGTCAATAAGCTTTAATTTGGGAAGATAATATATGCCTAGAACTAACGTCAACAAAGCTAAAGCAAAGGGAGCTAACTCCTGTACATTAAAACGGATTCTTTTATCAGGATCGAATTCAAATAGATCGTAATTCAATCTTGTAAACAGAGTCAAAGTCCCGATGGACCCAATATAAACAAGGTAAACACCCCAATCAGATAGACCATTCATTATGTTATATTTTGCATATCCCCCTAAGAAGGGTGATATCCCGCCTATTCCTAGACTCAGTAATATTATAGTAGTCATCAAAAAGCTTCTATTGTTGAATGTGAGTTTTTCTATGCTCTTTTCTCCCTGGATACTTACCAAAACACCGATGCCTAAAAAGAGTGCTGACTTAACCATAGCATGGGCGATTACATATATTCCTGTAGCATATATATCTAAAGTGCTTATCCCAATCAATACAAATCCCATCTGAGAGACGGTCGAATATGCTAGAAGTTTTTTCACGTTAGTTTGGAAAATGGCCATGAAAATCCCAAAGAAGATCGAGCTGAATGAAACTGCTATCAAAGGAGTTGACAAAAATTCAATAGAAGTATACCTTACAAACAGTATCATCCCAAATATTGGAACCTTTACCGTTAGACCCGAAAGAAGGGCACTCACAGATGTGTCCGCCTTCGAATGTGCTTCAGGAAGCCAAAAATGAAGCGGGAATATACCCGCTTTCATTATCAGTGCAATGAACCCAATAGTTATACCTACCTTCATCTCCGTATCCATCACTAAATTCTGTTGAATCAGGTAAAAGTTGAGATACCCTGTTTTCACATAAATTATCCCTACAGAAAAGATAAAGAAAAAGGATGAGAGAAGATACAGCATCAGATATCTGAAAGATGCCAATTTTGCCCCATTAGTATCCGAACTACTCACCAATATGATGGCGCCGATCGAAGCTAATTCCAGATAAACCGTGAAATTGAAAAGATCTCTAGTTATGAAACTCCCTAGTATACCCCCGTAAAGAAGGAGTACAAGACAAAATTTTGAATCTTTAGATGCTCTCCCATTATTTTCACCACTTCTGCTAAAGTGGCTCAAACTGTATATCGCCACAAGTGGAAATATGATGAAAGTCGCTAGTAAAAAGAAAAAATTTACCCCATCTATCCCTATCTCGATCCCTGATATCCTGCTCCATCCTCCCAGGACGGTCTTAAGAGGCAAACTATCTAGATTGTACGCAAATATCGGTAGAGGAGAAAATATGCCTCCTAAGAATAATCCTTCTTTGTAAACCCGATTTAAGTTTATATCCAAATAAGTAATAGTGCTGAATAAAAATGCAAAAAACAGAGGAAGAACTACAATCAATGGGATCACTCCTCATCACCTCTCAATAGTACATAGAAACTAAAGATAGGGATGAATAGAATTGGGATTCCAGCCTTAGTACTCAATCCTTCCCTTTTCTCAAGGACTGCTACCATCAAATTAGCCACCCTATGTTTTTTTGTCATCAACCTTCCCATCCGATCTTCACACCTCACCATCTATTTTAGGATTTATTTTAACAACTTTATTACAACAACAGTCCTTCAAGAGTATCCCTGAAAAGAACTAGGGAGAGTAATAAGCTATTTACAAGGACAAATACGGCCGTGTAAAAATTGATCTGTTTTGCTAGACCTTCCATGTTTTTTTCATAATATTTCGGTACGCTCCATCCCAATATCTTTGATGTTTTCAACACTGAAAAGAAGCCGACAGCTATGCCTAAAAAGATGAAATCCATCCAATCTAGTTTAGGATAGTAATAAATGCCGAATCCGATCGTCGAGAGTGCGAGTAGAAAAACTATCACTTCTTCTGATCTACTACCCTTTCCATTATACTTTTCCTCTTTAGATTTGAATAGCACGTAATTCAATTTTGAGAAAGAGATTAAAGTTCCGATGGATGCGGCGTAAAGAAGATAGATATTGATCCCGGTCAATCTGGTCAATATCTCATGCTTTCCAAAGGCCCCTATCAAGGGGGAAATACCGCCAATCGCTAGACTCAAAATCACGAAAGATACTATCAAAAATTTACTATCTCGGTAACATAGAGTTTTTAGATTTTTACTTTCATACGAAGATACCAAAACTCCTACTCCAAGGAACAGGCCTGATTTAAATAGGGCATGAGCAAATACGTAGTGAGCTGCTGCATATACATCTAAAACTGAAATAGCTAACAATACGATACCCATCTGGGATACGGTATGATAGGCTAATAATTTCTTTCCATCCGACTGGAAAATAGCCATGAAGATCCCGAAAAAGATCGAAGTAAAAGAAAGAAGCATCAAAGGAACAGTCAAAAATTCAACGGAAGTATATCTCACAAACAGTATCATCCCAAATACTGGGACCTTCACCGTTAGACCAGAAAGAAGAGCACTAACCGGTGTGTCCGCCTTCGAATGTGCCTCGGGAAGCCAGAAATGGAGAGGAAATATACCGGCTTTCATTATCAGTGCAATGAACGCGATAGTTATAGCTGCCTTGATCTCCGTATCCATCACTAAATTCTGTTGAATCAGGTGGAAGTTGAGATACCCTGTTTTCACATAAATTATCCCTACAGAAAAGATAAAGAAAAAGGATGAGAGAAGATACAGCATCAGATATCTGAAAGATGCCAATTTTGCCCCATTAGTATCCGAACTACTCACCAATATGATGGCGCCGATCGAAGCTAATTCCAGATAAACCGTGAAATTGAAAAGATCTCTAGTTATGAAACTCCCTAGTATACCCCCGTAAAGAAGGAGTACAAGACAAAATTTTGAATCTTTAGATGCTCTCCCATTATTTTCACCACTTCTGCTAAAGTGGCTCAAACTGTATATCGCCACAAGTGGAAATATGATGAAAGTCGCTAGTAAAAAGAAAAAATTTACCCCATCTATCCCTATCTCGATCCCTGATATCCTGCTCCATCCTCCCAGGACGGTCGTAAGAGGCAAACTATCTAGATTGTACACAAATATAGGTATGGGAGAGAATATCCCTACCAAAAATATTCCCTCTTTATAGATCCGATTTAGATCAAAGTGAGAAGTAACACTAACTAAAAATGCAAACAATAGGGGGAAAGCGACGATCAAGGAAATCAATCTTCATCACCACCTACGTGAATTTCTTTGATCCTTATAATAAGAGCTAGAGCGAACGATGTCACAGCTACGTCTATAACAAGTGTAGTTAGCATGAGGACAGCCGGGATAGGATCGACTACGTCGGTATGAGGAAGTAGAGGGGCCTTCGCTCCCGAGACATAACCAAGACCGGTGAAGTATAGGACAACTCCAGGAGAGATTATATTGATAGATATCACCTGCTGAATCAGGTCTCGTTTGATCATTAGCCCATAAAGTCCGATCAAGATCAGGATAACCCCGGTTACAGGGGCCGTCAAATATCCTCCAGTTATTGATTCAATCACGCTCCATCCTCCTGAGAAGAATATAGAATATGATAGTAAAACCGGTCCCTATCTTAAGACCCACCAAGATATTGAATAGCACTATCGTGCCTCCGCTGAAAATCGTACCCGGTGTTCCACCTCTAAGATAATTGTAAAAGAAAGCTTGGAATATTAACCCAGAAATGCCTAAAAGAACTATCCCAAGGGCAGCGGTGCTTTCTATCACCTTGACCAATCTTTCTCGAAAGGTTCTATGAACCAATCTATATCCATGAGAGGTCAGCAAAAGGATGATGCCCACGGCTAGGATAACTCCTCCTTGAAAGCCGCCGCCCGGACTCAGATGCCCATATATTATGAGATAGGCTCCATAGGTGAACAAAAAGGGCGATATTATTTTCGAGCTTTTTCTAACCACCGTCGACATCTCCATCTTTATCACCTCCCAACAACACATAGAAACCAAAGATAGAGGTGAATAGAATTATGGCTTCGCCCATGGTATCATACGCTCTCCAGTCCATAAGAACCGCAACTACCAAATTAGCCGCCCCGACTTCCTCCCAATTCTCGATGTAATGTTCATAACTGGAAAGCTCTGATCCATCGTCAGTAACTTCTCGGGAATAATCCAACGGAACAAGTATACTCCCTAGTACCAATACCAGTACCAAAGCTACCAGATGTCTTCTAATCCTTCCACCTCCTGAATAGTATAGAGGAATAAACCCACCAATATAGCACCTACCACTATAGCCGAAAGAGCGACATCAGGCGCCTTCAATAAAAACAAGGCTGATACAAACATTAGACTGAATAGGGCTAGTTCCATTATTGCCCTTATCGATTTTCTTTCCATCACTATGAATATTGCGATTAATATCATCGCCATCATGACAATTTCACGGATTATCTCTAGCATACATATCCACCACCGCGATAGGTTTTATTCCGCTTTTATGCGCACCTCTAGCTATCGCATGTGAAATCATCGGATTTATCAAGGCGATCAAGAAAGTCAAGATGAGAAGCTTGAGTCGGATAGCCCAAGGAGCAACAGTAGCCAACATTGCGGTAGCTATCAGGATGCTCATCGCTCCTCCTGTATCAGTCTTTGTAGAGGCATGAAGGCGAGTATATGGATCAGGAAAACGAAGAACACCCATCGCACCAAATATCATTATAGAGTTCCCCAATATCAAAAGAACTAACTCGATAATCATTTTCGATCACCTCTTTCAAAATGCTTAGATAAAATAAGACCTCCGACGGTATTTACCATCAGCAGTACAATTGCAAGGTCTATAAGGAAGTACTGCTCAGTGACTATAGATACTACGGCGATACCGACGACTATTTTCGTGGTTATAGTGTTTATCCCGATTATTCTATCAGGTATTGTAGGCCCCCCTATAACTCTATAGAAGAGGATAAAACTGGTACCTAGAAGGATTATTATGGTCCACCAGAGAGGATTTACCAAAATATTTTCTTCAACCATCTTTCAACATCCCCTTTTATTTTATCGCCTGATTCTTTTGTATTTAGAGTTTTGACATCGATCCAATGGACGTAAAGATGAGTTTTATCTAACTTTTTATCTACATCCACTGTAAGAGTTCCTGGAGTCAACGTTATGGAATTTGCGAGAAGAGTGGTTCCGGTATCAGAATTGAGATCTGAATTTATCTTTACGATACCAGGGTTTAAATCCAAGAAGAGCGCATGTTTTGCTACTTTTACATTACTCTCGACCAGCTGAAAAACCATTATAAAAACATACTCTGGTATTTGGATGAATATTAGATAAAGTATCTTCTTTCCTACATTGCCTTCGATCCTCAGATCATCAGTAAGATTTTCATACATCAAGGTCGAAATTATGATTGCAACGAATCCTCCAACTAAGATATTCTGCCAAGAAAGGTTACCGCTCACTATTATCCAAAATATCAAAATTGTAATGTAGGTGATCAACATCTTCTCCCAATTGGGTAACTGCTTACTCAGCTCCCTTTGATGTATATTTCTTTTTTTTATCTCTTCTATCCTCTCCTTGAGATAGAAGGGCATCCTGCTCATGTTTGTTCAATATCCAAACTATATCCTTGTTTTTATCTTTTCGGGAAGAGAGGCAATTCTGCATCGCAATTAAGACTTTGATAGTTTCTAAATTTTGATTTTATTGATATCTTAAGGCAAAAATAGACAAGTTTTAAATCTCTGTAAAGTGTTATAGTTCTGAAGAAAGTAAAATATCTGTTATATTAATTGGGTGTATCCCATGGCATGCGAACTTTGTGGTAAGGACGTTAGTGAAACAGTAACTGTAAAGGTAGAAGGCTCAGAGATGGAAGTGTGCGAGAACTGTAAAAAGTATGGAAAAGAAGTCCTCTCTTCTGAGAAAAAAAATCAGTCGACCCAAGAGGTACTTCAAAGGATTAAAGACAAAAAGAAAACGAGTTCTACACCAGATACCTACGATGAGAAGATAGAAGAATTGGCTTTAGACTATTCAGAGAGGATTGAAAGTGCTAGATTGGAAAACGATCTGACACAGGAAGAGCTAGCAAAGAAAATCAACGAAAAAAAGTCCGTTATAGCAAAACTAGAAAGAGAAGATATGAGGCCAAGTGAGGACTTGAGAGAAAAGCTAGAGAATACTTTAGACATCCAATTGACTGAAAAAATAGAGAAAACATCGACCAAAACTTCGGAGAACACGGAGGGAGTCACAATAGGAGATCTGATAGAAGAAGAGACTTGAGCAGTTATCTTAACCTATTTTCTCCGCAACCTCTTCTATTTTATCCATATTTAGTTCATAATGGATGTCTTTCTTTTTATTTACAAGGTCTTTAGTTAGAAGACTGTTGAGGTTGTTCTCAGCTACTTTTTTATTCAAATTCAAGCGATCAGCTATATCAAAAATAGCCATCTCTTGAGTCTCAAATAACAGTTCTAGGATCTTTTTAGGGAGTAAAGGCACATCTATCCAAGCATACACCTTATCGAAATTCCGGTATTCTAATGGCTCCCTCTCTACTCTTTTCACCCTAGTTATGGTACCTAAAAGATGAGGTCTCAACTTATCCTCGGTGGTATCCAATAGTAGGGGATATCTGTCATTCTTCGTATAGAGGCATAATCTTATCACGAAAGGGAGGACGCCCTCCCGAACATCTTTCCAAAGGTCCTGAAAATCTTTTAGATGAGGATCATATTGACGAGGCATCTCCTCGGCATGATGATATTTGGATTTAGTAGTTATAGAGACTGGAACATAAAAATCTTCTATGAATGCCCTGATCATCACTTTCTCTAGATTGGAGTTTGTAGCTCGAGACCATTTATCAAGAGAGGTTGGGTCATATTCAAAGGTCTCGCATACCCCTTTGCCTTCTTTTTCCCTCAATTCTTTAACGGGTTTCGAAAAATTCCAAGCACCCTCAAGATTAGGATTCAAAAATCTGATTTCTATTTTTTCTAACTCCTCTATCTCATAAAAAGCATCGATCAAACTTCCGTATTTTTTACCGTTGATGAAATATTCAAGATCAGAAAGATAATCAATATCTGCATTTTTCAATTTGTAAAGACTATTTTTAAGAGTTTTTTTTGCATGTTTATCGAATTCCGATTCTTTAGAAAGGGTTAGTAAATTTTTCATCTTCTCTAATTTTTCTTCCATCCGTTTACACTAATCTTGCCCTGTATCTAAAAAACTTTCGAATCGAAAGGTAAAACCATATATACCCATAGTGATTGATTTCACCATGCCCGACAAACTAATATTAGGGGTAGGAAACGATATCCGAGGAGACGATGCCGTAGGTGAATTGGTAGCGAGAGAATTGGACAGCAAGGAATGGGAGACTGTAGATTGTGGCTCCGTCCCTGAAAATCACATCACTTTGATAGAAGAAGACGAGTATGATTTAGTGGTGATAATAGATGCAGCCAATATGAATCTAGAACCGGGTGAGATCAGGATAGTGCCAAAAGAGCATTTAGGTGTTTTCACGATGAGTACCCACGCTTTGCCTTTATCGACCGTTATGGATTTTCTAGATAGGAAGGTAAATGATGTCTATCTTGTAGGGATACAACCTAAAAACATGAGTCTAAAAGAGGGTATGACTGCCGAACTCCAAGAGGCAAAGGATAGGATGATCGAACTACTAAAATCCGATAAATGGAAAGATATACCCGAGCTTGAAGAGAAAGACTGAGAGATAAATAAAAAGAAATTAAAATAGTTTCTTTATGGATTTAAAATAAGTTCATCCGCGTTCTTATCCGTTCCCGCTATCAAAAAGTCATGACTGAATTCAAAGCAGTTCTCTGGACAGATATCTACACATTGACCGCAAAAGGTACATCGACTAACATAATGTTTGACCTTTCTTTCGTCTTCCTTGAAAACCAGAGCTTCCGAAGGACAGACTCTTACACAAAGCTGACATCCAATACAGCATTCTTTGTCATATACTATTTGCCCCCTAAAGTTTTCGGGCACTTCCACTGGAGCATTTAACTCTAGTTCGCCCTTTTCCACTAACTTTGCCGCCTCAGTCATATTGTCAGGTGCGTACTTGACCGGGAACGGATTTGTAGCTTTTTTCTTGAACAGTTGTTTTATAAGTGTATATATCGTTGATGTAGGCATATCATATCACCTCACATGGTACCTCCCATAACTACGAGAAGTAAGCCGACTAACCCCATTATGGTCATAGGTATCCAATAGAAATAACTCGCTTTATCTATACGAAATCGAGCGAATGCGACTCTGACCAAAGATATCGCCCCATATATTATTATCAGCAGTTTGAATAAGAAGAAAGCTATATCGGCTATCATCTTCCAAAGTCCTATCTCCACTAAAGGAACTGTAGGACCAGAAAGTGTGTACCAAGGCTCGATTATTGTAGACAAGTGATAAGGGAAGAAAAGAGCTATCATCAATGTTCCGACCACTATCATCTTCACCGTCTCGGCTATGTAGAAGATACCGAGATTTCTTCCGGAGTATTCCACAAAGATACCTTCTGCTAGTTCAGTTTCCGCTTCAGCCTGGTCGAACGGAACTTTAGATAACTCTCCGGGTAATACCGAAAATAGAGCGGCCACGATAAGACCGAATCCAAGTCCGGCCATCAAACCGACATGGTTCCATACAGGATTAGAAGAGATCAATGCCAATGAAAAGGGGTTCGCTCCACTGAACAATGTGCTCATCTTCCAAGCGACCGCAACAGAAGCTATCGCCAATGGGAATTCGTAGCTCATCATCAAGACCAATTCTCTTTGAGATCCCACAGTTGCGTAAGGAGAGCCGCTGGATAATCCACCCATGGCCATCGCTACAGCCGGGATCGCCAACATGTAAAGTACCAGTATAAGATCGCCATAACCGGACATCAATGGTTCGAAGGGACCGAGCGGTAGATACATCAGAGCTACAAGAGACGCCACCAACGTGACGATTGGAGCCGCATTAAATAACCAATCTATGGCGTGATCTGGGATTATAGTCTCCTTCATGAACAGCTTTTTCACATCTCTAAAAGGCTGAGTCCAGGGAGGACCTATCCTAGACTGCATCATAGCAGTTATCTTTCTGTCGAATCCCTTATAGAGAAGACCTAAGAATATACCGACAAAGGAGACCAATAGAATCAATACAGCCTTGAATAGCCATTCTTCTATCAATACTTCAAGACTCATTCATCTATCCCTCCTAACATCCTTTCGGTTTTTTGAACGGATAATTCGTGAAGTTCTTCATCAGTATACTCCTCTTTCTCGCCCGTGTTGACATCGACTATCTCGGCTCTATCCATACATCCTATACATGGATCGATGCTGGCAGCTATAATCGGGATATCGGCTATCTGTTCCCCGAGGAACATCGGGGCGTAAGTCGCTAGATTATTGTAGGTCGAAGCTCTCACCTTCCAGGAATCGACGTTTTCGTTGTCTTCCGCCAATCTAACGTAGTGCATGGCTTCGCCTCTTGGAGCTTCGATCCTTCCAACTCCCTCGCCTTCTGCCGTCTTGAGTTTGTTGAGTAGAGCCGCTTTATTAGGTTCACTAGTTATCTCGCCTTCCGGCATCTTCTCAACACATTCTCTGATTATGTTGATAGATTGAACTATTTCTTTCAGTCGAACGAGCGTCTTCGAAAAAACGTCGCCGACATCTTCATAATCATATCTCGAAGGGACGACGTAATCTATATCTAGGTCTCCATACGCGGCGTAAGGTTGATCGATTCTCACGTCTTTCTTCAAACCGGAAGCTCTAACCGTGGGACCGACTCCACAGAGTTTCATCGCGTCCTCTTCAGTCAATATGCCTATATCTTTGGTCCTGTGCCTTATACTAGGGTCCCCTAAAAATATATCTTCTAGCTTATCATACAGATCCAGATAATAATCCAAAGTCTCGTTTATATCAGGGTGCATATCTTCGGTGATATCTCTTCTGACTCCACCGAAGGTCCACATTGAATAATTGACTCTATTACCTGATATCTTCTCCAAAAGATCCATCACTTTTTCCCTAATCTTCCAAGTAAAGTGAAGATGTGTGTCAAAACCGATCTCGTGAGCCGCAACACCAGCCCATAGAACGTGAGAATGGATCCTCTCCAGTTCCATCATTATAGTCCTTATATATCTTGCTCTGTTCGTGGGAACAATGTCCACAGCATGCTCTAGAGCGGTAGTGTACATGTGCTGATGAACTATAGAACATATGCCGCATACCCTTTCTGATAGTGGGATAACTTTCACAGGATTTCTTTTCATCCCCATGAACTCTACACCTCTGTGGTTCATACCGGGATGAGGATCGGCATCCACTATCTCTTCTCCATCTAGCTTAAACTTGATGAGGAAAGGCTCCTTTAATGCAGGATGTATAGGACCTATCGGAACTTCATAAGTCGTTTCTTCTTCACCCATCTCAATCACCTCCTTCTTCCTTAGCCCTTTCTGCTACTGGCTCTTCTAGAGTCTCTTCATCCTCATGAACATGTCTTGACATCTTTTCCATGCCTTCATCGTCCCAGCGCCAAGGATATTTGTCATCAGGGTAATTCTCATCCAACCATAGGCGTCTGTCATCTGGAATATCTATAACGTTTACACCCAAAAATTCCTGCTTTTCCCTTTCCGTTGTGATTGCACCAGGAACTATATCTGTTATAGTGGGGATCGCAAGATCGTCTTTGGGTAAATGAACCTTCATATTAATGGTCGTTTCTTCACCTGGATAAGAGAAATTCACATTAAAATGATAGATCAATTCTACAAATTCACCTTTATCGGAACCAGAAGCCACCGAGAGATGTGGTATTTGAATTTCAGCTATCGCCGTTACGGCATCTCTAAATGACTCCCTTTCGACGGTCAT
Source organism: Thermoplasmatota archaeon (assembly GCA_036626005.1). GTDB lineage: Archaea > Thermoplasmatota > Thermoplasmata > Halarchaeoplasmatales > Halarchaeoplasmataceae > Natronoplasma. Next base: position 722 of record JAZKSP010000008.1, on the reverse strand, counting down.
CCACATCATCTTTATTTCATTCTGCTCGACTCCTTTCTCGATCGCTTCTTTCTTGATTTCAAATACTTGATCTCCTAATTCCTCTTTAAAGTAAGCTTCCAATTCATCCATACTCATCGGTAATTCAATCTTTGTCATTTGTTATCCCCCCTGACTTTTTCTAGATAAAGCCAGGCTTCTTTGACACCGTTTATTATACTCTCAGGTCTGACCGGACAGCCATTCACATATAGGATATTGGCGTCATCAGGTAACAGTTCGTCCAACGGACCCTCGATGGCGTAACCATCATAGTACACGCCAGTAGATGTACCACAGTTTCCACATATAAGGACAACTTTCGGGTCTGGCGTCTGCTCATATACTCTGATCACTCTATCCTTCATTTTTCTGGTTACTGGGCCGGTGAAGAGAAGTACATCCGCGTGTCTAGGTGAACCCACTAATTTTATACCGAAACGCTCCGTGTCGTACCTAGGCGTGATCGCAGCAACTATCTCTATATCGCATGCGTTGCATGAACCGCTGTTGATATGAAAAACCCAAAGAGCTTTGTCGAAAGTTTTTGATAGCTTCATTTTTTCTACCTCTTTATACTGCAATATATATGAATATCAATACCACGGCTAAAGTGCAGATTATCCAGTAAAGGTAATCATTGACTATCCCGGTATGGCCCTCGATGAGAGGTTCAAAGTATTTCCTCAAAGCCCTAGTGAATC
>JAZKSP010000102.1:0-5566 GCA_036626005.1 Thermoplasmatota archaeon | reverse complement strand
ACCCCTCAGAAGGTTGCAGTTCAAGCGGTTCGAAGATCTATAGGTTTTTCTGAAAAAGTCGGGATGAAAGTACTCGGTGTGGTAGAAAACATGAGTACTTTGACATGCCCAAACTGTGGTGAGGAGATCGATGTATTTGGATCAGGAGGAGGAGAAAAGATGGCTGAAGAATTAGATATTTCATTTTTAGGCAGCATTCCTTTAGATCCAGAGATTATGGAGAGTGCAGAAAAAGGTAGATCATTGATAGATGCAGAATCGAACTCGTCAGAGGCATTTGAAAATATAGTTGTGAATTTAAAGAAAGAATTGGGTGAATAAAATGAAAGTGGCAATATCTGCGGATGGAAATAACGAAAAGGCGAATGTAGATGAAAGATTCGGTAGGTGTCCGTACTTTGTGATAGTGGATACGGATGAGATGGAATACGACTCCATCGAGAATGAACACACAAAGGAAAGCCACGGTGTAGCTCCTCAAGTAGTACAGATGTTATCCGGTATGGATGTCGAAGCGGTGATCACTGGTAATGTTGGACCGAACGGATATCAGACCCTAGAATCCGCTGAAATCAAAGTCTACAGAGCTTCTAGAAAAATATCCGATGCGGTCGAAAAGTTGAAAGAAGGAGAACTTGAAGAGATAGAGACCGAGACCGTAAAAGGTCACCACGGAAAAGGAGGCAGAAAATGAAGATAGCTATGCCTACTATGGGAAAGGCCGGCATGGATGAACAGATAGGCCAGCATTTTGGTAGATCGCCGACCTTCACCATCTATAACTCGGAGAAGGATAAAGTAAATGTCATAGATAACCACGGCAAACACAGAGGAGGAAGCAAGAATCCACCCGAACTTTTAGCTGAGGAAGGCGTAGATGTCATGCTTTGTTCGAATTTAGGCAGAAAAGCTATCGATCTTTTCGATGATCTAGGGATAGATGTGTACTGCGGTGCTGGAAACACGGTGAAAGAAGCTCTAGAGGCATTTGAAAACGACGAACTAGAAGTGGCGAGTCTTTCAGATGGGTGTGAAGAAGGACGTCATGACCATTGATCTTCTAATTCATCTATCTAGAATAGTTATGAACTCTCGAGTATTTGTGGTGCTTAGATGAAGGTAAAGATAGTCTATGATAACGAAGCAGAATCTCCGTTTCGATCGGGTTGGGGTTTTTCCGCGCTGATAGAAAGCGAAGAAAATATCTTATTCGATAATGGTGATGATGGGGAAATACTCCTCCACAATATGAAAAAAATGGGTATAAATAAATCCAGCATCGATAAGATCGTACTATCCCATGAACATTATGATCATACTGGAGGTCTATACTCCATACTAGAGAATTCGATGGAAGTATTCGTACCTAAATCCTTCTCTAAAGGTTTCAGGAAGAAAGTTAGAGAAAGGGCTTCTCTTATTGAAATCACAGGTCAAGAAAAAATTTCTGAAAAAGTATTATCGCTAGGGCAAATTGGGACGGATATAATAGAACAGTCGATAATCTGTAAGAGTAAAAAAGGTAATGTTCTGATAACGGGTTGTGCTCATCCCGGATTGACAGATATTATCCAAAGAGCTGAAGAATACGGAGATATCGAGGCTGTCATCGGCGGTTTTCACGGATTCGACGACTTCGACATTTTGAAAGAAATACCGATGGTGGTCCCGTGTCACTGCACTGACTACAAAAACAAAATCAAAGAGAAGTATCCTGATAGTACTAAAGATTGCTTTGCCGGATTGAAAATTGAGGTGTGAAAGATGGATATAGCCATAGCTAGCGGAAAAGGAGGGACGGGAAAGACACTGATCGCGACGAACCTAGCTAAAACGTTTGCTGAGATGGGAAAGGATGTAAATTATTTGGATTGTGATGTTGAAGAGCCCGACGGCCATCTTTTCTTGAAACCTGAGATTACTGAGGATGAGGATATAACGCTTGACTCTCCAGAGAGTGTCGATGAAGAAAAATGTATAAAATGCGGGAAGTGTGTCGACGCGTGCAAGTACAATGCCATAGCTTTAGTGAACGATAACGTGTTGTTCTTTCCAGAGCTGTGCCACGTATGTGGCGCCTGCTCGTTGGTCTGCCCTACCGATGCCATAGTGGAGAGTGAGAGGAAAATAGGCGATCTGAAAAAAGGCAACGCTGGTGAAGTGGGTGTGGCTTATGCCGTCCTGAAAACAGGAGAAGGTGGTATGTCTCCGAGACTGATACAGGCAGTTAAGAAAGAAAACAAAGGAGAGATCAATATAATCGATTCACCTCCCGGAACGGCATGTCCCGCCGTAGAAAGTATTTCAGGGGCGGATCTGATAGTGTTGATCGCGGATCCGACACCGTTCGGTGTCAACGATCTTAAATTATCCGTAGATATGTGTAGAGGTATAGGTATAGAACCTGTGGTTATAGTCAACAGGGCTGAGTACAAAGATGACCGACTGAAAGAGTACTGTGAAGAGGAAAACCTAGAGATAATAGGAGAGATACCAGACGATAGAGAGGTAGCGGAAACTTACTCTAGAGGAGATCTAGTCGTGGAGGAATTAGAGGGATATAAAGATATTTTTAGTGAACTTGCTAGAACCCTAGAAGAAATGAGCAGTGAGGATAGAAGAAGAGAACCTCCAGCTAGAGAAAAAACCGGACCTGAGAAAGTCAAAAAGGCGGAATCCAAACAAAAGGATTCCTCGACGAAGCTAGAACGGAACAAAGAGCTTGTCGTAATCAGTGGAAAAGGAGGTACAGGAAAGACTTCTCTCATGGGTTCATTCGCCGCCCTTGCTGAAAGTCCGATCTTATCGGATTGTGACGTTGATGCCGCTGACCTCCACCTTCTCACGGATCCTAAGATCAAAGAGAACGGCCTGTTCAGCGGTGGTTACACAGCCGAAATAGATCAAGAGAAGTGTACGAACTGCGGCCTTTGTTATGAAGAGTGCAGATTCGACGCTATAGTTGAAGAAGGAAAAGAAGATGAAAAAAGATATCGTATCGATCAGCTGGAATGTGAAGGTTGTGGAGTCTGCGATATAGTTTGTCCCGAAGACGCTGTAGATTTGGAGGAAGCTGTCAATGGAGAATGGTTCGTTTCTGAAACTAGATTTGGTGGTATGTCACATGCAAAGCTGGGGATAGCTGAAGAAAATACCGGTAGATTGGTGACTCTAGTCAGAGAGAATGCCGAAGCCCTCGTTGCTGAAGAGAACGAAAAAACGCTGATCGATGGTGCTCCCGGAACCGGCTGTCCAGTCATAGCTTCTTTGACCGGTTCTGATTACGCGCTGGTGATTACGGAACCAACAGTTTCTGGTATACACGATATGGAAAGAGTGCTTGATGTGGCTGATCATTTCGGTATAAAATCCGGGATAGTCGTGAATAAGGCGGATCTGAACGAGGAGATGACCGAAAAGATAGAAAAGATAGCTGAAGAAAGAGGCGTCGAGGTCCTCGGAAAGATCCCATATGATAAGGTATTTATAGATGCTCAGATGCAGGCTCTTTCAGTGGTAGAATATGTGGATGAAGATGATCCTGTCTCTCTCGCTATAAGGGAAATATGGGAAAAGGTTGAGGATAGGATCGGTTCTACTTCAGGATGATATCTCCCACTTCTACTTCAAGATCGTCAGCTATCACAGGACACTTCGCTTTCAAAAGGAAAAATATGTTAGCGGGCACTTCACTCAGTGCTTCGTAATTACCCATACCTTTGCTTATTACCATATCCGCTTCCTGCATCCTCTCTATGAATTCGGGTGAGTCTCTCTCTGGTCCGGTACCTGGTCTTCCGTTGCCTACTACATCCACCTTAGCATATTCGTCTATCCCGGCTTTTTTTGCATCCATGGCCATCGCATCATTTATCTTGGGAGCACCTTTGACGAAGTAAAGGATCTCTTTATCTTCCATCTCTCTCAGGAGTATCTTGTCAAAAACTATCTCACCTGCATTATCTCCCAAGTAAAATATGGTCTCGGATCTCTCTAAATTTTTCCTGAATTCATCATAGTGATCTATAGTAAGTTCCTTTGATAGGATCTCCTCAACGTCTTTCTCTAGGTCGATCTCATGACCTGGTCCAAGATCGATCACATTGCCTGCAATAGCTATTTTAACTGCCGTCAACAATCTATCTTTTGCGGGTTCCACTTTCTCTTCCAATTTCGGGTATATCTTTAAGGCTTCTTGGTTCTGCTCTTCTTTGATTTCTTTATAAGGGTCTTGGGTATCGGTTATTTCATTGACCGCTCTATGTACATATCTACCGATTTCAGGTGGTTTTTTCCCTTCAAGTTCCATAGTTCTAAGTATATCTATCACTTCATCTAAGACTTCTTTTTGAACTTCTTCGTCATCGGTTGCCATCCTGCTAGCTTCCAGTGCTTGTCTGAGAAAGCACGGAATACAATCTAAGTTTGACTTCATCTTTAGACGCACCTAAAACTGCAATTATTAGGGCCGTATAGTATTTTCCCTCGGATTTTACCCTATCGTAGAAAGATTTAAGTATTTTTACTCATATGTGTAATTGAAGAATAAAAGAGGTGATAATTATGAGATCTGGAAAAGGAAGAGGTGGCGGTTCAGGAAAAGGTTCAGGACAAGGAAAAAGATCTGGAAGTGGCTCAGGGCAAGGAGGACGTGGTCGACAGTCTCAGGGTAAAGGTCTTGGTCCAGGAGGAACATGCGTTTGTCCCAATTGTGGATATGAAGAGGAACATCAGAGAGGACAACCGTGTTATGAAAAGCAATGTCCTGAGTGTGGGACAAAGATGACGAGGAAGTGAATGCAGTACTAGGCAATTTCTTTGAGGACCTCAATAAAAAACTCTTATCATTTTCATATTTGTCTTGACCATCAAACATGACTGGATGGAGAAGTTTGAAATGAAGCAGAAGACTCTAGAGGAATACTTGGAAGTGATCTATCTAATTGAAAAAAGAGAGGGTCAAGCTAAGACGGGAAAGATCTCTTCGGAATTAGACGTGAAACCTCCATCTGTAACTGAGATGTTGAGAAAATTGGAAGTAGAAGGTTATCTGGAATATGAGCGATACGAGGGCGCAAGGTTGACAGAATCTGGGAGAAAGATAGCTGAAAATCTAATGACTTCCCATGAGACTATAGCGAATTTCTTGGAGATAATCGGTGTAGATGGGAAACAGGCTGAATTAGATGCCTGTGAATTGGAACATCATATCAGCAAAAGCACTTTAAAGAAACTGAAGAAGTTCATAGAATTTATTGATGATGCACCTGACGAACCGAAATGGATAGAACACTACCGGCATTATATCGAAACTGGTGAAAGAAAGCAGTGCGAATTTTACAAAGATGAATAATATATTTTAAAAGTAGCAGATATAGAAAAAAAAGATTAAGATGAGTTTTCATTCGAACTCATCTAAGGCCTTTTTCAGTTCTGCTACGTAAGTCATAGCTGGCCCGCCGCCCATCATTATCGCTACGAAGGCGGCTTCTAATATTTCCTCTCTTGTTGCCCCAGCCTCAAGGGCTTTCTGGGTGTGTATATCTATGCAATATTTGCATCTAGC
>JAZKSP010000101.1:0-5626 GCA_036626005.1 Thermoplasmatota archaeon | reverse complement strand
ATGTTCTTCTCTAGGTATGTGGAAGATAGCATAGAATGAAACCACCGCATCGAAAGACTCTTTTGGAAAGGCGAGTTGAGAAAAGTCGGCTCTAACGAAATCCGCTTCATGAACGTTTTCTTTCGCTCGTTTGATATTCTTCTCAACAAAATCGACTCCCGTTACTTCAAATCCATTGTCAACAAAATATCTATCGAACGGAATACCTATACCGCAGCCCAGATCAAGGATGGAACCTTCCTCTCCTATCTTCTCAAACAAATCTTCGAAGAGTTCTTTTTCAAAATCTCTGATCTCCCGTCCCTCACGGTATTCCTTCGCATATTGTCCCTCTTCATATCCTCTTTTTACTCTATCTCTCATCCGTATCTACTTCCTTTTCCGAAATAGTCTTCGATCTAAAAATAAAATATCGTTTTTAGATTCCGATATCGGCTAGGTTGGAATAGTTAGGTATCTCAATGCCTTCATCCTCAATAAATTCAATGAAGTTATTAAAGAGCTCCTCTAATCCTTTGAACATATCATCCGGATTCTTGAAGTCAGTCGTCTTTTTTAAAAATTCGCTATAGTTCTTTGGTGTTTTCTCATAACCCAGCGTTTCGCGTATCCTGAAGAAGAAGTTTTTCTTGAAGTATCTCTGATTTAGAAGGGCGATAGAACCAGCTATTCCGTTCAAACAATCTAAAGTTACCGTAACAAAATTCTCGTAATCGTCTTCTCGATAATTCCTTCTAGCCTTGTAAAAGACAGCATATATCTCCGGTAATTGTTCAGCTACTGCTTCGTTAAGACCTCTCTGATTAACCTTAGAGATCTCATCTTGTAATTCTTCTTTGACCTTACTATCACCTCTTATCACTTTGAAATCGACTAACTGAGATACAGCCCAGGGCCAGCTGAAGTCCGGATTAGAGATTACTCTTTTTGCTTCATCGATACTTCTTACTGTAAAATTGACAGGACAATCATCGATAAGGAATCCATCTATACTTTCTTTGATTCCAAAATCCATTATCACTATTATATCGATATCAGATTCTTCATCATCCTCACCTCTAGCGACTGACCCGTAAACACCTCCAACTAAGTAGCTATCCTCATATTTTTCCTCTATTCTCCGGATAACTTTTTCAGCTATCTGTACCTTTTTCTCATGATTCATACCATTCCGATTGTGAATTACAAATTTATATGTTTTATTCACCTTGGTTTTCAAATATCTTCTCGGATCCTATTAGCTCTTCGGGGTAAAGAATGGAAGATTATTCATTTTCCCTCAACACAAATAATTCTCTTGCTCCGATCCACCGCTCACCCTCTTCGATGCAATTTACAATCTCAAAACCAGCTTCTTCAAACGCCTTAACATAATCCGATCGATCCAATGCTAGCATCTCATGAACTTCTTTTGAATAGTGAATCTCACCCTTATCTCCTACCAGGTAGTGAAAATTCAACATCCACTTTGAGTCCTTGATCTCGCTGTGCCCCATCCTGACCAATTGAACATCATCACTTTCTGCAGTGGTCACGTGAGGTTTATCTCTATTCTCAAAATCAGAAAGATATATCCAAGGCTCGATGATTACGATTCCTCCACCGAAAAGATGCGCCTTGAAGTTCTCCAATGTTTCAATTAGACCTTCGTATGTCTTTGCAAAGCCGATTGTTCCAAAGAGATTAATGATAATATCAAAATTCTTATTCAACTCGAAATCCATCATGTCTCCGATCTCAAAAGAAGCACTAGGGACTTTTTCTCTCGCATTCTCGATCATCTGTTCACTTAAGTCTATTCCAGTGCACTTAAATTCTTTACTCAGGTATTTCAGATGACTCCCAATACCGCATCCTACATCTAACAAAGCTTCAGCTCCCTCGTCCCCATACCTTTCGATTATCTGCATCAACTGTTCGGATTCTTTCTCGTAATTTTTTTCCTTTTCTTCTTCGTAAATCAGATCATAATATCTAGCTAGATAGTCTATATTTTCGTTCTGCATCGGCAAATAAAGTTCTTTTTTTCATCTATAAATGTTATCGTAGGAATCATAAAAAAAGATAGGTCTAAAAATTGAGGATGGATTCTCATGTGAAATCAGCAGTGAAAAAGATTGAAACTGTAATAATAAGATTAATGTTTATTCTAATAACAGCAGCCCGTAATAATTCTGCATACAGTCTCGATTTTTGACCACTTCGATAGGATAACCGGCTTCTCGAACGGTTTTGTAAACGTTTATCCCGCAGGCCTCCATAGCGGGTCTAGCCTTGTGAGGATGTACACATCCTTCTTCTAACCTACAATCTTCGCAAAGATCGCATGGTCCAGCACCGAAGCCAAAAGTTTTGTAGAACCCTGAAAGGAAGGCTTCCCGTTCCAACTCTGCCATTATCTCTTTGATACCGTTAACCCCAGATGGAAAATGGATCAATACTGCCGAATCATATTCCTCTAAAATTTTTCGAGTGGCTTCAGGATCAGGAGTATAGGGGGGGCAAGTAAGATTAGTGTCATATCTTCCACACCCGTACTGACACTTCAGCCGAACCCATCTAGCCGTGTAAACCTTTTCAGGTGATATTTCTTTTCCCTCTTCAGCTCCTCTTGATTTGGCCTTCTCGATGATCGTATCTATCATTCATATCTATACTAAATATTCACTCTATGTTTAAAAAATTTGATTCGAAAACAGAACAAATGAGATCTCTAGAGGATAAAATTTTCTATCTAACCGATCATATGACTCCCATCACAAGAATTAGAAGTAACTAAATCTGACAAACCTTCCCTACAGGTAGCAAAGGAAATTCCCTGTTCTTCACACTCTTTCGAAACTTTTCCCAATATCTCTTTTCGCTTTTCTTCAGGAAGATAATAACTGTTGTCTATCTTCTCTCCTTTTTCGAAGTAAAGATCTTCCAGTTCTTCAGCTGCATCCGGAAACGCGAGTTTGAATCGCTTCCAGCTGTCTCCTCTCGCCTTGAATGTGCTGGAGACGATGTGTTCTGCCCCTGTCTCGTTAATTTTCTCCACAAGTAGAGGAATCTCATCTTCAGTGACATCGGGAAATATCGGGTCGAAGCGAACTCCCACCGGGATGCCTTCCTCCACAAGAGTTTCGACTAGAGACAGTCTTTCATGACCGCTCGGGGCATTAGGTTCTAGTTTTTTCTTTATCTCATCTTTCAGTGTACAGATACTAACAGTCACCGCTGCATCCATTTCCTTTAGGATGTCGATATCTCTCTTTACATGCACGCCTTTGGTAACTATAAGTACTCTCATCTCGTAGTCTTTCAGCACCTCTAAGCATTCTCTTGTGTTCTCATGTTCCTTATCCATCGGGAGGTAGGGATCGGAGGAATTAGATAGCGATATGAGGGAGCCTTTCGGTATATTCTGTAGATCCTCTTCTACCCTTTCGACAATATCTTTCTTCCTTCTAGATTCGAAAAAATTAGGTATATATGTCGCGTAACAATAGATGCATCTATGCCCGCAGCCGGTGTACGGATTCAGCGAGTATTTCTCAGGACAAGTACACATTTCGCTGTCCCATGGATCGAATTTACGGATAACATCCATCATTCAAAAGAGGAAACAGGTCATATTAAAGTCTACTTTCATCGACCTCCCTATCGAAGCTTTATAAGCGATCACCATTCTCTAAGATTTTGATGGCAAATCTAGAAAAGATAGCTCATCTTGCCGAGGAGAGCGAGTACGACGTTTCTACCCCGAGGAAAAATTGGGACGAATTGGATCTAAATAAACTACAAACCCTTGGTTCGGGAACTAAACATGACGTTTGCGCGTCTACAGCCACTCCAAGAGTTGTCAAAGGACTTCAGAGGATAGGAAACACCGCCCGTGGAGGTATCTGCCACTCTTTCACTCCAGACGGCCGTTGTGTGAGTCTCTTCAAAACTCTATTCACCAACGAATGTGCTCACGACTGCAGCTATTGTCCGAACTCAGACGATTGCTCGACAAAAAGTAAAACGTATTCCTATACCCCTCGAGAGTTAGCAGATATTACGCTCTCTCTTTATCAAGGTAATTACGTAGAAGGGCTTTTCCTTAGCTCCGGAACCGGGAAAGACGAAGATATTATCATGGAAAAATTGATCGAAACTGTACGGATTTTGAGAGAGGAGTACAAGTATGAAGGTTACATACATCTCAAGATCTTACCGGGTACGAACAAGGACTACATCAAGAGAAGTTTAGAGTACGCAGATAGGGTCAGTTTGAATATAGAATCCTGTTCGAAGAGCAGACTTCACGAAGTGAGTTCCACTAAACATTACGATTACGATATCCTGCGAAGACAGAGGTACATAAGAGATCTCATGAGGAAAAAAGATCTTCCCGCCGGGCATACCACTCAAACCATCGTCGGAGGAGCGGGAGAGAACGATAAGGAGATATTTGAAAGCATGATCAGAGAATACAGGAGGATGGATATCAAGAGGATGTACTATTCCTCTTTCAAACCTGTAAAAGGTACGGATCTCGATGATAGGGAGGAGGTTCCCAACTCTAGGGAACATCGACTGTATCAAACAGATTGGCTTTTCAGAGTGTATGATCTAAAACCAAGCGAGATAAGTCTCGCTTTTGACGAAAAAGGTTTTCTTCCAGACGGAGATCCAAAGATGAAGATTGCTAAAAGGAAATTGGACGAGCCAGTAGATCCCAATGAAGCCTCTTATAAAAGACTGATCAGAGTTCCCGGCATCGGTCCTAAAAGCGCGGGGAGGATCGTTAAGTCTAGAGATGAAGAGAAGATAACTAAATGGAGCGAACTATCGAAACTTGGAGTTGTAATCAAAAGAGCTAGAACCTTTCTAGAGGTGAATGGGTGGAAACACTCTACATTAGATAGGTGGTCAAGTTGAGTCTGAGCGAAAGAAAACTCGAATTATTGAAGGCTAACGAAAACACCGAAAGGAAAGATATCCATCTAGCCAAAGACATAGACAACGAAGAGCTAGAGACCGCGAAAAAGGACGATATCATACGGATAAGAAAGCTGATAAGGGAAACCGGAAGGGAAATACATATGATGAAGGGGTTCGTGAGATTTAAACAACTGGGCGAGAAAGTAAAGTGCGGATACATGAAACCAAAGCACGAGGTGGGTTTTATGGTCTCAGATTGGTTCGCTAAGAGATTTCCGGGTGATGTGATAGTGCTAGGTAATGAGGAGAGAAGTTGGATATCGATATACACTAAAGAAGGCATATCAAACGATAAAGGAGAAAGTCTAGAGAATACATTAGATGAACTTGAAGAACATCTTGATATCGAGGAAGAAGTCGATCTTACGGACATATGGAGACAATACTATGAAAGCCAATACTCAGAAGAGAGAAAAAATAAAGAATTGTTCAAAAAGAACATGCCTGACAAGTACAGGAAAAGAGCTAGAAATAAAGTAGAAACAGGATTCGAATCACGAAGGTTAAATGAGTATTAATCGTGATTAAATTTAAATATTTAGAGATTATTTTACTCTTTATCGTGGGGTAAAGTATGAATATCATAGGAGGATATGAAGACAAAGTATCCAAATGGCCGAAAACTTTTCTCGTCGCTGTAGTCGTGATCACCATT
>JAZKSP010000100.1:0-5695 GCA_036626005.1 Thermoplasmatota archaeon | reverse complement strand
AAAAGAGGAGCCCGTGAGGGCTCGAGGCTAGCAGATCGAGTGCATCCATCCCATTATTTTTTAAGATATTCTTCTCTGACCGCTTTGGCTTTCGCCATCTTTTGTTCTTGTTCGGCCATTTTCTCAACTTTTTCAGCCACCAGATCTACTCTGTAATAAAGCATATCCCTAACGGCGGTCCTGATGGCCTCCGATCTGGAGGAAAAGTCGTCCATCTCAACCAAAAAATCGATCCGATCGAGGAAGCTTTTCGGTAGCCTAACGTTTATTCTTTCATTATCGGACACATTTTTCCTCCACTTCTGTGTACATAAGACATCTTTTAGATGTCTATAATGTGTACAATCACATATGAAACTTCATATTTAATAATTTCGTTTGCGGGATTATCTCTCAAACGGACTAAGAAAAATTTTTTATGTCATCTATTTCATTAAGTGATGTGAATAAAGTCTATACTATAGGTTACGAAGGAAAGGGACTTGACGAATTCCTCGAACTCCTAGAAAAACATGGTGTGAAGCAAGTAGTAGACGTGAGGTCATACCCTAGATCCAAGAGAAACGAATTCGATAGAGAAAACTTGAAAGAAGAGTTATTCAAAGCTAGTATCAAGTATCATCATCTAGCTCAATTAGGGGGTTTGAGAGACAAAGACTATCAAGATATCATGAAAGAGGACGAATGGCGTAAAGGATTCAAGAAATTGAAAGAACTAGCAGAAGAAAAAGAAACTGTGATAATGTGTTTGGAGGCCAATCCCATGAAATGTCACCGCAGATTTATAGGGGAGGAGTTTGAGAAAGATGGATGGGAGGTAGTTCATATCGGGGCCGGAGGTTCTTGGAAAGAGAAAAAACTAGATGACTTTGGATAAAGGGTCTACCAGTTCTTCACAATACTTATTAATAACCCTCTTCTAATTTGAAAATCATGGTGAAGCGACCAGAGGACTACAAGAATGAAATAGATTTTATCAGGGACCAGATCAGTAAACATTTTCCGATCTATAAGACAGAGATAGAATTCGACGTCGTTTCAGTATATATCAAGGCGCCTAAAAAAGAGGAACTAGAAGAACAATTCGATGATCTTAGAAAGGAATTCGTTCCTCAGAATTACATCCCTCATCTGGTCGAAGAGCATGGAGAACACATAATAAAAGTGAAGAAACAAGAAGAAAAGAAATTCAAGGGTGTAAAGGTCAATATCGCGATGCTTTTCATAACTCTAGGGACCACTTTGATAGCCGGGGCATGGTGGTGGTCGAACTATGACCCAGCAGGATATGGGATGTTCTCAATCCATAATCTGATGAATGGAGCCCTATACTTCACTTTCCCTCTTCTCTTGATTTTAGGTACCCATGAGATGGGACATTATTTTATGGCTAGATATCACAATATTAAAGCTTCTTTACCCTTCTTTCTTCCGATGGCACCACCTTTGGGTACTATCGGCGCATTTATAAGCATCAGAGAGCCGATACCGGATAAAAAATCTCTTCTAGATGTAGGAATAGCGGGGCCGATCACCGGTTTTATCGTTGCGATCCCAGTTACATTGATAGGACTCTACCTTGGAGACGTAATGACTCCTACAGCCACCCCTCCATCAGAAGGTATCAGACAGATATGGAATTTCCCCGTGATAATCAGGGGTATGACGAGATTGATACCCTGGACTGGAGGGGAGATAATCCATCCTACGCTCTTCGCTGGTTGGGTGGGATTCCTGGTGACGGGACTGAATCTTCTACCCGCCTCTCAACTTGATGGCGGACATGTCGTTCGCTCATTATTTGGAGAAAATGCGAAATATGTGAGTTATGCTGCCTTTGCTTTCCTTATAATAGTGGGTATATGGCAGTATATAGGATGGATCGTTTTTGCATTCCTCATACTTTTCCTCGGCGGAGTAAAGCATCCACCGCCTCTGAATGACATCTCTAAACTCGGCAAAAAAAGAATTATAGTCGGTGGAATCGCGATCCTGATATTGTTCATCAGCTTTCATCCTATACCTGTCGAGCAAGAGAACTTCAGCTATGATTTTGGGATAGAATTGGAAGAGGAATCAGAACAGAAATTGATCTTAGGTGAATCTTTCAATTATACTCTTACAGTGGAAAATCAAGCTAGGAATGTAGATGTTGGTGATGGGATAGAATACGAAGTTAATTATTCTCTCTCAAATGAAGGTTGGCACACACAACTCTGGATTCAAGGAGAAAACGATTCTTCTAGTAAAGTTCAAGAAGTTCCGACCAATTTGACGCTGGATGAAGGAGAGGAACAAACCTACAACTTAGAAGTCCGACCTCCAAACGAGACCAACGCCTCTATGAAGAGTGAGATAACATTTACAGCGGAAATGGAAGAACCTGTTACCCTCATGAGAGACAAATCGATGATGGTTGAAATCGGAGAAAACTTTAACGTTGACCTGCACACACCATCCTTTTCTCTGATAGATGATAAAAACGAAACGGATTTTGAATTTTCCCTGAAAAACAAAGGGCGAGATGATACTTTCAATATCTCGATGAAAGAGATCAGCGATGATGATTGGACAGTAGATTTCGAGAGTGAAAATGTCTCTGATTTCAATCATGAAGATATAGAACTTGGATACGCAGAAAGTTTAGACATAAACGCAACATTGAGGTTGGAAGAGAACCATTCTTTTGAGCCAGAGGGTGATCTTACCGTTATTAGAACAGAGATATCTATCCAATCTAAAAATACTGGAGAAGTGGAAACATTCGAGATGACAGGGATAAAAGTAAACAAGGTCTGAATCAGTTCTTTTTGAAGACTGTAAAATCCCTATTTAAAGAACGATGGACTCTGACTTTGTGTGTTTCTATAAGCTCTAGATGTTCTTTTCCCATCGAAACGTAATCTTTTCCCGGAAAGATCGCCGAGAGATATCCGCCTTTCTTTAGTCTTTCTTGAGTGGTCCTGAACAATCTTTTATAGATGGATGCGAGTTTTTCCTTCGAAGTCGAAGAGGCCCTTCCATAAGGAGGATCGGTGACGATACAGTCTATCCCTTTAGGGATCGTCTCAGAAACATCGCCGACCTCAAGGGAAGCCTCAACTTCAAATTCTTTCAAATTTTTTCTGCAGCCCTCTATCATATCAGGATCTTTGTCACCTCCGGATACATCTAAACCCATCATGTAGGCTTCTAATAAAACACCTCCAGTACCACAAAAAGGATCATGTATTTTAGTCGTATTTCCAGTCCGTGATAGATTTATCAAGGCCCGGGTATACCTCGGTTTTAACGATATAGGGGAGGAGAAAGGCCTGTTCTTAACTTCTCTACATTGAAAATCCTGTTTTTCTATCTCAAATAGCTTCTCACCGACGTAATTTTTCTCAGATATGATAACAAATATCTCATGTTCGGGGGAATCAAGATCTATCCGATTATTAGAGGAGACGATCTTTCCAAGCTCTTCTTTGATAGCCTGGGTATCAGCCTGGTGTTTTTTGATCCGCCTTGTCCTAACAGCGGCACTTCCAGAAGGTAACTTTATATCGCTTTCGATTTCTGATATATCTTCTTCGGAAAACTTACTCATCTCACGATAAATCCGATGCGTAAGACCTAATCTTTGAGCTAAGTACTCAGCGGGACAATCCGTGCTGAGTGAGAGGATGCCTGGATCAAACCGATCGATATTGTAATCATATGATAACCCTTCGATCGCAGCTAATATCTCTGCCTTAGCAAGGGAGTAGTCTGATCCTACGAGCTCAAAAAACAGATCGGCCATCCTACAATTTTTCTTCTATACTCTCTTTCAATTCTTTATCTTTAACCTGCTCCACGAATGCAACTTCCTCGTCAACGATTATCGTCGGGACATGCGTTATATCGTATTCATCCACCATTTCTGGGACGTCCTTTGCTCTGTGATAGTTGACCTTGACATCTTCCATATCTTCCGTGACTCTTTCAACAGTATTTCTAGCTGGTGGACAGTCCGGACAGGTATCGGAGTAAATGAATTCTATCGAAACCATTGGTTCTTTTTCTTCAGACATGTTCTCATGACCTTATATAGAAGGAGTATTTTTAATCTTTTGTTTTTGAAGTAAAAAATTAAATACCTGCATCCTATAATCGATAAATAATTCAATCGAGTGATAACTTGACCGGTGAAAAAAAATTGGTAAAGACTATAACAGAAGATAATTATGATGAGTTCCTTAAAAACAATGAACGAGTAGTCCTTGACTTTTGGGCCACGTGGTGTGGACCCTGTGTTTACATGGATCCGATAATAGAAGAGTTGGCAGAGAGATTCGAGGAGGAGGTAAAATTTGGTAAAGTTAACGTGGAAGAAAACAAAAAAGTCCCCTCACAATGTGAGGTTCAGTCCCTCCCGTGTCTACTTTTCATTAAAGATGGAGATATAAAGGAGAAAATTACAGGAAAACTCAATGAAGAGGAATTTATGGAAAAGCTAGAAAAAAATTTTGATCTGGATTAATTCAAATTGACTCGAGTTCCTGAATAGCTTTAACCACTTCCTCGTGCCACTGATCTACCGACTCTTTTGCTTCTTCTTTTATCTTATTTAGAGGACGTTTGGAATATAAAAAGTAGTACCCTCCGTTTCTTATATTCTGTTTCTCTTTATATATCAATCCGCATTCTGAAAGTTTTTCAAGAGATCTGTAGGCTGTGCTTTGATCTTTGTCTATCCTTTCCGCGATCTCCGAGGACCTGAGTTCTTCATCTCCTGAAAGAAGAGAAAGTATTTCTTTATCCAACTCAGAAAGATCATAGATGCATTCGATCACGTTTTCAGGGTCCACCTCTTTTACAGCGAGATCTGCTCTCATCACTTTTTGGTAATTAGATAAACCCTACTTAACCATTTTGAAGCGTAAGATTAAAATTCAAGTAGGGTTTACCAATTGACAAGCCGCAGTAACTCAGTCTGGGAGAGTGCCACGCTGAAGACGTGGATGTCGCCGGTTCAAGTCCGGCCTGCGGCACTTCTCGGTTTTGATCTCATGCATCTGACTAAAAAAGAGGAAAAGATTCTCGAAGGCGAGAGGGGTGAGGGACCCGCTAAGGCGATGGAACTATTGGTTGCGATAGGAAAGATATACGGAGCGGATAGATTGATCCCGATAGAATCCGCTCAGATCGCAGGGGTCTCTTACAAGACCATGGGTGATGCCGGTCTTCAGTTCGTTCAAGATTTTGCAGAAACCGCTGAAGTAAATGTTAAAGCGATGCTCAATCCAGCCGGGATGGACCTAGAAGAAAAAAATTATGAATCGGATGATTTCAGAGAAAAACAGTCTAAATTGGTAAATGCCTATCGTCAGTTGGGTATAGAAGTTACCTGCACCTGCACTCCTTATCTGATCGGAAATAGACCAAGTTTGGGGGATCATTTAGCTTGGAGTGAAAGTTCTGCAGTGTCATTCGCCAATTCAGTAATTGGGGCTAGAACGAACAGAGAAGGAGGACCTTCCGCTCTCATGGCGGCGGTCATAGGAAAAACACCTAATTATGGCCTACATCTGAAGGAGAACAGGAAACCTGATATCGTTTATGAAGTCGGTCCTGAAGTTCCTTATTCTCTCCTCGGATATCTTGTAGGTAGAGAAACTAGAGAGAACGTCCCTTATTTTAAAGGTTTGAAACCTTCGGAGGATGAACT
>JAZKSP010000099.1:0-5947 GCA_036626005.1 Thermoplasmatota archaeon | reverse complement strand
GTGAAGTTATCGAACACTTTCACGACCCGAAAACAGAGTTCAATAGGTTGAAAGATCTTTTACTACCCAACGGACGCCTGTACTGTATGACCTACATATACACGGACGATATCGATTTCGATTCGTGGGGATACAAGAGCGACTTCACCCACGCCTTTTTATATCAGCAAGAGACCTTTGAGTGGATCAAAGAAAACTTCGGGTTTTCCTCTCTGAACATAGATGGCAGGTTGATCGAACTGGTCAAGTCGAGATCAGACCGAGAGTAAAAGAAAACTGGGCGATGATGCCGTCTTGGAACTCCTGGGGGACTTCGATCCCGCAGCGAGGTGTGATTGAGAGAGCTTTAGTGTGATGAAGAAGGAAGAAGAGGTTAACGACAACCCATTTCAATCCTTTAAAGGTTTGATTTATATTTTTTTAGCTAAATCATTATCTCAGCAGAAAATAAGGTCCAAATACTCCTAAAATAAACATACGACTTAGTTCGTAATATGAATCCTCTCGATAAATATTTAATAGAAGATATCATCTTTTCATATAGGTGAGGGTTATGAGTAAATTCAGATGTACAGTATGTAATTGGGTGTATGATGAGGATAAAGAGGACGAGGAGTTCGACGATCTTCCGGAGTCTTTTACGTGTCCGGTATGCGGCGCGCCGAAATCGGCTTTTAAACTCGAAGGTGTGACGAAAGAGAGCGACAAGATAGAGACGAACGTTGCAGACAAGATCGTTGAACAATTGGAAGCTTTTGGTGTGGAATATGTTTACGGCATACCCGGTGATTCGAATCTTCCTCTAGTAGATTCTATACGGTCGAGTGAAGAGATCGATTTCATCCTCACAAGGCATGAAGAGACTGCCGCTTTCATGGCATCAGCTCGCGGAAAGATCACGGGCGAATTGGGCGTCTGTTTGTCGATAGCGGGACCCGGTTCAACTAACTTAGTGACCGGTCTTTTAGATGCTGCTACGGATAAAAGTCCAGTGTTAGCTCTTACTGGTCAAGTCCCCGAGATATATCTGGGAAGTGAGTCTTTTCAGGAGATCGACCAGACAGATATCTTCAAGCCGTTTTCATCTTATGCCCAAACGATAGGGAGAGCAAACCAAGCATTGAACGTTGTAACAACAGCGGTAAAATACGCCTATAAAGATCCTGGAGTGTCTGTTCTCGCCACTCCGACGGACATCCTCGTGGAGAAGTTATCTGAAAACATTCGTGAACCAGAAGATAGACTTTTCAGGAAACACGTCGTGGCTGAAGAAGAAGATATTAAAGAAGCTGCTGAATTCATTAATGAGTCTGAAAAGACTGTACTGTTCGCGGGATGGGGAGCGAGAAGGTGTGGGGATCTATTGATGGATGTTGCTGAAAAGATCAATGCCCCTATAGCTACCACTTCGAGAGCTAAAGGAGTGGTCGACGAAACACATCCGCTGTCATTGGGCGTTTTAGGGTCTATCGGGACCAAACATGCTACCAGGGCGGTCAAAGAATGCGATACTATGGTCATCGTTGGATCCGGGTTCAGACAGAGCAACCTTGTACCTTCAGAAGTCGACCTCGTGCAGATAGATATAGATCCCACCAGGATTGGAAAGAGCTTTGATATAGAGAAAGGTCTGATAGGAGATGCTACTTCTATATTGCAGAGGATGAAGAAGCATTTGGAAGATAAGGAGAAAGATCAGGAGTTCTTTGAGGAGATCGAAGAGATAAGAAAGGATAGGATGGAAACGTTGAAAGAAGAGAGAGAAGACACTTCTATCCCTATAAATCCGGGATACGTTATACACGCGATAAAGAGGAACGTTGATGAAGATGCGATAATATGTGTGGATGTGGGTGATCACACTTATTGGTTCTACAAAAAATTCCTGTGTGAGGGTCAAAGAACTTACATGTCAGCTAATATGGCTAGTATGGGATTTTCATTACCAGCTTCTCTTTCCGCTAAGATCGATCATCCTGACAGACAAGTACTCTGCGTGACTGGAGATGGCGGCTTCGCAATGCTTATGGCTGATTTCACAACCGCTGTTAGAGAAGAGTTGGACATCAATGTGATACTGTTCAACGACGGAAAATTGAAGAACATAAAGAAGGAGCAGGAACGTGACGACTATACCGAGTATGGTGTGAGCTTTCCGAATCCTAACTTTGCTGAGTTCGCTGAGGAAGCGGGGGGACTTGGTTTCAGAGTCGAAGATCCAGAAGATCTAGACGATAGACTCGAGGAAGCTTTTGAATCTGAAAAGCCCAGTCTAGTGGAAGTTATCGTCGACCCGGATATGATGGCTATGGGAGTGAAAAAGATAGATTGAAAAAGTGATGAGAAGTGTTTTTGAGTTTCACCTGTGAAGACTCATCGACCTTCTTTCCCTTCCATGCAGAACCATCCGCCTTCAAGATCGTATTTATCGAAGAGAGGGCAGCCCATACAGCTGCAGCCGTTGTCCTCTATCTCTTCCTTCGGCTTTTCGGAGGCACCTCTAGCACAGAAGAGAGCACCTGGTTCAACCTTCTGTAGATCGTTAGGTTTGAAGGTCGGACAAGGCCCACAGTTCTTTTTACATATCTCCAGATTTTCCTCTGTATCAGGAACTTCTTCTACCATATTACACCCTAATAAAGTGTACTAGTTTGTGATTATTTATGTTTTATGTAAAAGTCGTGTGGGATTTTAAGAGAATTTTAAACGACGATGGGAATTATTTATAAATTATCACAATAATGAGTGTAATTAAAGGGGGAAGGCGAAATAGATGAAGTATAGATGTGACGTGTGTAATGTTTTCGAGTATGACGACACTCGAGGGGACTCGGAGACAGGTATAAAACCCGGTACTGAGCCTGAGGATTTTCCAGAGGACTGGAGTTGTCCTATCTGCAATTCTGACAGCTCTCACTTGAAACCTATAGAAGAGGAAGTCAGTAAAGAAAAAGTGAAGGAAACTTTTGAATGTCCCGAGTGTGGAAAAAAATCTGAACTCGAGATAGCTATGCCACACAAAGTAGATTCAGGCTATCTGGGCGAATGGAAACGAGAATCGGACGAGATAGAGGGATACATGGAAGATATCCACAAGATGTCCGTGACCGGAGAATCTATCATCGCTCCCATGCGGACGAAAAAAGACGTGATATCCTGGGATGACTTATTGATCAAAGGTGCACAGCTTTCTAAGATGCCTTTGAATAAAGATGAGGAAGTTGAAACTGAAACAGTGATAGGACCTGAAGCAGAAAATCCTTTGACGATAGGAATACCTTTCTACATAACCCACATGTCATTCGGGGCACTGTCAAAAGATGTCAAGAAAGCTCTAGCTAAGGGAAGCTCAAATCTCGAAACCGCTATGTGTTCTGGAGAAGGTGGATTGGTGGAAGAATCTATGGATCTCGCGCACAGATACATCTTAGAGTATGTACCGAATGAATACAGTATGGGAGATGAAAATTTAAAGAAAGTAGACGCGGTCGAGATAAAGATAGGACAGTCGACAAAACCTGGCATGGGCGGAGAATTACCGGCGGAAAAAGTGACTGAAGAGATCGCAGATAAGAGAGGATTTCCGGAAAAAACTGATATCATAAGTCCTGCAAGTTTTGATGATATAAACGATAAAGACGATCTGAAGGAAAAAGTGAGTTGGTTGAGAGAGAAATTCGGTGGAAAACCTGTTGGAATAAAGATAGCAGCGGGTCATATCGAAGAGGACCTTGAGATAGCTACATATGCGGAACCGGATTTTATAACAATCGACGGGAGACCAGGGGCGACGGGAGCTTCTCTTAAATTCGTTAAGGATTCAGCCTCGGTCCCCACGCTCTTCGCACTTCACAGAGCTAGGAAATTTTTTGATGAGAAAGGGATAGAAGACATCTCACTGGTTATAACCGGCGGATTGAGAATATCTTCAGATTTCGCTAAAGCTTTAGCTTTGGGTGCAGATGCTATAGCTATAGGTACGGCGGCTTTGATGGCTACCGCTTGTCAACAGTATCGATTGTGTGATACTGGAGATTGTCCGGTCGGAGTTACGACTCAAGATCCAGAATTGAGGGATAGACTCAGAGTGGATATCTCCGCGAAGAAGTTGGAGAACTTTTTGAGAGTCTCTAAAGAGGAATTAAAAAAATTCGCAAGGTTGACCGGTAACGATAATGTTCATGATATGAGCGTCGATGACTTGGTTACGACAAACTCCGAGATATCCGAGTATACGGATATAGAACACGTTTGAAGAGAGGTAGAGATGATGGAAAAGTATGATGTTTTGGTTATAGGTAATGGTGTCGGCGGACACGTCGCCTTCAAAGCTGCAGGGGAAGGAAATAAGACCGCTCTAGTGGATAGACCTCCCGTTGGAGGAACATGTCAGAACTACGGCTGCAAGCCGTCTAAACTTCTTATCCATGCCGCCGATAGACTAAAAGAATCGAAAACTTTAGCGGAAGACGGTATCGATTTTCAAGTGAACCGGATAGACTTCGAAAAGATGATGAAAGATCTCAGAGATACGAGGAAAAAATGGCAGGAAGAACAGAGAGAGAAAATAGATTCTGAAGAAGATTTAGATTATTTCGAAACAGAGGGTAGATTCATAGATGAATATACCCTAGAAACCGATTATGCCGTCCTCAAAGCCGATAAGATATTTATCGCGGCAGGCGCGAGGCCTTTCATACCTCCAATAGAAGGATTGGACAAGATAGAATATCTGACCAACGAATCTATATTAGAATTAGATACGCTTCCGGAAAAACTGGTCATCATAGGTGGAGGCTACATAGGTGTTGAGTACGCCCACTTCATGTCCGAGATGGGGACTGAAGTCACCATCATCCAGCGCGGCGATAAGCTGGTGAAAACGCAGGATGATGATATATCGAATTTTCTAGAGCAGGAATTGTCTCAGAAGATGAAAATTGCTTTGAACACCGAAGCGAGCAGCGTGGAAAAAGATTCTAGTGGTTATCTAGTAAAAGGAGAAACAAAAGATGGTGAAGAAAGATCATTCTACGGAGACGAGGTGATGGTCGCGGTGGGTAGAAGACCGAATACTGATATCCTCGATCTAGAGAAAACGGGGGTTCCTACGGACGAGCATGGTTACATAGAAGTCAATGATTATCTAGAGACTCAAAAACAAAATATCTGGGCCCTAGGCGATATAACGGGTAAAGGGATGTTCAAACATGTCGCCGATTTGGAAGCTGAGATCGCATGGCAAAATTCTAAGGAAAAAGAAAAAAAGAAGATGGACTACGATAGCGTTCCGAACGCGGTTTTTACTGATCCAAAGATAGCTTCGGTAGGTATGACCGAAAGAGAGGCGAAAAAGGAAAAAGACGTTTTGATAGGAAAAGTCCGATATGAAGACATAGTCAAAGGGGAGTTAACCAAAAGCAGAGGATTCGCCAAAGCTATCGTCGAAAAAGAGAGTCAAAAACTACTCGGTTTTCATATAATCGGACCGGAAGCACCTATACTATTACAAGAGAGCGTGAATGTCATCGCCAACGATGGAGACGTAGGTGATATCATCGAAGGCATCCATACGTTCCCAACGTTGAGCAGATTGGTCACAGCGGCTTTACATGATGTTGGATGAGATTTATTGGAAATCACCACACCATCGGCACGTAGCCCTCTTTGATATAGTCGGAGATTATACTTCCCACATAATCTAGATCCATGCCTAACTCTTCTATATCTTCTGAGATCTCGTCTCTATCAGATAGATACTTACAAGCCACACACTCAGTCTGGTCCGCTATAGCTTCCGCGTATTCCCTGACCTCTTCGTCTTCGAGCATCAGGTTCTCGATAGGACCAAAGAAGATGACCTGTATATCTTCTATCCAGTTCTGCTCTATAGCGTTCTTCGCGTACATCAGACCGGTCAATGCTTTTTCTCTTTCAGCGGTAGACA
>JAZKSP010000098.1:0-6018 GCA_036626005.1 Thermoplasmatota archaeon | reverse complement strand
GGGATTGAACCCCTTCATTTGGGTCTGGGCGTTTTTACTACCAGGATCTTTGCATCTTCATCAGATGTATTTTTTACATTATGAGGGATGTCCTTTGGACTCAAAACTATGCTTTTCTCTTCGACCTGTCTTATCTCATCTCCAACTTGGATCTCAGCGGTTCCTTCAACTACATAGAAGAACACGTCGACAGGAGTTGTATGTTCTTTGAGTCCTTGGCCTGGACTGAACGCTAATAGAACCACTTCTACCTCATCCTGTTGTATCAATCTATTCGGGCTGAACTTTTCTTCATCCGGCTTTATCTCATCTAGATCTATTATCTCCATACATTTCACCTCATTTTTCTTTACCTTTTACAGAGATCGTTATGTCCTCAATGGGTATTTCCTTACCCGATTCGGAAAGAGCTTTCTTTACCATCTTCTTCAATCCAAAGCAGCAGGGTACCTCCATATGTACCACTTTCAACCTCTTTATCTCGTTCTGCTTGAATATCTCGGTAAGCTTCTCAACATAATGTTCCGCATCGTCTAGTTTCGGACATCCGATGATAAGAGAACTGTCTTCTAAGAAATCGGGATGAAAATTCGGATAGGCGAAGGGAACACAGTCCGCAGCGATCACCAACTCTTTATCATCAAAGAATGGAGCCTGTACAGGCACCAAATTCAATTGAACCGGCCACTGTTGGAGTCGAGAACTCAAACGACCTTCCTCCTCTTCTCCTTCATTTTCCCACTGGCCTACAGCTGAACCAGGACAGGTGTGCCCTTCTTCTTCCTTCTCCTCTTTCATCTCTATCGGATTATCGATACCTAATTCTTCGAGATGTTCAACTGCCTCATTCAATAGGTCCGTCTGATCGTGCTCTTTTAGATGCTCTAGATGAGCTTTTAGAACATTTTCTCCCTGTTCGGCTATGTTTTTAACGACCGTTTTTTCGTCATAAGGTTCCGCTTCTCTCTCTATTATCTCGATAGCATCTTTGGGACAATCTCCTATGCAAGCCCCGAGTCCATCACAAAAAGCCTCATTTATCAGCCTAGCTTTTCCATCGATGACCTGAAGAGCTCCTTCGGGACATCCTTTGACACACTCTCCACAACCATCGCAGATCTCGTGATCTATCTTTATTATCTCCCTTTTCATTTTTTGTCACCTATCTTTTGAACACAACTATCGTTCCCTTCTAACATCGATCTTTCCTGCTGGATATTCATATCATCTAAAAGTTTCTTTATCACCCTTCTATGGGCATCACATAACCAGTAGGCCTCATCTTTGGGAAGATTGCCGAAGGCGCAATTTTTGTAACTGATCCGATAAGAACCATCTTCTTTATCATAGGAACTGTAAAATCCGAGTTCATCGAAACCTTCCACCACCTTTTCTATTTTCTCTTCTGAAGAGTCTTCTTCATCGAATTCCGGGAAAAGATCTATCAAGTTTTCGACTAAATTTTCCTTTAATCTATGGGATGTGTCTTCATCTAGACTTTCCTGAATATTTTTGATTATAAGTTCTAGTAAAAGTTCTATCTCCCTTGGAAACAACTCTTTTCCTTCATCTGTGAGTGTGAAGTACTTCTTCGGCCGTCCTTTATCGGCTTTTTCGAAGTAAGAATTTATCAATCCATCAGATTCCAATTTATTTAGATGTCTTCTTACCGCACTCTCATTTATCTCTAAGATCTCGGATAGATCAAGGGCAGTAAGATCTTTAGAGAGTAAGTTCTCCAGGATCTCACCCTTCGTATCTTCTTTTTGGATCCTACTTTTTATTCCTTTGACCATGACTCATCGATAAGGAGTATAATCGATAAGGTTTATATACTTTACGCACATTATGGTGATTAAAGTGATATAATATGGGCGTTGAAGAGCTGTATGAAAGTTTGAAGAGCTTGGCTGAAGGAGAGATTTCCGAAAAAGAAGCTTTAGAGAAGATAAAAAGAGCTGAACCTGTCGAGATTTCTAAAGCTGAGCAACGACTTGTTCAAGAAGAAGATTTTGGTAAGAAAGAATTCAAGGATTTCTGTGATGTCCACTTAAAAGCTGTAGAAGAAAAAGTTGAGGACATGAAAAATGAATTGGAAGAAGGCCATCCAATAAGAACATTGGTTTTGGAACATGAAGAGATTTTGGAGGCACTCGATGGATTGGAAGACCTCAGGGAAACTTTGGAGGAGAGAGATCTTACGGACAGCGAAAGGGAAGAGCTTCAACATCTCGCTGAACATCTGGTCGAAGCCGAGAAGCATCATGATAGGGAAGAAGAAGTCATATTTCCTAGACTGGTGGAAAAAGGTATAACGGGTCCGGTAGATATAATGGAGATGGATCATGAGGAGATGTGGCCGAAGAAAAAAGAGTTGAAGAGTCTTTCAGAGGATATAAAGGGGAACAAAGAAAAGATCATCGAATTGATAGATTATCTTGTTTTGAACTTGAAAGACCACATATTCAAGGAGAACAACATACTTTATCCTTCCGCCTTAGAAGAATTAGTTGACTGGGAGAAAATGAAAAAGGAAGGTGATGAGATAGGTTACTGTTGTTTTACTCCAGAGAAGTAAAAATCTCTAAGAAGGAAAGGAGTGATAAAGATATGAAGGTAGAAAAAATTGCTGAAACCATCAAGGGATTTGATGATGGAGATATCGAAGAAGAAGAAGCCGTTAAACTTCTAAAAGACGTTGAATCCTACGATTTCTCTGCGGCAATTTCACATCTTCAACAGGATTCTAGACTGGAAGAAGGTGACCTACCTTCTATCAGCAAGTTGTTCCATGAGATATATGATGAGATTTTTACTGAACTGATCCGTGAACTAGAAAAAGATCACCCGATCAGAAGACTCGTTAACGAGCATGAAAGATTCGAGATTTTGTTAAAAGTGGTAGAAGACATCAGTAAAGATATAAAAGAGGGATCGGAGACGGAAAAGATAGATAAGCTCGAGACCGCAGTCGAGGGTTTATCCCATCTGAATTGGCATTTCCAAAAAGAGGAAGATTTGATCTTTCCGGCGTGGCACGAGAGAGATGAATGGGACAGTATGGTCTCGTATCTGTTGGAGGATGAACACAAAGATATTGCGAAGGCTTACGAGAGGCTATCGAACAAAAGTAAAGAAAGAAAACAAGATTGGTCAGGGAAGGATTGGGAAGAACTGAGAGAATTGATCGAGAAGTTAAGAGGGATGATATATTTTCACACGTTTCATGAAGGAGATATCTTCTATCCAATAATCGTGGATCAATTGCCTCAAACGGAATTCGAAAAGATCGAAGAAAAAATGGATGATATCGAAAAAGAAAATACCGATATCCCTCTTGACGAATACATAAGTTCTCTAAAGGATTCGATAGATGAGGCTAAAGACAGGAAAGAACCGTTCGATGGAGGTTCGATTTATGACTGAGAAAGATTATGATGTTGTTATCATCGGCGGCGGACCAGCGGGACTTTCTGCCGCCATATATACAGGTAGAGCGGAACTAGACACTTTGATATTCGACCAACCTCACAAACTGTTGGAGAAAGCTGAAAAGATAGATAATTATTTCGGATTTCCTGAAGGTGTCTCCGGCAAAGAACTCTTGAAGAGAGGCAGGGATCAGGCGAGGAAGTTCGGTACAGAGATAATAGAAGAAAAAGCGCTGTTAACGAAGATAGACCCTAAGGGCGAGGGTTACATAGTCGAGACCGCGGATAAAGAGTTCAAAACTAGAGGTTTGATAATATCTCCTGGGATCCAACATAAGAAGCCCCCGATAGAAGGGATTAAAGAATATGAAGGTAAAGGCATCAGCTACTGCGTTGTATGTGATGCTCCGCTTTACAAAGGTAAAAAAGTCGGATTGGTGGGTTCTGAAGACCTCGTGGGGAAAGAAGCGATCGAGCTTTACGAATACACCACTGATATCAAGATATATACCAATGGAAATGAATTGGAGATGCCTGAGAATCTATTTCAAAAATTGAAGGAACGAGAAATCCCCGTTGAGAATAGAGAGATCGAAGAGGTCGTAGGTGAAGAGGAGTTCAGCGGTCTTCGAGTGGATGGAGAAGTGCAGGAGATGGACGGATTGATGATTGCTCAGGGAAGCAGTGGAAGTCTAGATTTTGCTCGAAGCTTGGGCATAACTATAGAGAATGGTGTTTTATCCGTTGATGAGGATATGTTCACTGGAATACCTAGAGTCTATGCAGCTGGAGACTGTGTAGGTGGAGCTCGACAGATAAGCGCTGCAGTTGGAGAAGGAGCTAAAGCCGCTTTAGGAGTTATCAATGAGCTCAGAGAAGGGTCTTATAAGGATTGGAGCGCATGAATCGATTGGGTTGAAATAGAGATCAGAAAATTTCTATACGGAGCGCAGAGTCTATCTGTCTAGACGATATCTATTAGACCTCTTTTTTGAGGTCAAATTTTTAAAGCGTCCTTTCCGTATATTTTAGTGATGGCAGATAAGAGAATCCCAAAAAGCGGACCTTTTGAAGAGCATTCAAAAAGATATGATGATTGGTTTGAAGATCATGAAGATATATACAGGTCAGAGTTGAAGGCGGTTGAAAAAGCCGTACCTTCAGATGGGAGAGGGATCGAGATCGGCGTCGGGAGCGGTAGATTCTCGGAACCTTTATCCATAGATTTCGGAGTAGATTCTTCAAATGAGATCCTTCAAATAGCTAAAAAGAGGGATATCGAAGTTGTAAAAGCTATAGGAGAGAAAATGCCGTTTAGAGATGGATCATTCGATTATGTTCTTATCGTCACTACGATCTGTTTTTTTGATGACCCGTTAAAAGCTTTGAAAGAATCTGCAAGGATACTCAAACCGGAGGGTAGGGTTATAATCGGTTTTATCGATAAAGAAAGCCAAGTAGGCAAAATATATCAGAAGAAAAAGGAAGATAATGTATTTTACAAAAATGCTTACTTCTTCGCGGTCGAAGACGTTATCGATATTTTAAAAAGCATTGGTTTTTTCGATCTATCTTTTTATCAGACGATATTTGACGGTTTGGATAAGGGAAAGATAGAGCAGCCCAAAGAGGGGCATGAGGAAGGTAGTTTTCTTGTTGTCAGCGGTCTGAAATCAGAGGCTGATATCGGTCGATCGTGAAAGAGATGGGAAAAGTTTATATTATAATCACTATATGGTGTTTTAAGTGATATATATGATATTGGAAGATAAAGTAGCGATAGTGACCGGAGCCGCTTCTGGGATAGGAAGGGGGATAGCCAAGGTTTACGCCGTGGAAGAAGGAGCAAAAGTGGTAGTTGCAGATTTACAAGAAGAACCGAGGGAAGGTGGGAAACCAACTCATGAGATGATAAAAGAAAAAGGTGGAGACGCCATCTTTGTCAAAACGGACGTTTCTTCAGAAGAGGCTGTAGATGAATTGGTGGAGAGGACTATAGATGAATTCGGGCAAATCGATATTCTAGTGAATAATGCAGGCGTATTTTTCCAGGAAAAATTGCATGAAGCCGACTTCGAGGATTGGGAGAATCTACTAGATGTCAATCTGAACGGGGTATTCCACTGCACGAAAAAAGTTCTCAACCACATGCTAGAGAACGATATCGAAGGTAACATCATCAACATCTCCTCGATCGCAGGAACGGTAGGATATGCAGAATCGCCGGCCTATTGTGCCTCGAAAGGTGCGATAACTAATCTGACGAGAGAACTTGCGGTTGATTACGCTGGAGAAGGCATCAATATCAATTCGATCTCTCCCGGTGTGATAAAAACTGAGATGACTGAACAATTCAGGAGTGATCCCGATATGAAGGCCTTCATGGAGCAGAACACCCCTTACAAACGATTGGGGAAACCTGAAGATATAGCGCATGCTGCTGTCTTTTTGGCCATGGACGAATCGAATTTCATCAACGGCGAAGACATTCTAGTAGACGGCGGTTGGACCGCTAAGTGAACCTAAAATCCTTTCTCAATTTTTCTTTTTATTTGCTATTATTTGATCATCGTCAAAAACATCTTGA
>JAZKSP010000097.1:0-6048 GCA_036626005.1 Thermoplasmatota archaeon | reverse complement strand
AAGATACTAACGTCGGGACTTGGAGAAGTGAAGAAGAGGAAGAAGAGTAAAAACCAATCTAAAAAACCTTTTTATTTTTATATTATACATTTTTATTCAAAGTTTTTTTAACTTCATGCTCTACTCTCTCACCTGTCTCCATATAAACCACCCTCTCAGCTATATTGCAGGCGTGATCAGCGATCCTCTCAAGATATCTTATCACCAGTACATATTGCGTACCTTTTGTTATGTTATTACTGTCCTCCATCATATAAGTCAAGATCTCTCTGAATGTTTCGTCGTAATAGGCGTCCACTTTCTCCTCTCTTTCGTAGATCTCACCGATCATCCCTTCGTCATCATCCATGAATGCCTTCACGGACATATCCACCATTTCGATGGTAAGCTCAGCCATATTAGGAATCGAAATCAGTCTCTTCATATGAGGCTCTCCAGTCAGTCTTTTAGTTACTTTAGTGATATCTTTCGAGTATCTGCCTATCCGGTCAAGATCTGTTATGATTTTTAGACATGTACCTATCATCCTCAGATCACCTGCAACAGGTGCCTGAAGAGCTATCAAATTCAATCCTTTCTCTTCGATATCTCTATCATACCAATATATTTCTTTATCCAATTCCTCCACTTTTTTGATCTTCTCTTCATCCAATTCTACTAGACTATCTATCGCTAGAGATATAGCGTCCGTAGATATCTTTCCCATCTCTTCGACTTCTTCTTTTAATCCTTTTAGTTTCTCATTATATGATTTTCTTGCCTCTTCATCATTCATATTTATCAGCCCATCCTTCCGGTTATGTATTTTTCAGTCAACTCCTTTTCCGGCCTCTCAAATATCTGTTCCGTTTCACCGAACTCTATGAGTTCGCCCAGATACATATAAGCAGTATAATCGCTTATTCGGGCGGCCTGCTGCATGTTGTGCGTGACGATAACAACTGTATAATCCTTTTTCAGCTCATCTATCAAGTCTTCGATTTTTGCAGTTGCGATTGGATCCAAAGCAGAGGCGGGTTCATCCATCAAGAGGACTTCGGGTTTTGTCGCTAGTGCCCTGGCTATGCATAGGCGTTGCTGCTGACCTCCGGATAAAGACATAGCGTTCTCATCCAACCTATCTTTCACTTCATCCCACAAAGCCGCATCTTTCAAACACCTTTCGACTGTTTCATCTTTATCAACATCCATGCCGTTAATATCACAGCCATAGAACACATTATCTTCGATGGAAAAAGGAAATGGATTCGGTTCTTGGAACACCATGCCCACCTTTCTCCGAATATCGACACAGTCGGTTCCGCCATCGTAGATATTTTTACCATCTAACCAGACTTTTCCGTCGATAATGGCTGACTTTATCGTGTCGTTCATCCTGTTCAAGCATCTCAAAAGTGAGGACTTACCGCAGCCCGAAGGACCTATTATCGCAGTAACTTTATTCTCCTCTATATTCAACTCGATGTTCTTCAAGGCCTGTTCATCACCGTACCACATGTTTAGGTCTTCGACCTGCATCCTGATATCACGGTTCATCTCCTTGGTTTCGCAAGACTTATTTTCTTTCAGCTTAGACATTACTTTGCTCAACATCTTCAATTCCTCCTTCTAAACTTTTCTCTAACGATTATAGCGCTCAAATTGATACCAAAAACTATTATCAATAACAGTAAAGCGGTTGCCCAAGCCTGTGATTCAACATCTTTGAAACCGAAGAACCTGTATAGAGTCAAAAGATGATAGGGCAACGCCTGAATTGGCTCCAATAACCCGCTAGGTGTTCCTGCACCAGAGAAATATACCGCCGTCATCATGATTGGGGCGGTTTCACCTGCGGCTCTACCTAAACCTAAAACTATTCCTGTCAATATCCCAGGGAGCGAAGAAGGAACGACTATTTCTTTGATCGTCTGCCATTTTGTTGCTCCAAGAGCTAGACTGGCGTCCCGCATCTCGTCCGGCACGGACTTTAGAGCCTCTTCTGTAGAACGGGTAACGATAGGCAGCGTAAGCACCGCTAAAGTGAGAGCTCCTGCTAAAACAGATTTCTGTCCGTCGAATAAAATGACCACGAAAAAGGTATATCCAAAGAGGCCGTGAACGATAGAAGGTGTTCCCTGTAATATATTAACCGAGGTTCGAACTACTCTCAAAAGGAATCCTTCCTTCGCATATTCTACGAGGTATACTGCCGTTCCAACGCCTAGAGGCAGTACAATTATAGCGGTCAGAGCTATCAGGGCTAAAGTTCCCAGAATAGCGGGATAGACACCTCCCTCTTCACCCATACTTAATATATCCTCGGTGAGAAATTCCCAACTTATGCCTCCAGCCCCTCTCAAGACGATAGTTATCACTATCAAGAATAGAGCTAAGAGAGTGAGCAACATCGTGACATGTAATATATAGTAGGCTCCTACTTGTATGCCTTCTTTGGTATAGTTATAAAAGGGTCTAAAGCTGAGATAACCACTAGTTAAACCGATCATCACTAATAGCAGTGAATAGAAGAAATAATTTGGTATTCTAGCGTTTACCTCCCACCGAGTGAGATCTAGCACTTCTGGGATATATAGTGAGAACATCACTAGTAACAATGATATAGCTCCAAATAACACTGTCCAAAATGCCCTCTTGGTTTCACCTCTGAAATAGTGATAGATACCTAGAATATAATAAGAAACAGATATCGCTATAAAACTCGCCGCTAGAATCCAGAACTGCATATGAAAGCGCGTTGCTATGGACCAAAAACCGAATATCCCTAACGCTGCCGAAAGCAAAAATATGGAGGAAGAGAGTATCTTTCTTAATTCAATCTTGTCTAGAGTCATGATTCCCCCTCAAATTTTTCAGTCGTTCTTTTCTGTAGCATATCAGATATGATACTCATTATAGCTACAATTGTGAACAGCATCACACCCGCGGTAAAAAGGACGCTCATCAATAATCCATGAGCCTCTCCTATCTGGACGGCGATCAATGCGGTTAGAGTATTCCCACTCTCGAATATATCGAAGAAAGGTACTGGGATACGCATCACCGACCCGACTATCAACATCACGGCCATAGTCTCTCCGATTGCTCTGCCCATCCCCATTATCACCGCGCTACTTATCCCTGATATTGCTGAAGGGATGGTCACTTTCCTTATCGTCTGCCATTTCGTAGCTCCAAGAGCTAGACTTGCATCTTTTACATCATCTGGTACAGCTTTCAGTGCGTCATCAGACATACTGACGATGATAGGCAGGGCCATGATACCCAAAATTATCATAGCTGCAAGAAAAGAGAGTGGACTTTTCATACCAAAAGTCCTGTAAAGAAAACTTCCTAAGAGAACCGCACCAACAAACCCATAAACGATACTTGGTATTCCTGCTAACAATTCTATCGAGGGTTTTAGGATCGTTCTTAACCGATCTGGGGCTATCTCGGAAAGATATATCGAAGCTCCAAGCCCTAACGGTACCGCTACCACTAAAGCTCCTACGGCAACTAAAACTGAACCGTAAAGGGCCGCTAACAAACCGTAGTTTTCCTGCCTAGTACCCCAGTCTGCAGAAAGAAGCTCAGTCCCTAATGTTTCTATCGCCGGATAAGCTTCACGGAAAAGAAATATGAATATCAAGAAAATAATAGAAATAGAAAATATAGCGATCCCGAGAAAAACGTATCTCGCTATCTTGTCTTCAACATCTCTCGGGATCATCTTTTATCACCTGATTCAGTCCTTTATAGGTATGAATCCTTCGTCTTCTACGATCTGTTGCCCTTCTGAACTTAGGACAAAGTCGATGTACTCTTGGGTTGCATTGTCAAGACCACCTACAGTGTAAAAGTGCAGATCTCTCACCAATTCGTAATCACCGTCTTGAACAGTCTCTATAGAGGGGGTGACTCCATTGAAGGATACAGCGGGAGCCTCTCCTCCTATGTAACCCAATCCTACGTATCCGATAGCGGTATTAGTATTCATAACAGTCCTCCTAACATCGGCATTTTCCTGTCCCTGTGTATCGGCTACAGTTTCACTCAAACCCATCATATCCATAAAGGAACCGTAAGTTCCACTAACTTCCGATCTTTCGACCACGAAAATTTGCTCATCAGGACCTCCTAGTTCTTCCCAATTGGTAATATTTCCTGAATAGATATCAACAACTTCTTCTTTATTTAAACTCTGGATGCCATTCTCATAAATGTATTCGTTCACTATAATCGCCAACCCATCCTTCGCTACTGTATATTCATTGACCTCTTCTCCTCTAGCATCCTCGATGTCTTGTTTCTCATCTTCATATATACCTCGACTAGACATACCTATATCAGCTGTGCCTTCTCGAAGAGCTTCAATCCCCCATCCAGATCCTCCGCCGCTCACTGAAACCTGTATATCATCCCTTTGAGCGTTGAATTCCTCTGCAGCACTTTGGGCTATTGGCAAAACGGTGGAAGAACCTGTTACGGCCACTTGTTCAGCCTCACTGTCGTCTCCTCCAGTTATGAATAATACACCTATAACCAAAATGGCTAGTACTGCCAAGACAGACAAAATTTTCTTCTTCTCCATGTTCATCGTTTTAAACAAAAAGGATGTTTAATATATAATTTATCTGTATAGATTATATTCTATGCTATACCATACATATCTATATATATGGATATATAAGATATATACTTAGAAATTCATAGATGAGAGGTTTCTTTACCCTCTATAAAAAACAATTAATCGCTTTCATTATTTATAATGCCTAATTCAAGGCCTATGGAGAGATCAGGATGAAAACATTACTAATCTCAGACGTACACAGTAACTATCAAGCTCTAAAAGAAGTGCTTGCTGAAAAGAAATACGACCGTCTGTACTGCATAGGGGATATAGTCGATTATGGACCATCACCAGAAAAATGTATACGCGAACTTGAAGATGAAGGGGATGTAATCATCTGGGGAAATAACTATAACGTCGTGGCAACAGAAGCAGATTGTAAATGTAGCTATGAGATCAAAGAACTTTCTGAGGAAATAAGAAGTATCACTAAAGAACTCTTGAGTGATAGATCGATGAAATGAATGATAGACGGAAAGAGATTTTTGAATCCAGGTAGCCTAGGTCAACCTAGAGACGGAGATCCAAAAGCAAGTTACGCCGTTCTAAAAAAACGGCGAAGTAAAGTTTAAGAAAAAGGAATACGAGATTGAAAAAGTAAAAAGTAGATTGGACGAAAAAGGATTTCTTGAGCGAGCTAAACGGATCTTGAAAGTGGGAAAAGTCGTTCCATGAAAGATAAGGATAAAACTAAATTAACTCCATTACAATGTTCTATTAGATGAACGAAGAAGCCCAAAAAATATCGAAGATGGAAGTACAAGATAGAGAATTCTCTAGAGAGCTGGTCGAGGTTTTGATAGGAGAGGAGGATGCAGATTCTATTGAAGAAGAATGGATACCTATAGCGGAGGCTATCGAAAATCCAGATAGGCTGCCCTTTTTTGTTTCTGAGATCCTAGAGATGGAAAAAACTAAAGAACTGAGACGAGCGTTAGTTCGAGTTCAAATTAACGCTCAACTGAAGCGGGATCAAGCTTTGGATTTGTACAAAAAACAATTATTCGCAGCGACCACCATCGAGATCCTTCTTTTCGGAAAACTCCGGTTAAAACCGAGAAAAAGAAAACGCAAAAAAGGCAAAGAAGAAGAAGCTAAAGAACCTGGCGATGAAGAAAGCATAGAAGAAGTAGAAGATGGTGAAGGAAAAGAGATGGAAGATGGTTGATCCGATCAATCTACGATTTCGTCGACGATTTCTTCTGCTCTGCCTAGATACTGTTCAGGATCAAAAACTGTTTCCAGTTCTTCTTCAGTGGTGACTTCCATCACATCCTGTTTTTCCATGAGTTTATCCATGAGAGGTTTTTCTTCCGCCCTTGCTTCCATAGAAACCTTTCTCATCAACTCGTGAGCTTCCTGTCTACTCATGCCCTTTTCAGTCAAGTGTATCATTACGGATTCAGCCATAACGAGTCCGTTACTCATCTCGATAT
>JAZKSP010000096.1:0-6120 GCA_036626005.1 Thermoplasmatota archaeon | reverse complement strand
GAGATATATGACTTCATGAGACAGACCTTTTACTCGCAGCAGAGTGAGATATGGTCTATCGAGGAGAGGGTTAGAAAGACACTAGAGACGCTGAAGGAGGAAGAATTGATCCGAGAAGAGGATCGCTTGGAAGCTACGAGCTTCGGAAAAAGAGTTTCAGACCTGTATATAGACCCTCAATCGGCTGTCAAGATGAGAGATGCGGTGAAGAGCGGAAAGATGGGCTTGGATGTATCATATCTGCATACCATCTGTCTTACACCAGATATGTATAATCTATTCGCATCTAAGAGCGAATTACAGAAATATAAAAGGAAGGCCGAATCTCTTCGAGCGGATCTGTTCTTCGATTTCCCCCATGATAGAGGTGAGTTGGAGGAATATCTGAGGGCATTCAAAACCGCTCTGCTTCTCCAGGATTGGATCGAAGAAGTACCGGAGGATGAGATCGCCGATAAGTTCGGTATCGGACCCGGAGATATCTATAACAAAGTCGAAACGGCGGAATGGTTGTTACACGCCGCTGCTGAGATAGCAACTATGTACAATAAACAGAAACAGAATAAGCTCGTTGAACTGACTGAACGGGTCAAAGCCGGCATCAAAGAGGATCTTTTTGAGCTTGTGGAGCTTGACGGAGTGGGCAGAGTGAGAGCTAGAAGTTTGTACGAGGCCGGCTATGAAACTACGGAGGAAGTACGAAAAGCTCATCCCGAAGAACTCAGAGAGCTCCCTGGTATAGGAGATACGCTAGCTGGGAGACTCAGCGAAAAGGATTTCTCGGGAGATCCGAAAAAGAAAGAAAAAAGAGAGAAGGAGGAAACAGAAGATACTAGCTCTTCCCAATCTTCCCTAGCTGATTTTTGATAGTCTATTTGTTGACTTCTTTGCCCAATTTTTTCTCAACGGAATCTATCTTTCCAGTCAATCTGTTATCTGCTCCTTTTCTATCGTCGATTATTATCTTCGTCTCTACTCTCTCTGAATATTTTCTCATCTGTTCATGGCATTTGCTGATCAGATCCATCACTTCGTCCCAATCCCCTTCTACCACCGTTCCCATTGGAGTCAGTTTATAATCTAGACCGCTCTTATCTACCATATCTACAATCTCAGAAACGTACTCGCTCAGACTCACCCCTTTATCTAGAGGTATTATCGAAAATTCTGCTAACATATCTCATCACCACTATACCATATATGAAAGATGACTAAAAATAGGTTTCGGATTCAAGCAGGCAAAAATATTAAAGTTCGGAAAACAACTCTCAGAGAGTGATTAGATGTCACGGATAGGTTTGATCGGAGGAACCGCGCTAAGGGACTGGGACGAATTCGAGATAAAAGAAACAGATGATAAAAACACACCCTGGGGGACTCCCTCTTCACCTCTGTTCAAAGGTAAGTTGGAGGATGAGGAGATCGTATTATTGATGAGGCACGGTCCGGATCATACCATCCCACCTCACCGTATAAATCATAGAGCGAATATCTACGCTCTGCAAAATGAAGTGGATGAGATAATAGGGGTATGTTCGTCAGGAGCCCTGAACGAAAGTATCGATGTACCCTCATTATCTATACCTGAAGATTATGTCAACTTCTGGAATCCGATAACTTTCTATAACGAGAAGATCAAACACGTGACACCGGGATTATCACAGGACCTCCGTAATCAGCTGATCGAAGCTTCTGAAAAACTCGATCACGACCTAACGAAATCGGGAGAAGTATACGTCCAAACTGAAGGCCCTCGTCTGGAAACGAAAGCTGAAGTAAAAGTCCTACAGCAGTTCGGAGACCTAGTCGGTATGACCATGGCTTCTGAAGCCACTCTAAGTAAAGAATCCGCGTTGAAATACGCCGGTCTAGTAACAATAGATAACTATGCTAACGGGGTAAAAGGTGAGAAGGTGGAATATGAGGAGATAGTTGACACCGCGAGAGATAGTTGGGATAAGGTGAAAGATATCCTTGTCAAGTTCCTAAAAAGGAGAAGATAACTCATGTCTCTTGCTATCAAAAATGCTGATATCATAGGACAAGAAGGAAAGAAAGACGTACTGATCGAAAACGGCGAGATAAAAAGGATCGGTGAAGTCGGAGAAGCTGAAAAGGTCATCGATGCCGAAGGCAAATATCTCTCTCCTGGATTTTTCAACACTCATACACACGCGGCAATGACATTATTCCGAGGCGTAGCAGATGATAGAGAATTCTGGGACGCTTGGCCAAATATCGTTTGGCCCTTAGAAGAGAATCTCACTGAAGAACACGTTTATTGGGGTACAAAACTAGCGTGTCTTGAGATGATCAAAACCGGTACAGTAGCTTTTAACGACATGTATTTCTTCATGGAATCGGCTTTAGACGCGGTAGAAGAGATGGGGATGAAAGGAGTCTTGAGTTACGGCCTGATAGACCAGAACGATCCTGAAAAACTCAAAGAGGAGATCGAGACCACTAAAGAATTTGTTAAATATGCTGAAGGATCCGAACTTGTGGAGCCCGCAGTGGGACCACATTCTGTTTATACGCTTTCAGAGGAAGGTCTGCAATGGTCGGCGGATTTTGCCGATGAAAACGATCTGATGATCCATACCCATCTGGCCGAGACGGAAAAAGAGAGAGAGGATTTTAAAGAGGAACACGATGTCTCCTTTACAGAATATTTAGATAGATTCGACTTACTGAATGAGAGAACGGTAGCTGCACACTGTGTTTGGCTGGAAGAAAAAGATTACTACTTATTAGCTAAAAGAGGAGCCACCGTAAGTCATAATCCATCCTCCAATATGAAATTAGGTGTAGGGAAACCGATGGATTATGAGTCGATGGTGGAAAAAGAGGTTAAAGTGACACTCGCCACCGACAGTTGTGTGTCCAACAATAATCTCGATATGCTAGAGGAAGCCAAAACTGCCGCGCTCCAACAGAAGATGCCCGGTGACGCTACACTTCTTAGTGCAGAAGAATCCTATGATATGCTAACGGAAAAAGGTGCTCAAGCTATGGGTATGGATTCCGGCAGGATCGAGGAAGGAGCGCCTGCGGACCTGATCCTTGTCGAGAAAGACGTGAAAGCTATTCCGGACCACAACCCAAAATCGAATCTGATATATTCGATGGATGGATCTTCAGTTACCGATGTGATCATCAACGGTAAAATAGTTATGAGGGATAGAAAAGTCGAGGGTGAAGAGAAGATAATGAAGAAAGCTAACGAAATAGCTAAAGATCTAGTTTCAAAGGTGGAATGATGTTAGAAAAATTAAGAAAGTCGGTAAAAGAATGTCCAGTGGTCGAGATGGACGATTATCATTACTTCATCCATCCGCTTTCGGACGGCCTACCACTCGTTGAGCAGGAAGTACTTCACGAAGTGGTAAGAGCTGTTAAGAAAAGAGCGGACCTAGAATGCGATTATATCCTCACCGCTCAGTCCATGGGTTTTCCCTTAGCGGCTGCGCTTTCCATGGAGACCGGCCTTCCTTACAAGTTCATAAGGAAAAGAAAGTACGGATTGGATAACGAAGTACCTATATCTCAATCTACAGGCTATGCTGAGAACGAGATGTACCTTAACTTCGTTGAGAAGGGAGATAATGTCTTCCTGATAGACGACGTCTTGAGTACTGGAGGAACATTGAAAGGTATAATCAAAACCCTGCAGAATCTCCAAGTAAATATATGTGACGTGATGGTCGTTTTCGAGAAAGTCGGGGTAAAAGAGGAATTGGAAGAAGAATTAGGTGTGAAGATAAAGTCCCTATTGAAGGTCAAGATGGAAGGGTCTAAAGTCAAGATCGTCGAGTAAAAAAGTAGATCTATCCCCCGGTCACCGGTGGCATTACAGCGATCTCATCTCCGTCTTTGAGGATTTCGTCCTTTTCTGTTCGGTCTTTATTTACTGAGATGAGAAGTTGATCCTCCATCCCCTCAAGTTCTGGATATTCCTTGAAGAGGTTCTCCATAACATCTCCGACTTTAGAATCTTTTTCGATCTCCATCTCTAGATTTTTCTTTCCGACGATATCTCGGGCACTAGCAAAGAATTTCACTAAGACTTCCGATTTCTCTGACATCGTCACTCCATTTTTTCGAAACCATATATAAACTTTTACTAGTGATGAGAGTCGGGATAATCCAAAATGATTATATGCATACATTTAATGTAGTATTGATGGATTTCAAAATACAGGTATCGGAACATAAACCAAAGGTCTCCAACAATTTAGAAGAGATACTGGAAAACTTTTTGCTAGATATTGGGTATCTCTCTGGAAGAAAGAGTGGAGAGGAACTCTATAACAGTGCGCCGTTCAGGTTGTGGACCGATTGTTTTTTGGAAAAACCTGAAAAATTTAGAACTATGGACGAACTCGCAGTCATGTTAGATACGACCAAGCCGACGGTTTACAGACATCTAAACAAGTTGAAGGCTTTAAAACTGATAGAGGAGAAAGAATTGACTATAGAGGATGATGGAGAAGTCATCAAGAAGGGATACAGGCTCAGACAGGGAGATCTGGTGAAGGCCTGGCACATGACGGAGTTGACCGTAGAATCGAACCTGAAACGGTATAGAGAGACCATCGAGATGATCAATTCTTTATCTTCCGGAGAAAAGATGATAACGGGTCATACCTGTCCGAACTGCGGAGAAGAGATCAAGAAGATAAAAGATACTGAGAAAGGTGATTGAAGATGCCGAAAAAAATTAACGATCAACTAACGGAAGGATCTCATTACAGGGTAAGATCATTTACGGCTAAAGAAGAAGTGCTTACCAGCAAGGGCTATTTCAAGGGATATATCCAGATAGGGAATCATCACGGTATCAAGATAGAATTGGACGATTCTCACGATGATGAAGGCATTGTAAGGATAATCCCTTATCATACTATAGCGAATATAGATATATTAGAGCAAGTAGAACCTCAAGACGATGAGAAGGACGAGAAGAATAATTATTTTGGGTGATAAAGATGCCGATAGAGATGGATGCAGATAGTATCGAGGCGAAGATAGTAAAACAATTGATGGAAGGACGACCTTTAACTATAGAAGAGACGGCGGAAAAACTGAAAGTCTCTGCTTCAAGGGTCAAGAGGGCGGTGAAGGGATTGATGTCTAGAGGTATAATAGAGGTTCAAGAGCTTCCAGATAAAAAATATCTCCGCTTGAAAAGGAGCGATATAAGCTTCCATGGAACTAACCCCTCTCAAGAAAAAAAGATCAAGAAAAAGAAGAAGGAAAAAAAGGATGAGGATGAGAAGGGTTCAAAAAAGAGTAGAGAGATGATGTACCGCTAACCTGGGAAAAATATATATAGGTAATAACTTCATTGGGTATACGTCATAAATCACAAATCACGATAACACCCTCCCACCCCCCTTTCCTATTATTTTTTCTTTATTTTTCATTGATTAGGTGTAAGAACTATATTTTTTGAGAGGTGAACATTTGTTTCCCTGATCTACGTATATTCAAATCTCTTTTTTAGAATAGGATATAGATGGGGCCGCCGAAATTCGAATTCGGGTGCCTACCGCCCCACGGTAGAAGGATCGACCAAGCTACCCCACGGCCCCGTAAAGAAAAATAGAAAAGAGTTCAGTACTGCATCACTTCATCTATTAGGTCCGTATGGCTCAGCAGCATCCTTCTGCAGCAGTATCGTTCTATACCAAGATCGTCCATCACTTCTTCTGGATCCTCTCCACTGTCCACTCTCTTCTTGTAGTTCTCGTACACGTTTCCGATGACTTTTCCACAGGTGAAACACCTGACTGGTACGATCATATAATATCACCTATATGATTTCTGCCTTTTGGCCCGCGCTCCAGGACCCATCGGTTGTTTTGGTAATTTTCTTCTCGGGTCCGATATGAGTAGACTTCTATCGTATTCCTTGAAGAGTTCTTCCAGCTCTGGATCATCTAGATAATCTATGAGACAGTTCGCTATCGCGGTTCTCGCGGCATCGGCCTGTCCCATTATGCCTCCGCCTTGTACGTTGATCTCGATGTCGATTTCTTTTGCTCTCTCGCCGATCAGTTGGACGGGCTCTTTTATCTTGAGTCGAGCCATCTCAGGATCATATATCTCGAGAGGTTT
>JAZKSP010000095.1:0-6153 GCA_036626005.1 Thermoplasmatota archaeon | reverse complement strand
GAAGATAGGTACGATGTGGCGGCTACTAATTCCGGAAAGGCCGCGGCTTATCTGCCTAAATTGGCGGACCAGGATGTAATCTATGCCGACTTGGAGACTTTGATGGAGATGATAGGTTGATTTCGTCTGGCAGAGGTATTTCGAGAGGAAAAGCCGAAGGAAAGGTGGTTAAGGTCGAAAAGCCGGTGTCTTTCTTAGGTGATGTAGATCCCAGCTCAGGGAAGGTTTTCGGTAAAAAAAACATAAAAGATTCGATATTCGTCTTTCCTGGTGGGAAGGGAAGTACAGTAGGATCTTATGTGATATATCAGTTGAAAAAAAATAAAACTGCACCTGATGGCATGGTCAATAAAAATACTGAAACGATCGTGGCCTCGGGTGCGATCATCTCCGAGATACCACTCGTCGATAAGATCGACATAGATCTGCTGAAAGAAGGAGATGAAGTGTTTATTGAAGGAGAGAAAGGCACGGTCGAGATCAAAGAAGTCGAAAGGATAGACGTGGTGACGGCTTTTCTAAAGAGAGACGACTCCATATTATTGTTAAAACGGAGCGACGAGGTAAAAACATTCAAAGGAAGGTGGGCCGGGGTCTCGGGTTATTTAGAGAAAGATGATCCAGTCAAACAGGCAAGGACCGAGATCAAAGAAGAGACGAAGTTGGAGGGAAAACTCCTTTCTGAGGGGAAAATTGTTAGTACCAGAGATGGAGATAAAATCTGGAACGTTCATCCGTTCTTGTTCGAGGTGGAGGATGAACCCGAGTTGGACTGGGAAAACGAGAGATATGAATGGGTGCTACCCGATAAGATAAAAGACAGGAAGACAGTCCCTGAATTATGGGAAGCTTACATCTCTGCGAGGTGCTCAGATGAAGATTAAGATGGAAGGAAGTAAAAAAGATCTACCTGCGGTTTGGATGGAAGATGAAAAGATAAAGATGATAGACCAGAGATATCTTCCCGCGAAATTGAAATTTTTTACAGCCGAGAATCACAAGGACGTTCACACAGCTATAAAGGAGATGATGGTTAGAGGAGCGCCTGCAATAGGTGTTACAGCGGCTTTCGGCATCGCTCAAGCCGAACTCCAAGGTGAAGATGTGGAGCTCGCCGCAGATAATATCAAGTCAGCAAGACCTACGGCATATGACCTGTTTTATGCCGTAGATCATATGCTCAAACATCTGGACAAGCCCAAGAAGGCTGCGGAAGGATATTCAGACATGGTCAAAGAAAAATGTAGAAAGATCGGTGAACACGGAGATGAGCTGATAAAAGACGGGGATAATATACTCACACACTGTAATGCTGGAGCACTAGCTACTGTAGATCACGGTACCGCCCTAGCACCGATGAGAGCCGCTGATAGGGAAGGGAAAAAAATCCACGTTTATGTGGATGAAACTAGACCTCGACTCCAGGGTGCTAGATTGACAGCATGGGAGCTTTACAACGAAGATATTTCCCACTCGGTGATCGTAGACAATGCCTCTGGAAATTACATGCTGCGAGACGATATCGATATGGTGATCGTTGGTACGGATAGGATAGTTGCCAATGGTGATATTGCCAACAAGATCGGAACTTATGAAAAAGCCGTTTTGGCAAAAGAGAACGAGATACCGTTTTATATCGCAGCTCCAGTCACCACTTACGACCAAAACATCAAAGACGGGATGGAGATACCGATCGAGGAACGAGGAGAAGAGGAGGTAAGGGAGATAAACGGTTCACCTATAACCCCCGAAGAATCTCCAGTCAAAAATCCCGCCTTCGATGTAACTCCTGCTGAATATATCGATGGATATATAACTGAAAAAGGAGTTCTCTCGACCACTGAACTCAAGGAAATGTTTTGAAGTTAATATCAACCCAAAAACATTTAGTTAACAGAATCAGTTATATAGGTTGATGGAAAAGGAATGGATATCAGCTAGCGATGTAGAGAAATTTGGATACTGTCCTTTGAGTTGGTGGTTGAGTAATGAAGAAGAGGACGTGACGGATAAGACTTTGGAAGAGGGGGAAGAAGAACACAAGGAGATGGGAGAAAAACTCGATGATTTGAAAATAAAGGAGGAAAAACTCGGACTCCTTGAGAATACCATCCTGGGACTCGCTATCCTTACTACTGTAGTGTCTGTTTTCGGGATATCCTTTTTGACTTCAGAAAAAATATTCAGCAGTATATTCATCGTTCTAGCTTTGATCTGGCTGTTATCCGCAACTCTTTTCCTGTTTATCGATGAGACATATAAAGGATTGATCGAAAAGACGAAATTGGAAAGGATAGTGCTTATCTTTGCGATGGTCGCTACGATGCTTTCAGTATTTAGTTTTTCGATACCTGTGGAAAATCGTTTCCTCGCCCAGATCGCCCAGGTCCTTTCTCTGTCCTGGTTGATCGGTGCATCCTACTGGCTCCAACACTCACTAAAAATAAAGAACGAGACCGAAGAAAAAAGGGTAGAGCTAGAACTAGAAGAGGGAGAAATAAAGTACGTAGATAAACTTGAAGAAA
Organism: Thermoplasmatota archaeon; assembly: GCA_036626005.1. Classification (GTDB taxonomy): domain Archaea; phylum Thermoplasmatota; class Thermoplasmata; order Halarchaeoplasmatales; family Halarchaeoplasmataceae; genus Natronoplasma. The sequence goes on along the minus strand of JAZKSP010000095.1, from coordinate 3,628 downwards.
AGACTAAACTCTTGAAAGCTGAAAGGTATAAGTTGAGAGGGAAACCGGATCTCATACTGGAGAAAAAGGGTAGGCCAGTACCGGTCGAAATCAAAACCGGGAGAGTACCCGAGGGACCTTTCTTTTCTCATATACTTCAGATAGCTGCCTATTGTCTCCTTATAGAGGAAGATATAGGTGAGAAGCCTCCCTACGGTCTTATCAGGTATGGAGATACTGAGTTCGATATAGAATATGATAAAGATCTTAAAGAATTACTTCTCGAAAAGCTGAGAGATATGAGGAGGCATATAGAAAATAAAGACGCCCACAGGAATCACAACAGAGAGGGGAAATGCAGGAACTGCTCTAGAAGAGAGATCTGTGAAGAATCTCTCGTTTAATCCTTCTCATCCATTTCATCTATTTTTTTCTTGATATCCTCGACATCCCTCCTCATCTTCAACATCTCTTCTTCAAAATTAGTGAATTCTCTAGATGAGAAAATGCGATGAGATATAAACATCCCTACGAAGAGGGCTCCGATGATCGCAAGGAAAGAGATTATGACCAATCCGAATACGAAGGCAAAGAAATTGTAAAAGATATCTTCAAATTGGATCCAACCTAGGATAATCGCCAATCCTATCGCTCCGAGTATTATTACTGCCACGCTTATCAGTTTCAATGATAACGGTATCTTTCTCATGTCTCTTCCTCCTTTACGAGATTTAAGATACGCTGGAAGGGTAGTTCATCTTCCTCTATATATTCTTCTATTTCTTCGCCATCCTCATAATAAGTGAGTTTGAAGATAACCTCATTGCCAAACTCATCCTTATCAACTTCTGGTCTAACTGTGAAGTTCCCATTGAAATTATATCTTTTTTCTTCTCTAGTAGCATTGACTTCTAATTCGAATTCAGATCGGTTAGTCCTGTGTTCGATACTGAATCCGTCTCGTCTTACGATCTTGGTGCCGTTCAAATAGAGAGTTATGTTCTCAAATCTTATCGGTTCCATACCTCTTACGTGGATGATAGTTTCAATAGTGTCATTAGCCCCTTCGTTGTAATCTACGATAAGCCTAGGTATATCTGCCCCAGGGGGGTCCGGGGTCTCCACACACCCGAAAGACGAAACAATCAATATAAATATAAAAACTACCGTGAGGTATCTTTTCATTATGATGTAATAATATTAGGGTTTAATTAAGTTTTAGCTTTGTGAGGGTCCTCACATCTGATAAAGGTCAAAATAGATATTTAGATATTAATAGCGGACCCTCGGGGATTCGAACCCCGGTCCTCGGCTCCGAAAGCCGAAAGGATATCCAGACTACCCTAAGGGCCCACAGTGAACGAGGTCGCTTGACGGAAGAAAATATTTGAAGGTATTATTATCCTTTGCCCTTTTCGGTCTTAAAGCTCACCATATCCATAAACAATACTGATCAACTAATGGAGTATGTTGATGAATAAGATGCCTATTATTATACCTGACAGGATCCCGATTATCGCGGTGTGGCCGTCCATCCTTCGATGTGCATCAGGGATCAATTCATCGAAAACGATATAGAGCATCGCTCCGGCAGCGAATCCGAGTCCTATCGAAAGAGTTACATCCGAAACACCCCCCAAAAGTCCTCCGAGGATAGCACCGATGCCCATAGGGACTCCTGCCAAAGCAGTCACTAAAAAGATCCTAGAGGCTTTAACTTTTCCTATACACATCGCGGCTCCGACCGCCATCCCTTCGGGAAAATTGTGGATCGCCATCAATACGGCTAGAGTCAAACCGATCTCAAAACTGATCATAAATCCCCCACCTATAGCCACACCCTCCGGTAGATTATGCATCGCGATCCCGATGGTAAGAAGGACACCCGTTTTGAGATATTTGGCTTTCTCCTTATCTCCCTCGCAATTAAAGGAAAAATGCCTGTGAGGAAACTTCATATCCAAAAACCCTATCATCACTATACCTAAAAAAAGCCCACCTACAGCAGTGATCAAAGAGCCTTCTTCGATCGATTCTGGTATGAGTTCTACAAAAGTTATAGAGACCATTATCCCCGCTGAAAAACCGAGTAATACACTCAAACTTTTCTTCTCGCCCTTCTTAAATAGGACAACAAATAATCCCCCTATAGTGGTACCTAAAACGCCACTCAGCAAGCCGATTAGTGCTATAGTAATTAAATAAGAGACCATTTAGATTTCGATGGCGTTTAGGATTGCCTAAAATATAAACATTTTCCTTTGACCTCTTACTGAGTTTACCTTTAGCAACCTTTACTTTAAATATCACGCCAATCCTCAATAAATCAAGTGAACTTCCATGATGGGTAAAAATAAAACAGTTACGTTCGCTTCTGTGTTCCTTTTGATCTTCTCAGCAGTACTATTCAGCGGATGTACTGATGAACAAGAAGGCGAGGTGGGCATACCTAGCGAAGGTGACTTGGAATGGGATTATCACCAAGAAGAAAATCAAGTTGAGATCACAATTCCTATCTGGAACAGATACGATGAACCGAAGGACATAGTAATAGAATTCATAGTCATGACTGAGGATGAAAACCAGGTGGAAAAACGTCATTCTAAAATCGAAAAGTTGAGGTTACCAGAGAATTCAGAGGAGAAATACACTCGATCCGTTGATATTCCCGAGAACGAGACACCGACTTCTGTTGAAGGTCTTATCCTCGTTTGGGAAGATGAGGTGGGTACAGTAAAGGTCTCTGGTGAATATCTAGAAGGCGTAGCAAAAGTGAATGCGACTATAGGTAATACGAATCCAGAGCAAAAAAACATTACTGTTAGATTCGAAGTACAGACCGGAGAAGATGTGTATAAAGATGTGAAGAGATTCAACCTACCAGGAAGTTCGATCAATGAATACCAGAAGGAAGTAGATGATATCCCTGAGGGGGAAAATCCAGTGGATTACAGGGCAGAGATAATACGAAAAAATAATTGAGATAGCCCGGGGCGGATTCGAACCGCCGTCGCCAGGTCCAGAACCTCACATGATTGACCTCTACACCACCGGGCTGTTGCGAATAGTGCAGTGGAAGAAGGAATCTTCGATTAGTCCTGATAAAATAGGTGCTTAAAAACGTTATGCATCAGCCTGTATAATCTTGCTTTAGATTTGTGATATTTCTTCATTTATTTTTTCCCTATTCGCTCATCTCGTATTTGTAGATATAATGATCGTTCTCCTCGGCGACTTCTTCGAAACCCTCTTCTTCCATAAGTTCCATAATAGCCTGATTGTCTTTAGGTATCCGACTCATTATACTTTCTTCTGCATTATCCACAGCGTACCGCAAGAGCATCCTACCGACGCCCATCCGCTGATGATTTGGAATTACTCCTATATGATCTATCTGGATACCATTACGATCGACACAGATTATCGCTCCGATAGGTTTATCTTTTTTCCAAGCTATCGCAGACATTCTTTCATCAATATCTTTGAAAGACTCTTCTATCTCTTCCTGTATATCCCAGTGAGAATGTGGTTCTGGAAATATAGAATATATCAAGTCGGTAAGTGTTTCTCGACTGATGGAATCGATCGGTTGGAGCTCTACAGTCATCAATCATACATTGTCTTTTGAGATAAAAGTATTATGGCATTG
>JAZKSP010000094.1:0-6198 GCA_036626005.1 Thermoplasmatota archaeon | reverse complement strand
ACTTCTTCGTTTTCTCCGAATTCTTGACCTTCTTCCGGTTCATTTATCTTTACTTCGAAGTATGGATCTTCTCCTATTTCAAGCGTCACCTCATCTGAATCATCAGCACTCTCGACAGTGAGTATTCTTTCACCGAAGGGTGATTCTGTCGTCCAATTGAATTGTTTTCTATCTCTCTCTTTGGGATCTAACTTTACTCCTTTCTCTGTTTCGATAAGATCCTCATCGACATAGAATTTAATATCTTGTGTATCCGTTGCTTCTTTAGTATTCTTTATCGAATACTCAATACTGATTCGTTGATCTTCTCGAAGAACACTGTCTCTATGTCTATCACTTATTTCCAGGATCACACTGAAGGAATTGACTTTCCAAATGCTGATACGAGAAGTTTCATTATCATCTTCGCTCGCTACTTTGAACTCATAATTTCCGATATTGGTGTCTTCAGAATTCCAGATGAACATTCCATCATAGGAATCATCAGCCTTGATAGATAATCCCTCTTTAACATCCTGGTAAACCACATCTCCTCTATCATTATATACGTTGAAATCGATATCCTGGGTATCATCTACATCTTTAGTATTCTTCACTGTATAATTCACGACAACATCATCTTCATCCACAAAATCTCTATCATGTAATCTAATATTGATGTAGAAGATATCACTAGGAAGGATATTGAGGAAACTTTCTTCAAAGTCATCCTCACTTGATACGTTCACTCTATAAGTTCCATTATCTCCTTCTTCAGTCTGCCACGTGAACGTTCCCTCTGTTTTTTCGCCTGGTTGCAGGGTCAAGTCTTTTTCCACATCGCTATGGATCAACTCGCCTTCGCCTACCCAATCATTTTCATTAACTGTAAAGTTGATATTTTGAGTATCCTGACTTTCCTTTGTATTCCTTATTGTATAATTTACCGTTACGTCTTCACCCTCGACGACCTCTCTTTCCTGGGGTCTCATGTCAACGGCGAATATATCTGCCTCGTAAACTGTTACTCTAGAATTGGCTTCATCATCATAACTAGTGACTGACAACTCATATCTTCCGGTATCACCTTTATCGGTCTGCCAGGTAAAGTTACTTTTCTTGATCTCTCCAGCCGGAAGTGTAACGCTGTGATTTATCTGCTGATGAACAACTTTATCTTCCTTATCATAAACTTTGAACTCTATATCCTGTGTATCATTAACTTCCCCTTTGTTTTTGACCTTGTACTCAAAAAGAACTGTATCTCCCTCGACGACTTCACTAGTTAGATTTTGTCTCCTTATGTCAAAGTACGCATCTTCTAACACAGGTACAGTCAATTCATCGGCGTGGTCATCGCTAGCAACTTTGAGATCGTACCATCCTAAACCTTCAGGCGTCCAATTGAACTCTCCCTTGTATTTCTCATCTACTCCAAGTTCGACTTCAACATTCTCGACCAGCTCTCCATCGATCGTGATATCTATGGTTTGAGTGTCCTTATTATTTCCTATGTTGGTAACGTTGTATTTGATCGAATACTCGGTCCCATTGACAGCCTTATCGTCGTGTTCGTAGATCTCTACCTGGAATGAGCGGATAGGTTCCCGTTGTTTTGTTTCATTTCCATCCACCCTGAAATCATCTACAGCAGTAACGTTGTACCACCAAAATATATCGTCATCCATGCCTTTTTGTAGATCTAGGTATTCGTAAGAAGTCGATCCGTCTGCCTCAACTTCATCGATCTTGGTAGTTTCATCCCAAGGACCACCTTTATTTTCTGACCTGTATATGTTATAATGAGTCACATTTTCGGGGTCTTCAGAGCTAGCATCCCATGTGATCAGATTGTCATCAGTACCTTCCTGCTTGAGCTCTAGGACATTCACCTCTAGAGCCCAGGACCAATCTCTAGTCTCCCATCCGGATGTTCCTGAATGATTGATGTACGCTCCATCCTCAACTCCCTTTTCGTAAATACCGAAAGGGTGAAAATACTCGCCATAATCTTCTATCTCCAGCACGACCCAATAATGACCGGAATCGGTTTGAACGGAAGACTTAAGGGGTATCTCGTTCCACTCGTCAATATCAAAATTTTTGAAAGTTTCGGTCTCCGCGATCTGTGCACCGGGTCCATCTGTACCGTCCTCATGGATAGTAGCTCTCACTGAGCTTGCATAGTCTCCATGATAATAGGCTACTTCTGTCATAATCCCAGCCGGGAGTTCGGTCCGTATAGCTCCGTACCATGTCTCTTCCTTATCGATACCGATCGCATTCTCAGCCGGTGACCTATGCTGGGCATCGTATATCCAGTGCCATTCATCCGTCAGTTCTGCGTGTTGTACGGACAGATTTTCTAGTGGGGCCGGAGGTGACCCTTCGATCTTGAATATCTCACTTTTATCACTTCCACTGATCCCTTCCACATCGTAAACAGTCGCCCGGATTACTGCTTCATCGGAATTGAGGTCTGGTATATCCCAATCGTAACTTCCAGTGTCATTTAATCCCGTATCTATTTCTTGGTAGGTCTTACCGCCGTCTGTGCTGTATTCAAGATCAACAGAATGTATTGGATTTTCATCTTCAGTGGTATTCCATCTTATCGTTTCTGTATCACCGAAGTTCCAAGTCTCTCCGCCACTAGGTCTTTCGATCTCGATGGTAGGGCCTACCTCAACTGCGTTATAAACCGTCAAAGAGTAGTCTTGATTTGCACAGCCATCATTGTTAGCATCAGCAGGAACATTTTCACCTATTACTCGGACAGTGTAGTTCCCAGTTTCAAGTTCCCCTGATGGTATATACACATTCTCAACATTATTCACATCATCCCATCCATCCCCATCTGGATCAAAATCAAACATCGTAGACCTATTGGACTCAGTCCATCCGTCTTGGAAGGCATTACCTATGTAACTTTTACCGCTTGGAGAGATGACTTGCAGATTTAGATCATTCTTCAACGTCCAATTATCTCCTGCTTGTGCTTCCTTGTCAGTCCATGTGAGCGTGATGTTAAGAGGCTCGCTTGAATTTTCATATTGTATAGTGTAGTTCTTCATCTCCCCTGTAGTTAGGGAATTATTTTGGTCTTTCAACATAAAGTTTGAAGGAGCATCCATCAATGCGGGGAGATTCACCATTCCCCAACCTTCATCCTTGTTAGGAATGGGGCCGGTATTACCGTTTCCATCCTCAAGATCATAAGCTGTATTGATCATAAGGGCTCTCACCATCGCGGGACTCGGCCTTCTTCCGAACTGCTCTTCATACCATTCCACAACTACCGAAGCTGCACCAGATACAGCGGGAGTAGCCATAGAAGTTCCCTGCTTAACATCATATTCATCATTTACCTCATAATCTGTAGAATAAACTACTTCTCCAGGAGCTACCACATCAGGTTTAATTCTATTGTCATCTGTCCATCCACGGGAACTGAATCCAGAAATCTTATCGGGATTATCTACCCCATATTCAGGCATGAAATTTTCTGTGGATCCCACGGCGATAACGTTCTTTGCCGTCGCGGGCGCACCAACCGTATTGTAATTTGAACCATCATTACCTGCAGCAACAACGATAACCATGGGTTCGTTCTCACCGCTACTACGATTAGCGTCTCGGACAGCCTCGTCATAGGCTTCGGAACTGGAAAGATATTCTCCTAGATTTTCAGTAGCTCCCCAAGAGTTCGAATGAATATATGCCTGGCTGTTATTGTTAGCTGCTGCAACTATATCGAAATAATCATCAGGTCCTATCCAACCATTAGAATCAAAAATCTTTACAGAAAATAGTTCTGAATCATATGCAGGACCTTGAGCAGCGTAGTAAGGACCTAAGTCTTCTAAAGAGTCTAATGTCGTATTTGTCCCATTATAAGTATTTCCGGCTACAGATCCAGCTACATGAGAACCATGTCCATGATCGTCTTCCCATGTACTGCCTTCCCAATAGTGACCCCCTATGACTCTATTTTGGAAGTCCTGATGATCTGGATTGATACCAGTATCCGCTACAGCTACTGTTTCATTTTTTCCTGTCCAACCGAGTTGATTCACGAGAGCACCATGATCTGAAATACCTCTATATGGAGTGGAAGCATTATCATCTGAATCCCATATCCACGCCCCTCCTCCGATTATCTGAGTCGCTACTTCATCATGGAGTCTGTTCTCAGCTTGATTAGAGATATAATACACTTCGTTCATCTTGGCCAATTCCAAAAGATCTTTTTCAGTCCTTACTTCGGCGGTCAAACTGGTACGTTTTTTTGAAAGATCAGTGAGTGATAGAAATCCAGTCTTAGAACCGATCTCATTCAATGTTTCTTTTCCGGCCTTTCCGGCCAATTTTATGTCCACCAGTCCCGGTTCTAAGTTCTCTGCGAGCTTGAATTCTGGCTGATAGATACCGACCCAATCGACAAAGGAAAGGCCCTCTACTCTTTCCGCTTCTTCAGGTGTCATCCTAGCTTCATAGGCATAGTTCGGAACGTAATTTATTATTTCAACGCCTTCTTCTTCTAGAGTTTCTCGCCATTCTGGATTCACAGGTCCCAGCATGTGGATGACGTAAAGGCCTTCTTCATCGGACCTATAACCATCGATCTTGAGTTCCGGATCAAGGTCGGGCTGCCCATCTAGAACATCGAAGGTATGGCCTTTAACAGATATTTCTGTCCGACCGGGTAACTCTTTGACATTTATTCCCTCTTCTTTCAATTCCCCAATTTCAGCACTATTGATCTCTACCAAAGTATATCGACCGTACTCGTCGATAATATCGACATCATAAGTTCTCAATTTATCTTCTTCAACGCCTTTTATCACAACGATCTCCTTAGAAACCTCTTTCGAACTTTGCACACCAGACCCTACCACAGAAAAATATGAGAAGACCAACAGCGAAACCAATATAAATGCAATAAACTTTTGGATTTCTTCAGCCATAACTACAGCACAGATAATAGTGTTATTTTAAATTTGCTAACATTAATCGAATACACAGCTCAAAAAAAATTATAATCCTGTCTTACTATTTCATTAACATGATGAATAAAAAGATCGCTCAGATGTTCAATGAGATAGCTGATCTGCTCGAGCTTAAAGGGGTGGACTTCAAACCTAGGGCTTATAGAAAAGCCGCAAGGAAGATAGAGTCGATGAAGGAGGATATTTCACATTACTATGAAGATGACGATCTAAAAGAGATCGAAGGTGTGGGAGATGCGATGGAAATGAAGATCAAGGAGATAATAGAGACAGGTTCGTTAGAATATCTCGAAGAGTTGAAGGAAGAATTGCCTTCAGGTTTGATAGACGTTATGAGAGTACCTGACATCGGGCCGAAGAGCGCGAAAAAGCTACACGATGAACTCGGGATAAAGGACCTTGATTCTTTAAAAACGGAAGCAGAAGAAGGCAATATCAAAGATATCAAAGGGTTCGGAGAGAAGACGCAACAGAAGATAATCAGCGGAATAGAGATGCTGGAGGAGATCTCCGGTCGGCATCTTTTGGATGAAGTCATACCTGTCTCAGAAGAGATAATAGAATATCTAGAAACCAAGGCTGAAAGGATAGAAAAAGCTGGAAGTCTGCGAAGATGGAAAGAGACGATAGGAGATATAGATATTCTCGCAACTGGAAATTCAGATGAACTGATGGACGCTTTTGCCGATTATGAAGAAGTCGACGATGTGCTTGTCAAGGGTGAAACCAAGACCAGTGTCAGGTTGATAGGGGGCGTCCAAGCGGACTTGAGAGTGGTTGACGAGGAAAGCTTCGGAGCCGCTCTCCAATACTTTACAGGAGCTAAGGAACACAATGTGCCTCTCAGACAGATCGCGATCGACAAGGGATACAAACTCAATGAGTACGGGTTATTCAAAAAAGAGACAGATGAAAAGATAGCCGGAGAGACCGAAGAAGAGATCTACAACGCATTATCTCTTGAATGGATACCGCCTGAACTGAGGGAAAATCGAGGGGAGATCGAGGCTGCGAAGGAAAAAAACCTCCCTGCTCTGATCGATCTAGATGACATAAAAGGTGACCTACAGTCTCACAGCGACTGGAGTGATGGACAGAACACTGTTTATGAGATGGCAAAAGAAGCTCAAGATATCGGATATGAGTATATCGCCCTTACAGATCATTCCCAAGGACTGAGCGTCGCTGATGGACTGACAAAAGAAGATCT